>CAZIPY010000213.1:0-5215 GCA_964541125.1 uncultured Luteolibacter sp. | reverse complement strand
TAAGAAGGAGAAAGAAGTCATGCTCTTCGACCTGAGCAAGGACTTCAAAGAAACCACCGACCTCGCGGCCAAGCACCCTGAGAAGGTCAAGGAGCTGAGCGAACTCTACGCCACTTGGCGCGCCAAAATGCAGAAGGAGGAGAATGAACTCCTCGGAGAAGGCCATCGCGACAAGGCCAAGTGAACGCATCTCTCCCGATCGCCCCCTCTGTTATTCCAATCCCATATGATCGACCGAATGAGACTCCTGAATTTCGCCCTACTGGCCATGGCTTGGAAGGTGTTGCTGGCCGCATCGGTTGGAGCCGCTCCGCTCAAGGTCTACGTCCTTGCCGGCCAGTCCAATATGGCGGGGCATGCCAAGGTCGAAACCATGGATTACATTGGCGATGATCCCAAGACGGCTCCGTTGCTGAAAGACATGCTGGGCCCGGATGGCAAGCCGGTGATCTGTGAGGACGTCTGGATCTCCTATTACACAGGCATGAAAGGGACTTTTGGAGAAGGGTTTGGGAATTTGACGGCTGGTTACGGAGCCAGGCTGGAGCCCGGTGAAGACGGCGGTAAAATCGGCCCCGAATTCACATTTGGCATCTACATGCAGAAGCATGTGAAGGAGCCCATCCTGATCATCAAGACCGCCTGGGGTGGCAAGAGCCTGAATACGGACTATCGCCCACCTAGTGCCGGGCCCTATGAGTTGGCGAAGACCATGCAGGACATGTGGGACGCGAATCCCAACGGTGGGCGTGCAGGCGTGCCTAAAGAGGCGGACCGGAAAGAATGGTGGGCAAAAAAGAAAAACGCCACGGGGATTTATTACCGGGCCATGATCAACCATGTGAATCATGTGCTGAGTGACGTGAAGCGGGTCTATCCAGACTACGCTGAGAAGCAGGGCTATGAATTGGCAGGCTTCGTCTGGTTTCAGGGCTTCAATGACTTTGTCGACAGTAGCACCTACCCAGACAAGCGTTCTCCAGATCGATACAAGCAGTATTCAGAGCTCATGGCGCATTTCATCCGCGATGTGCGCAAAGACCTCAAGGCACCCGATATGCCCTTTGTGATTGGGGTGTTGGGAGTGGGCGGCATAACAGATACGAACAAGGCCTTCCGTAAAGCCATGGCCCAACCAGCATCCTTGCCTGAATTCCAAGGCAATGTGCGTGCTGTTGAAACCGGACTGTACTGGGATGAACCGCTTAGCGCGATTGAAGAAAAGCACAAGCAGCTCAAGCGGATGGCTCATCTCCTGAGAACAAAACACCCGAATCTCCCCAACAAAGATGGCACGATGTCTCCACAAGACCAAAAAGCCTATCTCGATAAGCGCAAGGCAGAGCTGATCAGTCAGGAAGAAGCGAACCTATGGAAGCGCGGCGCCTCCAATGGTGGATACCATTATCTCGGCTGCGCCAAAACCTTCGCTCAAATCGGTAAAGCCTTTGCGGATGCCATCATCGAGCTTGAGCAGTGAGTGGGAATGCGCGTCATGAACTTCGAAGAGCTTATAGGATAGAAAAATGAATCAGAATTCATCTCACACCCGCCGCCAAGCGATCAAATCTCTCGCCGCTTTGGCCACCATCCAGGTCGTCCCTAGTCACGTGCTGGGTAAGAACGGCAAGACGCCACCGTCCGAGGTCCTGACCAAGGGCATCATTGGTTGCGGCAACATCAGCCGCGGCCATCACCTCTCCATGCCCGGCAAGCTACTGGCTCTCTGTGACTGCGACTCCCAGCACCTCGCCGAAGTGAGCAAGATCGCCAAGGAGAAAAAGGGTGAGAAGGACTTTGCCGAATACAGCGACTGGCGCGAGCTCATTGCGCGCGACGACATCGACATCGTTCACGTTGCCACCCCACCCCACTGGCACGCCAAGATGGCGATCGAGGCCGCCAAAGCGGGCAAGGACATTTGGTGTGAAAAGCCCATGGCACGCACCATCGGCGAGGCCATGGCGATGGTGAAAGCCGTCGAGGAGCACGAACGCATTTTCCGCATCAACACCTGGTTCCGCTTCAAAAGTGGATTTCATGGAGTCGGCCCGCCAATGAGAGAAATTAAAAAACTGGTGATGAGCGAAATGCTCGGCTGGCCACTCAAGGTGACGCTTTCCAAAGAGTATGGCTTCGACTGGAAAGTGGATATGTGGGCCGGTACTCCCGGCCTCAAACCCGAACCCGTTCCCGCTCATCTCGATTACGACATGTGGCTCGGGCCCGCGCCCAAGAAGCCCTACAACTCCCAGCGCGTGCACGACAAATTCCGCGGCTATTGGGACTACGACGGTGGCGGCCTCGGCGACATGGGGCAGCACTACCTCGACCCCATCCAATATGTGTTGGGTAAGGACGGGGAAGCTCCAGTCTCCGTCGAAATCGACGCCGATCCCCAGGATAAGGACGCCGTCGGCACCTGGCGCCGCATCGAGTTTACCTACGCCGACGGTTGTAAAATCATCTGCGACGGAAACAACAGCCTCAAGGGCAGCCCCTTCATGGAAGGACCCAAGGGCAAGCTGATGCGCCGCTTGCAGAGCAGCATTCCCAATCTGCGAGAGAAGCTAAAGAATCTCCCCCTCCCCCCGGAACAAAACGTCGACTTCCACCAATGCGTGCGGGAGCGCAAGAAGTTCGCCCTCAACGAGCAGAATGGCTTCTGGTCCAGCACCATGGTCAACATGGGCATCACCGCTCACCGCCTGAACAAGAACCTGAAGTTCGATTCCAAGACACTCAAGTTCGACGACGACGAGGCCAACGGCCTGATCCATCAGCCGATGCGCGAGCCCTGGCGCATCTGACGTTCTTCAACCCATCAACGGAAGTTCTGGGTGTGGTGGCGGCCATGAATGCCGTAGCCGATCACCTTGTAGCGGTAACTGAACATGGTCTTGTGGTGACCGGGACTGTGGAACCATCCCTTGTTGGCCCCTGAGAATTGCCCATTGGTGGCGATATTCTCGTTACTGCAACTGGTGCCGAATTTCTTAGCGCGGTCGTTCGGCAACTTCTTGCCGGGCAGCGGGCTCTGGTGGGCAAAGAAATTGTGCTCGGCCATGTCCTTGCTGTGGTCGCGGGCGGTGTCGCAGAGCTTGGGATCAATCAAAAGCGGATGAATGCCACAGACGATACGCCATTGATTGACCTCGAGAATGGCCTCGTACTCCACCGCCGGAATCTGATCCTTGAGTGCTTCATTTTTGGCGAGGATGGCCTCGGCAGCGCGTGACTTGTCCGCGTTCGCCTTGCCTCCTGGAGTACTGACCTTGGTTAAGGAATCGATTTGCTGATCCACCGTCGGGGTCTCCAAGCCAAGCTTCTTGCCCAAATCCGTACGGTAGCCAGCCACCAGCTTCACCTCACTCAGAGCCTTGGCTGCTTTTTTCGGATCCGGATCAAAAACGGATGACCTGCTGGAGGACTTACCACCACGCGGGCGCTGCAACTTCAATAATTCCTGCAGTGCTGCCCACCCCTCGCCTTTGAGAGCCTTCTCTTGATCCTCCTGGCCCTTCTTGCGGATATCCCGGAGTTGTTGGCGCAACTGGGCAATCCGGGCCCAATCCTCCGAGGATGGACCGGCAGCATCTTCGCGACCGGGAATATTCTTCCGATACTCGTCTGCCTTCTTATCGAATTCCTCGGTGAGCCAGTCATGCAGGCGCTGTTGCACCGAGGGACCCAAAGCCGCGAGAGCATCGTAGGTTTCCCGTGCCTTGTCCGAGTCGGTGTAGAGCGAGTTGCTGAACTGAGGAAAGAGTGCGCCAGCTTGCTTGAGGGCCGCGGCATCATCGGCCTGAAGCGGGAGGGATGCTACTGCGATCAGTGAGGTGAAAATGATGGTTCTCATGGAGGCGAGGTGGCTCGCCAAGGGTCATGGTTGAATGAGTCGATGAAAAGCCGTGAGCTTGGCTCCATCTTGTACCCAAAAGGGCAACTTAGGAGACTCACTTCGGTTTCCTCTTCCTATGCCATGGCCTCCTCGATATGGATGTTACAACAGTTCCTGTATGATGAGACATTTCGCCACTTTTCTCTCCATCCTCTGCCTGACGGCAAGCCTCTCCACCACCCACTCCAAAGACACCATCAAGGTGTTCCTGCTCGTCGGCCAATCGAATATGGTGGGTCATGGCCGGATCGAGGAAGGTGTGGGTGGGGTGAACGGGGCCCAAGGCAGTCTACGCCACATGGCCACCAACAACATCAAGGCTTACGGCCATCTACTGCAGGACCCCAAGAACCCAGCAACCAGCAAATGGGCTGCACGCGACGATGTTTGGGCCTGGCACAACAACGATGGCCCCGAACACGGAAAGCTCACCGTGGGCTTCGGCAGAAGCACGATTAACATCGGGCCCGAATTCGGTTTCGGACACGTCATCGGCAAGGCCACCGAAGAGCAGGTCCTTCTGATCAAGGCGTGCTGGGGTGGGAAATCTCTGGCGAAAGACTTTCTACCCCCAAGTGCCGCAAAATATCCCGAGCCAAAAGAGCCCGGCGACGCCGGCTATTACTACCAACTCACGCTCAAGACCTACCGCGATGCGATCACCAATCTGAAAAAGTCATTTCCCACTTATGACGGCGAAGCCATTGAACTGGCAGGCATCGTCTGGTTCCAGGGCTACAACGACCGCTTTGGTGGCAACCACGAAAGCTATGAAGCCAATCTGGCCCACCTGATCAAGGATCTGCGCAAGGAGTTCAAGTCACCGAGTCTACCCTTTGTGATCGGCGAGACCGGAAACGACGGCCCACCGAAAGAAGGCTCCAGTGCGGCGGGTGTCATGAATGCACAAAAGGCGGTAACGGACTTCGAACGTTACCCAGCATTTCGCGGCAACGTGGCCTTTGTCCCAACCACCGGCTTCTGGAGGGAGCGAGATGTGTCTCCAACCGGCGGCGGGCATCACTGGTTTGGAAATGGGGAATCTTACTACCTGATCGGAGAGGCGATGGGAGAAGCGATGGTTGGGCTGCTCAAAGAGAGAAAGTAAGGCTGCTAAAATGGTCGTCCTGTGGGGATAGGACTGCGAACCTGATTTTGAGAGGTTTGCTGCCGTTCGGGATAGGCTTGCGAACTTGGAGGATCGAATTTGGCTTTATGCGGTGAATTCCTTGCACAACTTAACTGCATCGCATGGATGCGAATCGCGTTTCTACCGCAATCTTTCGTGAATTAGCTTGCTGTGCAGAGGATTTG
>CAZIPY010000212.1:0-19758 GCA_964541125.1 uncultured Luteolibacter sp. | reverse complement strand
TCAGCGGTCAGCGGTCAGCGGTCAGCGGTCAGCGGTCAGCGGTCAGCGGTCAGCGGTCAGCGGTCAGCGGAGATTGTGGTTTGTTAGTGGTGACGGGAAGTGTGGCAGCGTGACCTGAAGTGGTCTAAGATGTTTCGTGTGTCGATGCGGGCCCTGTTGACTGCTGACTGTTGACAGGTGACTGAGCGAGGCGACAACAAAAAAGCCGCCCGTTTGAAGGGGCGGCTTGGGAAAGGTTTGTGTTGGCTCAGGCGATCTCGTCGAGCTTGGCCTTGAGCTGTTCCTTGGTGACGCTGGCACCGACGATCTGGTCCTTCACCTCACCGTTCTTGAAGAACAGTAGCAGGGGGATGGAGCGCACGTTGTATTTGACGGCCAGGTCACGGGCTTCGTCGACGTTGACCTTGGCGACCTTGGCTGCATCACCGACTTCGTCGGCGAGTTGGTCGACGATGGGTCCGATCATTTTGCAGGGGCCACACCATTCGGCCCAGAAGTCGACGAGTACGGGAACATCGGAGTTGATCACCTCCGATTCGAAGTTTGCTTCGGTGAGTTGAAGTGCCATGCGATGAACATGGCGCTGCTTTGGTGCGCCGTCAAGTGATGCGAAGCCCGCATCTCAAAAAGCAAACAGCCCGACAGCAGGGATGCGGTCGGGCTGTTGAAGAGGGGAGAGTTTTCAGATCACTCGATGGGCTCAATCAGCTGTTCCCAGTTATTGCCATTCGGGTTGTCCTCGATCTTGATCCAGATGCTCGAAAGTTTGAGTTGGAAAACGAGCACCGCGATGGAGGCTGCAAGGCCGAGAGCGGCAAAAACCTTAACAATGGTCGGTGGGCCTTCGGCTGCACCGCTTTGAATGTTGAAGGTGGCTGCACCCGGTTGCGTGACGGCGCCAGGGCCGGTGAGGGGCTGGGTCGGGCTTGTGAGCGGCTGGGTGGGGCTCGGCAATTGCACGGTGGCCTTGGGCAGAGCCGAAGGAGCACCCGGAAGTTCACCGGGCTGAGTTTTGGCGCCGGGCTGTGCGGCGGGTGCGCCAGGAGCGGTCAGGCCGCCAGTCTTGAGGGGCACGGTTGGGGCCGGTGCGCCAACGGGAGAGTTGGTGGTGGCCAGCTTGACGGTGGGCATGGGAGCCGCGGGCTTGGCAGCACCGGGAGCGGGAGCGCCAGCACCTTTGGTCTTGAGCTGGATGGTGGGAGCCGGAGCCGCGGGCTTGGCCTGCTTGGTGGCCGGAGTGGTCGCGGTCGGCGGCTTGGGAGCTTCGCCACTGCGGGTCAGCGGGATGGTTGGAGCCGGAGCACCTGCGGCAGGCTTGGTGGCAGTAGGTTTGCCAGTGAGAGGCACAGTCGGAGCCGGAGCAGGCTTCTTGGTGGCGGCAGGCTTTTCTGCGGAATCGGCCTGGGTCAGAGGGGTCGTCGGCTTGGCGGTCTTGCCAGCGGGAGCGGGAGCTTTGACCGGCTCGCTCTTGGGCTTGTCTGAAGCGTCGCCACCATCCTTGTCCTTGAGGGTCACCTGCATGGTGTCCTTCATCAGAGGCACGGCGGCGGTGTCCATGCTGGGCTTGTCTTTATCAGAATCGGGCTTCTTGTCCGGCTGCTTGAGGGTCACCTGCATGGTTTCGTCCTTGAGTGGGACGGCAGCGGTGTCGGTGCTGGGTGCATCGGACTTTTCCTCGGAGTCGGAGCCGGGCTTGGCCGGGGCGTCCTTGAGGGTCACGCGGACGGTCTCCTTCATCAGCGGCACGGCCGAAGTTTTCTTGGAAAGACCAGTCTTGGAGGTGTCCTTGGAAAGGGGAATTTTGGACGTACCCTTCTTGGCGTTCTCCTCGGCGGAGTTCTCGTCAGCGGGCTTGTTGTCCTTGTTTTCGTTATCGCTCATGCAGGAAGGGATTGGGCTTAGGGTCCCAATTAAGCGGATTCATTGGAAGCCTGTCAAACTCCCAAAGCCCTAAATCTTGGATTTTCATGGATTTATGAGACTTCCGTTAGCATCGGGATTTGGCGGAAATCAGGCTAAAATCGTCATTTTTTTGGTGTTCAAGCGGCCATCCCGTGATTCTTTGTGCGCCAACGATCATGTCTGCCCCCAAAACCGCCATTTCCCCGATCCGTGCTGACGATTTCCCCGAATGGTATCAGCAAGTCATCAAGGCCGCCGATTTGGCCGAAAATTCGGAAACCCGTGGCTGCATGGTCATCAAGCCCTGGGGCTACGGCATCTGGGAGCTGATCCAGCAGCAGTTGGACCGGCGCTTCAAGGCCACCGGCCACCAGAATGCCTATTTCCCGCTGCTTATCCCGCTGTCCTACTTGGAGAAGGAGGCCGAGCACGCTGAGGGCTTCGCTACCGAATGTGCCGTGGTCACCCATCACCGCCTCGAGGCCCAGAAAGACGAGGAGACCGGCAAGACCAAGATGATCCCCACCGGTGAGCTGACCGAACCCTACGTCATCCGCCCGACTTCCGAGACCATCATCGGCGCGGCTTTCTCGCGTTGGATCGAGTCTTACCGTGACCTGCCCCTGCTGATCAACCAGTGGGCCAACGTCATGCGCTGGGAAATGCGTCCCCGCTTGTTCCTCCGCACTGCCGAGTTCCTCTGGCAGGAGGGCCACACCGCTCACGAAAAGGAAGAAGAGGCCATCGAAGAGACCTATAAGATTCACGAGCTCTATGAGGACTTCCTGCGCGACCATCTCGCCATTCCGGTCATTCCAGGTGAGAAGACCGAGAACGAGCGATTCCCCGGTGCCGATGTGACCCTAACCGTGGAAGCCATGGTGCAAGACAAGAAGGCCATCCAGGCAGGCACCTCCCACTTCCTCGGTCAGAACTTCTCCAAGGCTCAGGACATCACCTTCACCGGCCGCGAGGGCCAAGTGCAACACGCCTACACCACTTCGTGGGGTGTCTCGACTCGTATGATCGGCACGCTGATCATGGCACATTCCGACGACGACGGCCTGGTGCTGCCTCCTCGCGTGGCGCCCCAGCAGATCGTCATCGTGCCCATCACGCCCAAGGAGGACACTCGCGAGGAAGTCATCGATGCGGCCGAGGCCCTTGCCGAAACCCTGCGTGGTCAGGATTATATGGGTGAACCGCTTCGTGTGCTCGTGGACAAGCGCGATCTAGGCGGTGGCGCCAAGAAGTGGGAGTGGGTCAAGAAGGGTGTGCCCATTCGCATCGAGATCGGTCCACGTGACATCGAGAGCCGGAAAATCTGTGTCCAACGTCGTGACCAGGAAGTCATGGCCAAGGAGTTCCCGATGAAGGACGACTTTATTCGCCAAGCCAGTGAGATCCTCGATGAAATCCATCGCAACTTGCTGGAAAAGGCCCTCGAGTTCCGCAATGCCAACATCACCACCTGTGATTCTCTCGAGGCATTCGAGGCCCACTGGGAGCAGGACAATCCCGGTTGGGTATTGGTTCCCTGGGATGGAGACTCTCATCAGGAAGAGGAACTTTCCAAGAAGCACAAGATCACCATTCGCTGTCTGCCGCTTGAGCATGTGGAACTGCCTGAAGAACTGACGGAGAAGTGTGGTACGATCTGCCCGGTGACCGACCGCCAGACTCGCCGCCGCGCCTTGTGGGGTCGCAGCTATTGATTTGCTGGGCCCTGAGGATCACTAACATGATTCATTTTCATGTCGGCGCTCCGTGCCGGACTTGGCATGACCGGTGCTTGCATTACCCCGTCGCGATATTCAGTGCGGCCCGGTTGCAATGCCTGAGGGTTAATGGGTTTTCCCGAGGTATTCGACCGGGCCGTTTGCTGTACGTTGCTGTGGGTTCACGGTAAGTTTGCTGCAATAGAGTCAAACAGGGCATGAAGCAGACATTTTATCGCTTCCCAGGGCATAAGCTGAGGCTATCCTCACCCCGAATGACCGCAAATTTTGGCCGAATGCTGTGGATGGTCTTTCTTGCCATCTTTGTTGCATGCTCTCTATCGGCGCGCCCTGTCCATGAGAAGCCTAACGTCATCGTCTTCTTCCTCGATGACAGCGGCTACGGCGACTTCAGCTTCAACGGCAATCCGGTCATCGAGACTCCGGCCATCGACCGGCTGGCTTCGGAGGGAACCCTCTTCACCCAGTTCTACGTCAGCACCGCGGCCTGTAGCGCCTCGCGCTACGCCTTGCTCACCGGACGCTATCCGCAGCGCTCAGGACTCGGCTCCTGGGTAATCGGCCCATCGGCTCCGCGTCACATTCACGGCAAGGAGCTGACTCTTGCAGAGGGACTCAAGTCTGCCGGCTACAGGACTGGCATGTTTGGCAAGTGGCACTTGGGCAATCCCAACGAGAAGAACGGCATGAGTGCAGACGCCCTGCCCATCGCCCACGGCTTCGATGCCTGGGTCGGCACCAACGTCAGTCATGACTATGGCAATGCGAAGCTTCTCAAGAGTGATCCAGAGGGTAGCGATCCGATCAAAGGTTACACGCAGATTGCCAATAACCTGCCATCCGATGAGGTAGCCTCCACCTCGCTCACGGGCCACTACACCAAAGCGGCGGTGGAGTTCATTCGGGCGAACAAGAACGAGCCCTTCTTTGCCTACATCGCCCATAATCAGCCCCACCTCGGACTCTATGCGGATGAGGCCTTCAAGGGAAAATCCAAGCGCGGTCTCTTAGGGGATGTGATGGCGGAGGTGGATCATTCGGTCGACTCGGTGCTCAAGGCGCTCAAGGAGGAGGGGATCAGCAAGAATACCCTCATCATCTTCTCCTCGGACAATGGTCCGTGGCTGCGTTTCAGAAATACCGCCAATCATGCGAAGTATGGTGAAGCCCGGACGCATGTGGGTTACGCTTGGCCTTTCCGCGATGGCAAGGGCTGCGCTTCCTGGGAGGGTGGCTTCCGGGTGCCCGGCATTTTCCATTGGCCGGGAGTGATTGATGCCAAGCGTTGTCTCGATCCGGCGAGCACGCTGGATGTGCTGCCGACGGTGTTCGCCATCTGCGGGGTGAAGATACCTGAGGATGGAGTCGTTGATGGCCGCGACATCCGTGGACTGCTCTCGAAGGAGCTCGGCAAGAAACCCGCTGGTCCTTTCCAATTCGTCTACTCCTACTCCGACAACAAAGCTGCAGCCTATCGTAAGGGCCCGTGGAAGATTCATGTGCGCCTCGGCTCACAGTTGGGGGATGCCTATGGCTTCAAGGCCTCGATGGACACGCCCTTGCTCTTCAACGTAGAGGAGGATCTTCACGAGCGCATCAATCGCGCGGCGGAGAAGCCCGAACTCGTTGCGGAGTTGTTGGGGGAGTTGAAGGCCCACAACGAGGCTCTTGAGAAGGCGGGAACGTATTGGGATGGCGCCCAGTAATCCCTTTTGCCTTGAATATCAGCCTTTTGCGACTCACTTTCCCCTTCGCCACTCCCCGGACGGTCGCTGGTTTCGTGCAAGCGGGATCAGAGGAAAGTCCGGACACCACAGAGCAACGCGCCTTGCGAAAGCAGGGGACGGGAACCGCGAGGAACCCGGACGGAAAGTGCAGCAGAAAACAAACCGCCCATTCGTGGGTAAGGGTGAAAAGGTGGGGTAAGAGCCCACCGCGCCAAGGGCAACCAAGGCGGCACGGCAAACCCCGCGCGGTGCAAGACACAACAGGGAAAGGGCTGCTCGTCCGCCAAACTCCCGGGTATTAGTCGCATAGAGAAATGACCGTACAGTTCCGCAGGTCCAACTGCAGAACGGACAGAATCCGGCTTATAGGGGAGCGGCAGCTTTTTCAACGAAGGGCAGAACGCCCGAAGGGCCGACGAGCAAAGCGAGTTGGCAAAACATCAATCCCATGGCCGGCGGGCCATGCACTCCGCGTGGATCGAGCGGAGCGAGATCAATCCGGTTTATAGGGGAGCGGCAGCTTTTCCCGCTCACTCCTTCGGCAGCCCGGGCTCAATCACCGGCTTGTGCCAGGCGTCGATGCGTGCCTTCAGGCGCTTCACGATCTCAGGATGTTTGTCGGCTAAGTTGATCTTTTCATGCGGATCCTTGGCGACGTTGTAGAGGCGCAGAGGCGTCTCGTCGTCCCAAGCGTGGATCAGCGCATAACGGGTAATATTTCTGCCCGGATAGCGAACCATGAGCTTCCAGTCCTTCTCGATGCACCAGAGATACTGGAGGGTGTCATCGGGCTTGCCAGGCGTCATGTTGTGGATGGCGTGGGTAACGCCGAAGATGGCATCGCGCTCACCGCGCGCCTTTTCATCCAGCAGGTTGATGCCGGTCAGTTCTTTGGGGGCTTCGATGCCGGCTGCGGCGGCGATGGTGGGGAAGAGGTCGATGGCGTGGGCGAAGTCTTGGCTGCGCCCCGGTTTCAGTTTGTCGGGCCAGGTCAGCATCACCGGGGTGCGGATGCCCATTTCAAACGGTGAGCCTTTCGATCGCAGGGCGAAGCTCTTCCAGGTCTTTTGGTCGGGGTCATCCTTGCGGGTGCTGGCGGCTGCCCAGCCGTTATCGCAAAAGTAAATGATGAGGGTGTTGTCGGCGATCTCACGCTTGTCCAGATGGTCGACCAGTTCACCGCAGGTTTCATCGAACCAGTCGCACATGGCGTAGTATTTAGCGACGTCAGAAGCACGGCCTTCGGCGGTGTATTTCTTGAGTAGGCGTTCCGGTGGGTTGTGTGGGGTGTGCGGGAGGAAGGGTGCATACCAGATGAGGAAGGGTTTTTCCTCATCGATGGCGAGATCGATGAAGTTGGTGATCTCACTCATGCCCTTGCGGCCGATGGTGAGGCCAGCATCGCCATGGCGGCCGCCACGTTTGGGGTCCGCGTGCGTCATGCCCGCACTAAAGCCGCCCTCTTCCCATGAACCTTCCCACCACTTGCCAGACTGATGGGCAATGTAGCCGTTGTCCGTTAGCAGTTTGATGAAGCTGGGAAACTTGTGGAAGGCATCGCGCATCGGCACGTCACGGGTGGCGCGGTCCTTCATGCCTTCGACATCATTGCCGGTAATGCCGTGCTCGAAGGGCCAGCGGCCGGTGGCCATGGTGGCCAGCGAGGGCCGGCAGAGGGGAGAGGCGACGTAGCCGCGCTCGAAGACCAGGCTGCGCTCCGCGAGTTTGTCGAGGTGCGGAGTCTTGATCTCCTTGTGGCCCATGAAGCCGTAGTCGGTCCAGCCCTGGTCATCGCTAAGGATGAAGACGATGTTGGGTTTGTCCTGGGCTTGGGCGCTGATGCAAAGCAGTGCAGCGAATAGAAATGCGATGAGCTTCATGGTGATCAGGCGCGGTGATAGTTTTCGGGACGATGGGCCTCAGCGACACAATTGCGGGTGTCCAGCAGGGCGGCCTTGTAGTTGCTGAAATCGAGCTCGCGGTAATCCTTGTGATCGGTCGAAATAACGATCAGGTCGTAGTCATCGGTGATGGAGTCGATGGATTGGCGGCCGGCGTATTGCGCATGCTTGCGTGTGTGCGGAATGATCTTGATGTGTGGATCGTGGAAGGAGACTTCGGCGCCAAGCTTCTCGAAGCACTTGATCAGGGCGTAGCTGGGTGACTCACGCTCATCATCGATGTCGGGCTTGTAGGCCATGCCCATCAACAGCACCCTAGATCCGTTCACGCTTTTCTGGATTTGATCGAGCGCCTGCACACCCATGGCGACGACGTGCTCAGGCATGCTGGTATTGATCTCGCCGGCGAGCTCAATGAAGCGGGTCCGCTCCCCGAATTCGCGTGCTTTCCAGGACAGATAGAATGGATCGATGGGGATGCAGTGACCGCCCAAGCCCGGACCGGGGTAGAAGGGCATGAATCCGAAGGGTTTGGTCTTGGCCGCTTCAATCACCTCCCAAATATCGATGCCCATGGCCTTGTAGACGACCTTGAGTTCGTTGACCAAGGCGATGTTGACCGAGCGGAAGATGTTTTCGAGCAGTTTGGCCGCCTCCGCCGCCCTGCACGAGCTCATCGGGACGAGAGTGTGAATGGCTGGCGAGTAGAGTTCCCGAACCTTCTCCAGGCAGCCGGGAGTTAGACCGGCGATGAGCTTGGGCATGTCGGCCACGCGACTCTTTGGATTGCCCGGGTCCTCACGCTCCGGTGAGTAGCCGAGATAGAAGTCCTCGCCCGCGATCATGCCACTGCCAGCTTCAAGCACCTGCCGCAGGTTTTCCTCGGTGGTGCCGGGAAAGGTAGTGGATTCGAGCACCACGAGACATTCCTTCCGGATTAGAGGAGCAATGACTTCGCCGGTGCTGATGACATATTTGAGATCCGGTTCCTGACGCTCGTTGAGGGGAGTGGGCAGGCAGAGAATGACGGCTTCGACCTCCGATGCCCGATCCATCTCGGTGGTCGCTTCGAGTTGCCCGCTGTCCACCACCTCGCTTACCTCGATGGATGACACATGCTTGAAGTAGCTTTCGCCACGATTCAGCAGGTCAGACTTCTTGGGATCGATGTCGATGCCGATGACCTTGGTGCCGCTGCGCGCGAACTGCAGAGCGAGTGGCAGGCCGACGTAGCCGAGGCCGATGATGGCGATGGATTTCATGCGAATGTCCTATTGTGAGTATGATTTGCACGGCGAAAGCCCGTCGCCGCGGCAATCGTCACGACTAGCGCGCGGTCCGTATAAGGCTCATTCTAAGGCCTGTTTGCTGAGGATCTTTTCTACTTCGATGAGATCGGACATGGTGTCGACGCTGATCAGGTGGTCCTCGATTTCGACTGCCTTGACCAAGAGTCGGTTTTCGATGATTCGTAGGAACTCGATTCCTTCGATAAGCTCCATCGGCGTCTGCTTCATCTTCACATAGCGCAGAAGGAAATCGCGACGGAAGGCGTAGATGCCGATGTGTTTATAGACGATGTAGTCGTTGCGGGAGCGCGGATATGGAATTGGAGAGCGCGAGAGGTAGAGTAAGAATCCATTGAGATCTAGGGTCGCCTTGCACACGGTGTTATCCACATAATCCCCAATATCATCAATTTTTGAAATCAGGTTTGTCACCTCAATGGACTCGTCATCAAGCAGCGGCTTGACTAGATCCTCGATCATCTTGGGTTGTACCAGAGGTTCATCGCCTTGGATGTTAACGATGATGTCTGCATCGCTGCGCTCGGCCACTTCGGCGCAGCGGTCGGTGCCGACTGGGTGCTTGGTGTCCGTCATCTCGACTTTGCCGCCAAAGCCTAAAACCGCGTCATAGATGCGTTTATCGTCAGTCGCAATGATGACCTCATCGAGTAGCTCGCATTTCATCACGTTTTTGTAGACGAGCTCGATCATGGGTCGGCCGTGAATCTTGGCCAGCGGCTTGCCCTCGAAGCGCGTCGAATCGTATCGGGCGGGAATGATGGCAATTACTTTCGGTTTTGTGGTCATGACTGTGTTTGCTGTGGATGATCACCAGGCGTTCCAACCACCGTCCACCGAGATGACGTCCCCGGTGATGTAAGAGGACGCATCTGCAGCCAGAAATAGGCAGGTGTTGGCCACTTCCTCCGAAGTGCCCCAGCGCTTCATGGGAGTGCGTTCGAGAGTGAACTCGTGCAGTTCCTTTTTGTTACTTTTGAACTTCTCAGCATAGGACGTTTCGCAGAATCCGGGCGCAATGACATTGACTCGGATTCCGTGGGGTGCCCACTCGGTTGCGAGGCATTTGGTGAGTGTGATGACCGCGCCCTTGGATGCTCCATAGGCGACGACTTCCGGGAGGCCTGCTGTGCCGATGATGGAGGCCATGTTGATGATGCTGCCGCTTTTCTGAGCAAGCATGATGCCTCCTACGTGACGGCAAAAGCGGTGAGTGGCCCCAAAGTTGATGTCCATCACCTGTTTCCAATCTTCCTCGTCTGTCTCCATGTAGGATTTGCGCAGGCGTACGCCGGCGTTATTGACCAGTACGTCGATGCGGGAAAATTTTTTCTGACTTGCAGCGACGAAGTCACGAATGGTGTCGGCATTTCCTACGTCGCCCGCTTGGTAAAGGTGGTCATCTCCCAATTCCTCCCTGAGGCTATCGAAGTCCTCGGCAGAGCGTGTGATGAGCGCGAGCTGTGCACCATGTTCATGGAATAAGCGCGCGGTTTCGCGACCGATGCCTTTGCCGGCACCGGTGACGATGCAGACCTTGCCTTCAAGTGAGAATGGTTGACGGCTCATGGGTTGAGTCATTCGAGTAGGTAATGGAAGGCTTCCTGAATCTCTTCGTTGGTCACGCCGCTATGAATGGAGCTGGTGCCGATCTCATCGGCCAGAACGAACCTGAGTTTGTTGCTGATCCGTTTCTTGTCTTTCCAGATGTTATCGAGCATGTCGGTCATTAGCTTGTCTGGATCTATGCCGATGTCTTGGGTGTTGATTCGAACCGGTAGGCCGTATGCCCTCAATACTCGCTCATGACTTAGGATGACAGAGTCATCATGTTTGAGGTGGTGGCGGGCGATGTGTGCTTCACCAACCATGCCCAATGAAACGCCCTCACCATGCCGGTATATTTCGACCGGGCTTCCGGTGGAGGCCTCGATGGCATGGCCTACCGTGTGTCCATAGTTGAGCTTGAGTCGCTTGTTGGCTTCTCGAATGTCACTCTTGACGTGGTCGATCTTGATTTCAATCGTGCGGGTGATCAGGTGCATCAATGTGTCGAGATCTCCGGCTTGTGCCTTTTCGACATGAGATTCCAGGTATTGGAAGAATTCCGCATCATCGATGATGGCGCATTTGATGACCTCGGCCATGCCGGACCGGAAATCAATGTCGGGCAGTGTGTCTAGGAATTTGAGATCCACCACATTCAGGATGGGGTGGTAGTAGTTGCCAATCGCATTGATGGTCTTGTGGAAATTAATGGCCACTTTTCCGCCGATACTGCTGTCGACCATGGCAGTTAGAGTGGTTGGGACATGGATTAGATTCATGCCTCGGTAAAAGGTGCTCGCCACAAATCCGGCCAGGTCGCCGATGACTCCGCCGCCGACAGCCACGAGTGTGGAATCCCGAGCGAAGCCCTCCGATTCGAGAACTTTGAAAATCTTCAGGGCTTCCTCGATGGTCTTGTTGACCTTGCCTGCAGTGAAGGCGTAGACGTGAACTTCGAAATCCTTTTTTCTGAGGCCTTCGAGAATCGGCTCGATGGCGTTGCCCTGAAAGCAGTCATCAACAACGAAGATGACCTTTTTGTTCTCTGTGCGCCGGGGAAGAAAGTCGCAAATCTCGTTGGAAACGTCGCGACCGATGACGATGTCATAGACGAATTGATCAAAATTGACGAAAAACCTCTTCAAGGAAACGGGTGTATGGATGGGGGCCTGAGGCCCGATCAATAGCTGGCAATTCTTTCTCAGATCGCCTTCAGTATGAAAAGCTTATTCTCCATAGAGCATGGCGTGATCCACATGGTTCAATAGACCACGCTTTGCAGGTAAAGCCCATCGGCTGGTGCGCAGATGGGTGACTTGCCATTAGGCAGCGTGTCATCTTCGCCCTGATCGAGGAGTTCGCTGAAGTCGTCCAGGCGCATTCGGCCTTGTGCCACGTGAACGGCGGCGCCGGTCATCAAGCGAACCATCTTGTAGAGGAAGCCGTCGCCCTCGTAGGTGATGCGATAGCCATCGTCGCGGGCTTCGAGTTCCGCGCGCCTGATGTTACGGTGCCAATCCATGTCCGGGCCTTCATTGCCGCGGTAGGCAGCGAAGGCGTGGAAGTTATGGCGGCCCAGGTAGTGGCTCAGGGCTTCTTCAAGCACCGCGGCATCCAACAGCTTGGGTAAATGCCAAGCGAGGCCGGCCTTGAGTGGAGGCAGCACCGGATCCGTGGCGATGTCGTAGTGATAGATTTTCCCAGCAGCACCGAAGCGAGCGTGAAAGTCATCTGCGACCTCCTCACAACTCATCACGCGGATGGTGGCGGGGAGTTTGGTGTTGAGTGCAGGAACCCAATTGAACGGGTTCATCGAAATGTCGTCAGGTGCATCGAAGTGGGCGACCTGAGCGAGCGCGTGTACGCCTGTGTCGGTGCGACCTGATCCCTGCAGTTTGAGCGGCTGCTTGGCCACCGTTTCGAGCGCCTTATGCAGATGGTCCTGCACGGTATTGCCGCAGACCTGAGCCTGCCAACCGTTGAATGGCCGGCCGTCATAGGCGATGGTGAGTTTGAGGCGCACGGTTAATTGGTTTCGAGAGGGGCAGTCTTGGTGGGTGTGTCGGTGACCAAGGCATAGACGGTGGTGCCGGCAGGGATCTTGCCAAGCTTGGCGGGGGCGGGCTTGAGGCCCTTGGTGTCGGCGAGGAACAGGACGACGGCATCAGGATAGGCTTCGGAGAATTGCTCAAAGTCATAGACCTCGGTGATGAGGGTCTTCTTGACGGTGATGTTGGGTCGCTGGATTGCGTCACTGAGTTCCTGATGATTGGGTGCACCACTGAAGCAGGTGTTGTGACGCAGATCATGAGCAGCTGCTTTACGGTGGTGCTCGTCCCGATCTAGGGGTTCGATCTGCCAGACTCCAGCGCGCGAGAATTGGTGGGTGAAGCGGGTGGCGGCCATCGAATTGACCTCATCGTTCGGAGTGGCGGCGACGAGGTGGCCGAGGCCGTTGAAGTCGAGCTCTTCCTCGGCGAATTCAGAGAGGATGTTGGCGCGGTGAGCGTTGAGTCCGTCCATCTTGGCGGCCGAGATGTTCTTGTCGTTGGTGTCCAAGAGCATCACTCGATGACCGTTATCCTTGAGGGCTTTGGCGACCATGCGAATCCACGGGTCCGCACCGGCGAAGAGGATGCCGGTGGCATTTTTCGAAGCCAGTCCGAGGTAACGGGCGAGAGGGACGGCGCCGATGCCGTAGATGGTGACAGTGCCGACGATAACCATGAATACCAGAGCAACCAGATCCTGAGATTGCTTGGCGATGGTGTCGGAGAGTTCTCCGAACTGGCCGTGATGAGCGGCCTCCTCAAACTCGAGGGCGAAGATGGAGGTGATGGCGGCGGCCACGATGCCTCGTGGAGCCATCGCAGCAAGGAAAGTCTTCTCGCGAAAATTGACCGCTTTGGAGAAGAGTAGCGAGGCATAGACGGAAAGGGGTCGACCGATCGCAATAAGGAAAATGATCAGTAACAGGCCCTTCCACAGGGTTCCTCCGAGGTCCGCGGGTGCGATCCGTCCCGACAGGATGATGAACAGCGAGGAGATGATCAGCGTGCGCAGGTTCTCTTTGAATTCGAGGATGTGGTGGACGAAGGCACCGCGTTGGTTGGCCAGCGCAATGCCCAGCACGGTAACCGTGAGCAGCCCTGCCTCCTTCTCGAATTCATTGGAGACGGTGAAGGCCACGGCTACCACCGTAAGTAGGAAGACCGGTTGGAGGTAATCAGGTACCAGGTGATGCTTGAGTAGCCATTCGACGATTTTGGCTACGACGAGTGCACCGATGACTCCCACCGCGATCATCATGCCCAGCGATTTAAGGGTTTCGGATTGAGCTGCCTCCAGATCGCCAGCCATCGCCACCTTGAATACGAGCACGCCGAGGATGGCGCCGATGGGATCGACCACGATGCCCTCCCACTTGACGATGGATGCCATCTTTCGGGTCGGGTTCACGTGCCGCAACAGGGGCGCGATCACCGTCGGCCCGGTGACTGTGAGGATGGACCCAATCAGAGCGGCAATTCGCCAGTCGTAGCCGAGCACCTGACTCATGAAGACGGTGGTTAGGCCGAATGAGAAGGCCACGGCTAGGGTGCAGAGCCGGAGGATGGGTAGGCCGGATTCTCGCAGCTCGCGAAATTTCAGGGTCAGCCCGCCTTCGAAGAGGATGATGGCCACAAACAGTCCAACCACCGAGAGTAGGACGCTTTCGCCACCAGTGGTTGCGGCCAGGAAGCTGTCGATACGGACGCCACTGATCTGCCCGAAGGCGAACCCGACGGCCAGCAGCAGCAGAATGGAGGGCAACTTGAAGCGCCAGGCCAGCCATTGGCAGGCGATGCCTAAGGCAAGAATCCAGGTCAGATAGGTGAGAGGAGTCATCCCAATTCAGCGGCCCGATCCGTCGAACCGACGGCATGCTAGGGATCCAACCGCTGGGGGCAAAGCCTTTTGCGGGAGCCTTGTATAGGGAAGATACGGGTCTGATGCGGATTGATGGTTGAAAGCCGCGTGCAACTGGGGCTGTAATTGACTCAATGAACCCGTCCCGAATTTCCAATCTTTCTCGCCGCCGCTTCCTCACCACCACCGGTGGCGCCATTCTCTCCACCTCGGCCCTCAGCTACGCTCAGACCAAGGGGGCCAACGATACCATCCGCGCCGCGCTCATCGGTTGTGGCGGTCGTGGTCGTGGGCTTTCCAAACAGGCTCACGGGATTAACGGAGTCGAACTCATCGCCGTCTGTGACCCCGACACCGCGCACATGGACAAGGTGGCTGGCCAGTTCAAACACAAGGTCGAGAAGATCCAGGACTACCGAAAACTGCTTGAGCGTGATGACATCGACGCCGTCATCATTGCCAGCGCCAACCACTGGCACGCCCTCCACACCATTCACGCCTGTCAGGCCGGCAAGGACGTCTACGTCGAGAAACCGGTGTCTTGGGATGTTTGGTCCGGCGCACAAATGAATGCCGTGGTCGAGAAGACCGGCCGCATCGTCCAGGCGGGTACTCAGAACCGTTCCGACAAGGGCTTGCACGCCGCCCTCAAGTTCATCAAGGAAGGCGGCATCGGTGAAGTGAAGTCCATGTATGGCAACTGCTTCCGCAACCGCGCCTCCATCGGCAAGGTCGACAAGGCCATCACTCCGCCCAAGACCATCGACTACGATCTGTGGCTTGGACCCTCCCAGGATGTGCCCATCATGCGCCCGCGCCTCCACTACGATTGGCACTGGGACTTCAACACTGGCAACGGCGACATGGGCAATCAGGGTCCCCACGAGCTCGACCTGCTGGCTTGGTTTGCAGGCGATCCCGATATGCCATCAGAAATCTACAGTTATGGCGGCCGCTTCGGTTGGAACGACGCCGGCAACACCGCCAACATGCAAACCGCCATCTTTAAGCTGGGTGGCGTTCCCTGCACCTTCGAGGTCAACAACATGTGGCAGACTCCCAAAAGGAACGCCGCAGTGGTCTACAAGGGCACCCGTGTCGGCATCATCGTCACCGGTGACAAGGGCGAGTTTCGTGGTGGCCGCGGTGGTGGTTATGTCGTCGGTCCCGACGGCAAGACTCGCACCGAGAAATTCCCCGGCGATGCTGGCCGCGGTCACATGCAGAACTTCTTCGACTGCGTGCGCTCGCGCAAAGCCGACGACCTCATGGCGCCGATCAAGCATTCGCACAAGTCGGCCAACCTCTCGCACTTCGCCAATATTTCCATGCGCGCCAGTGAGCAGATCCCGCTCGAGAAGATTCCGGGCGCCGTTCCGCAGGACGACATGCTGCTCGATTGCATCGAGCGTCAGCACGCCCAGCTCAAGGAGTGGAGTGTGGATCTTGCCAAGGTCGGTTGCCACGTCGGCAGCAAGGTCACCATCGATCCCAAGACCGGCATGGTTTCGGGCAGCGATGCCATCAAGGCCTTCAACGAGACCAACTATCGCAAGGGCTACGAAATCCCCAAGATCTGATCACTGGCTCTCCAGCCAACTATTGAGGATCTCCACGGCAGCGGCCTGATCAATCACGGCCTTCTGCTGTTTGGCATTGCGTCCCGCTTCGCGTAGCTTTCCGGCCGCGCTGAGGGTGGTGAAGCTTTCGTCCACGAAGTGCAGGGGCAGTTCGGGTAGGCGTGTAGAGAGTTGCTCGCCAAAGGCGCGCGCTTTTGCTGCGGCATCGCCCTCGCTGCCGTCACTGTGGAGGGGTAGGCCAAGAATCAGGGTGCGAACCTTGCGCTCCTCGACCAATTGGACGATGCGATCGATGGGGTCGACCTGTTCGCGCTGAATGGTCTCCACGGGATGTGCCATGATGCCCATGTCATCGGTGGCAGCGATGCCGATGCGGGCATCGCCGAGGTCAATCGACAGAGCTGGGTGTGGCTCACTCATCAAAGCAACTCTTCAGGGAGTTTTTTGACCAGATGCTTGATCTCGTCGGCTTTGTCGCGCTTGCAGACGAGTAATGCGTCCTCGGTCTGCACCACGATGAGATCATCCACCCCACAGAGGGCAATGCGGGTGCCAGGTTTGTTGTTGTAGACAATGTTGTCGCTGCTTTCGAACTCGCTGATTGGCGCGTTGGTCACGCTGCCGTCCTCAGCTTCATCCAGATATTTAGCGACTGAAATCCATGAGCCGACGTCGTCCCAATCAAAGGTGGCCTCGATGTTGAGCACGCGATCGGCACTTTCCATTAGAGCGTAGTCGATGGAGCGAGGATTCTGTTCGGGGAAGCGCTCGGCGATGGTCTGGCTGATGTCTTCGGATGCTTCGAGTTCGCCAATGAAGTCGGCGAGGTCGGGGGCGTGCTGCTTGAGTTGGCCGACCACGGTTGGCAGCGACCACACAAACATGCCGGCGTTCCAGGAGAAGCCGCCTTGCTGCAGAAACTGCTCGGCAAGTTCCGGATCGGGCTTTTCGCGGAAACGTGCGACTTCGTAGGTTTGATGGGTGAGTGGGCTGTCGATGGTGGCGGCTTCACCGCGTTCGATGTAGCCGTATGAAGGGCAGGCCCAGGTCGGCTTGATGCCAATGGTGACCAGACCATCGGAATGTTTTGCGACGTCGAGGGCGTCGCCCATCACCGACTGGAAGCTGGCGGTATCGCGGATGAGTTGATCGGAGGGTAGGACCATCATGGTGGCCTGTGAGTTGCGTGCGGCCACCAAACCGATGCCCAGTGCGACGGCCGGACCGGTATCGCGTTTGGCGGGTTCGGCGACGATGTTGTCCGCCGGCAGCATCGAGGCGATCTCGCGCACGGCATCGATCTGCAGAGTGTTGGTTAGAATGAGAATGTTCTCGGTGGGCACCAGGCCTTCGAGTCGTTGAATGGCTTGCTGCAACAGGGTGCCATCGCCGAAGAGGTCGATGAGCTGCTTCGGCTTGGCATTGCGGCTCAGGGGCCAGAAGCGGGTGCCGGAACCTCCAGCGAGGATCAGGGCGTAGGATTCTGATGGATCGGGCATGCGCGGGAGAGCTTGGGGCGGATCTGCTCGAGACAAAACCAAATTTTATCGGTTGTCCTGTCGCGCTAACCGGCTTAGCCTCAGGGCATGAGTGATGAACACAAGCAAGAGAACCCCGCCTGGGTCGAGAACACTGCTCTGACGGCTCCCGCCATTCTGGGTGCTTCTGCAGGACTCATTGTTGGCGACATGATGCACGGTTCCGCCCGTCGAGGTGTGGGCTTGGGTCTTGGCATTTTGGGTGTGGCCTTGGTGGCTCCCTACGTCTTCGGCACCGCTCGCGGTCTGCTCACCGGTCCCCGCAGCAAGGTGGGTGTCCGCCGTCGCATCCAATCCATCCGCGATGGTGGCATGGGTGAGGCCGATCAGGCTGCCGACTACGATGAGGTCGACAATGAACTGCGCGAGCAGGGAGTTGTCTAAGCCAAAAGCGTTTTCAGCGATTCAAGAGGTCAGATCACGGCGCTGCCGGATTTGGCCTTATTTTTTGGCGGCCTTGGGCTTGCGGTCCCAGGCGTTCGGCGCGCGATCTTCGTAGACCGGGCGGGCATCCTTCTCCGGCATCGCGGCCAGCACCTTGCCGAGCTTTTCGATGGCCCCTTTATGCTCGGGCTTATCGCTGTCGATGAGGTTGGTTTTCTCCCAAGGGTCTTCTTTGAGGTCGTGTAGACGGATGATCTCGCGCTCGTTTGAGACCCAGATCTTGTAGCGCTTGTCGCGGATTACGCGGGTGGCGAAGTCCTTTTTTCCGCGCACTCCCTTGTCATCGAGAATCGCCGGGCCGTGGCCTAGGGCGCAGATCCACTCACGCGGACTGTCTTTGGCTTTGCCGGTAATCAGCGGGGCGATGGAGACGCCATCGATCTTCAAATCAGCGGGCACCTTGCCGCCGCCCAGTTCCACGAATGTGGGTAGCAGGTCGGAAAAGTCAGTGAGTGCGTCGGTGGTCACGCCAGCGGGAGTGGTGCCGGGCCAGTTGACGATGAAGGGGGCGTTGCAGCCGGCTTCCACCTCCCGGGCCTTGGCACCCTTGACCTGCACACCATTGCGGGTGCCGGTGATGCCACCGGTCGAGCCATTGTCAGTGGTGAAGATGACTAGAGTCTTTTCGCGCAGCTTGAGTTCATCGAGAGCGCCAACAATGCGGCCAACCATTTTGTCGGTGTAGCGGACCATGGCCTTGTGGCGGTCGAGGCCGGTCTTGGCGTCGGGTTCATCGGGTGTGGTGACCAGTGGGGTGTGGGGCAGGCACATCGGCACATAGAGGCACATGGGCTTGTCCTTATTCTCCTTCATGAAGCCGATGAGATAGTCGATGTAAACGTCCGGACCGAACTTGCCTTCGTAGGTTTTACTGCCCTTGGCGGTGTGGATATAAGGGTCTTGATAGCGCTCGGCACTGGCCTTCACTCCGGTTTCGTAGCCGGTCCACATGGCCCAGTCGTCGAAGCCATGCTTCTTCATGGCGTCGGGAGCGAGGCGGAAGTCGTTGATCTGCCACTTGCCGGTGGCGAAGGTCGCGTAACCGAGTTCCTTCATCAATTTGGCGAAGGTGGTGTTGCGTTTGTTTTTCCAATCGAAGTAACCGACTCCCCAGCGCGGGACGTCCCAATGATTCACGAAGCCGTTGTGGTAAGGGTAGGTGCCAGTGAGGAGCGTGGCGCGTGAAGGCGTGCACTGCGGCATCGAGTAGGCGTTGTCGAACTTCATGCCGCCGGCGGCCAGGGCATCGATGTTGGGCGTCTTGATGTCCTCGGCGCCGTAACAACCGATCCATTCCTTGCCCAAGTCATCGAGCATGATGAAGATGATGTTGGGCTTCTCTGGCTTGGAGAAGGCGATGGCCGAGGTGGCCAGCAGGGAGAGGGTGAGGGCAAGTGTCTTGCGGAGCATGAGAAGGATACTGATGCCCGTCGAAGGCACTTTCAATCCCTCACACGCTCAACTTCGGCTCCTAGCATCAGGAGCTTTTCGTCGATGTGCTCATAGCCCCGGTCGATGTGGTAGAGGCGGCTGATGGTGGTCGAGCCTTTGGCAGTGAGGCCTGCCAGTACCAGGGCGGCGGAAGCCCGCAGATCCGAGGCCATCACGGGGGCGGCGGTCAGTTTTTTCACGCCGTGGACCACGGCGGTGCCGTTGTCGATCTTGATGTCCGCGCCCATCCGCTTGAGCTCGGCGCAGTGCATGAAGCGCTGGGGGAAGATGGTATCCTTGATTACGCTGATGCCCGGGGTGGTGGCCAAGAGGGCGGTCATCTGAGCCTGCATATCGGTTGGATAGCCAGGGTAGGGGGAGGTTTCCAGATCCACACCCTGAGTCTTCTTGCCGCGGTGGACGGTGCACTGGGTGCCGGTCTTGTTGAACTCCACTTCGTGACCGGAGGCCTCGATGGCTTCGGTGATGGTGGTGAGGTGTTCGCGATTCACGCGCTTGAGCGTCACGCCGTCACCAGCGAGGGCGGCGGCAGCCATGAAGGTGCCGGCTTCGATGCGGTCGGGGATTACGGTGTGTTCAACGCCGTGCAATGAGTCGACTCCTTCAATGGTGATGGTTCTGGTGCCGGCTCCTGTGATTTTGGCGCCCATGCCGTTAAGGAAGTTGGCGAGGTCGAGGACTTCGGGTTCGGCGGCAGCGTCTTCGATGACG
>CAZIPY010000211.1:0-2905 GCA_964541125.1 uncultured Luteolibacter sp. | reverse complement strand
CATGAAGGCCAGACCTCGTTTTCCATCATCGATGAGCAGATCGGCTCTGCCAATCAAAGCACGGTGCGAGCCCTGCTGGCCCTTCCCCCCGGAAGTGCTTCCATCCCGGTGCTTCTCGATCGCCTCCCGACCTACGAGCGGCAGCTCGTGCGCCGGATCAGGGCCCTCCCGCCGGGGAGCCCCTTGACCCCCTCGCTGGTCACCCAGCTTCTCAATCCCGGCTACACCCGGTTCCATACCTATCAGGAACTCTCGATGCAGACCAAGTTGGGCGGCTGGCTCAACCTGACCCCGGAGATCGGCGCCGGTTACACGAACTATTCAAGCGTCAATGGTCCGGCGAACTCGATCAGCCGGCCCATTTTCTATGTGGGAGGCGAGGCCTCGATGAAAATGAGCCGCGACTACGGTGATTTCGTCAGCCGGAAGTGGGGTCTCGACGGGATGCTTCACGTCTTCCAGCCCTACTCACGCTTCTCCCTTCTCAGCACCGATGACCTCAATCCCCTCTTCCCAACGGTGGACCGGGAGAACTTCACCACCCGCCCGAGAACCCTGGCACCCAATCGCTTCACCGCCACCGACGAACTCAGGGACTGGAGCATCCTACGCTTGGGCATGCGGAACCGCCTCACCACGCGTCGCGATGGACAAAGCTACGAGTGGCTCTACATCGACACCTACATGGATGGGTTCTTCGACGACCCAGAACGTCTGGGTCGCAACTTCTCGAACCTGTTCAACGACGTCACATGGCGCCCTCTCCCGTGGCTCGATGTCGGGTTGGAAACCCAGTTCCCACTGATCGACGACGGTTCAGGATTCAGCGAGGTTTCCGCTCGCCTCCGATTCATGCCAAGCGAGAACATCGAATTCTCCATCGCCAACCGCTACCTCGACAACCATCCGATTCTGGAAGACTCCAACCGTCTCGATCTGCGGGGATACATGAGGCTCAACGAGAAATGGGGGGTCGGAGCCACCCACATCTGGGAGATGGACGACGGAACACTGGAGCTCCAGCAGTACACGGTCCACCGCAACTTCAACAACTTCGTGGGCTCACTTGGGTTCACCGCCCGCGACAACCGCCTTGACGAAGAATACGGCGTCATCCTTTCCATCGCCCTCAAGGATTTCCCATCGGCTTCCCTGCCTCTGAGCCTTGACGCCCAGTAAACCTGTTGCTTGTTCCGCCCATGACTCCAGCCGAACTGACCTCCGCTCTCGAATGGCGTTACGCCACCAAGGTGTTCGACCCAAGCCAGTCCATCCCCGACGACAAGTGGGACGCCCTTCTCGACGCCCTGGTCACCGCTCCGTCATCGTTCGGTCTGCAACCGTGGAAATTCCTCATCATCGACGATGCTGAAATTCGCGGCCAGCTCCGCGAAGTCTCTTGGGGACAATCCCAAGTCACGGATGCCGACAAACTGGTGGTCTTCGCCACGCGCACGGACATGACTCCGGCCGACACCCGGCGTTGGTTGGAATGCCTGTCTGAGGCTCACGGACAGGAGCTCGATGAACTCGCCGGTCTGGGCAAGGTCATCGACGGCTTCTGCAACAACATGACGGTGGAAGAACGACACGGTTGGAACAAGCGCCAGACCTACATTGCCCTGGGACAGTTCATGGCCGCCGCGGCAATGATCGGTGTCGACACCTGCCCGCTGGAGGGCCTGGACCCGAAAAGCTACGACAAGATTCTCGGACTCGAAGACAGTGGCTATGCCACCATCGTCGCCTGCGCCGCCGGCTACCGGAGCGGGGCCGACAAGTATGCTTCCCGACCCAAGGCACGCTTCGAACGCGAAGAAGTGATTCGAGTCATCTGAGCTCCGCCGGGATCGCGATTCCGAGCAAGGATTGCGTTCTTTTTGCGAAGCGGCTCATAGGCGCTTGGCGGGGGCCTGCTATTTTAAGCATGGCCAGCCAGAGATTCCGGTCAGAAAGGCCTGTCCGTGCCTGAAACTCCTTCGGGAGTGTCATCGCGGGGCAGGCGATACGGATGGTTGACCAGGTCCAACCCTCCCCGAGCCCATGCATGCTCATCGACAGTTCGAGTCGCGCATGGTCCGGTCGTTTCTTGAGTTTGTCCAACTCACGGCCGGAGTGGCCGCTTACGCAGGAAGCAGGGTCGGAGCCCTCCGGCGGCCCGCCATCCAACGGGTGTTCCACAAACAGATTCTCTTCACCGGAATTCAGGCACTGCTCCCGGTCACCATCGCCGGCCTTGCGGTCGGCATCGGTCTGGTCAGCCAGATGCGCTCACTCCTCGGCGGAGGGGTGGAAATGAACGTCAAGATGATGCAGCTGGTGGTGCTGCGCGAGTTCGCCCCCTTGCTGACCGGATTCATCGTGCTGGGCCGAAGCGGATCGGCCATGGCCACCGAACTGGCCGCCATGAAGGTTCGGGGAGAAATCAGAACCCTCTATCTGATGGGGGTCGACCCCGGGGACTATCTCCTCGTTCCCCGGGTTCTGGGCTGCTGCATCGCCGTCCCGGCCCTGACCATCGTCTTCCAACTGGTTGCCACAGGCGTCGGTCCGGCCTTTGCCTCCTTGTTTGTGGAGATGCCGCTGGTCCCCTACTACCTCGCGCTGATCGATCAAATCGCCTTGAGTGACATCCTCATCAGCCTGTCCAAGACCCTGACCTTCGGACTGATCATCTCCAGTGTTGCCTGCTCAACCGGCATCTATGTTCCACCCAAACGCGCGTGGATCCCCCAAGCCGCCGAGCTCTCGGTCCTGCGCTGCTTCATCCTGCTGCTGCTCGCCGATCTGTTCTTCGCCTCCATTTACTTCCTGTGGTCATGATGACAGCCCCTCCATCTCCAATCCTGATCGCCTCCTGCATCGATGGCATCCGGTTCCACTCGTTTTCATGCCAGCTTGAGCT
>CAZIPY010000210.1:0-4675 GCA_964541125.1 uncultured Luteolibacter sp. | reverse complement strand
AGTCACCCTCTACAACGGTGGAACCGAAGGAACCATCCATCGCTGGGCTTTCTCCGACGAAAACACCTTCCAAGTCGGGCAAATCCCAGAACCGAGCTCCTTAATGCTCGTCCTCCTCGCTTCCCTCGGACTGCTCAGGCGAAAAAGATAACGCAGACTGGTTATCAACTCAGCATCAGCGATCCACATGCTTATTGATGCAGGCCTTAATCGCTTGAGCCCCATGATCATCCGGCCGAGCCACATCATCTGAAAAATAGGGTTATTACGATAAATTGCTCATCCCTGGACTTCTAGGATCAGCTCCATATTGACCCCAATATTGGAGCTCTCTATGATCGTTGAACGTCTAATCATAGACGTAAAACCCAATGAAATCTCCCCGGCACATTCGGACCACCTTGGTGGCTACCTGCTGCTGTCTGCTTGCGATGCCGGCAATACATGCACAGGGCATCTCAATCTTCACGGCAAACGCCGCGGGCGAAGACATCACCACCTCGGATTTTATCCATGATTTCGACACCACGGTGCGCAGCAATGCAGATCATGTTTTGGTCGCAGGTCCGAACACCGACATTCAGATGGCTGCCGGCAAGCATCTGGTGATCTACAACTCGCGCTTTGATGATACCCAGGACGCAAATGCCGCCCGCTCGGAAATCCAAACCAAGCTGCACCTCAATGGTTCTCTGAGCGCTCTTCCGATGGGGTGGTCTCAAGGCTACATCAGGCGCAACTCTAATCAATTTGAAGCAATTACAGCTGGCGGCGCGATCATTGACGTTCCTGTTTCAGGCAACACTCTACAACTCCGCTCCATGCGAACGGACAACAACAGTGATGACATCATCCGCGAACCGGACAACACAGGCATTCAACTAGTCAAACTGGACGACAGTTGGGACTACCTTCTACTCGCCGGGCATAATGGATCAGGTTCCGACCAGACCATCCAGAACGGCAACAATACGGTGGATTATACAGATGTTTTGGAAAAAGACGCTGGCTCCTTTGGCGACACTTCGGACGGTGTCACACTTCTGCAAAACGGACACTACCTAGTCCTCGCCAACACCTATATCAAAGGCACGAATGGCTCCAACAAACGCAGGACAGGCATCACTCAACATCTCACCTTGGATAACGTTCCTGTCGTCGGCTCCAGAACAATGGTTTACCTCCGCGGAGCAACCACCGAAAGCGCCGATGAAGGAGCCGTCACCATTGGCATGATCATCGAGGCCTCTGCCGGTCAGGTGCTGAAGACCCTGATCAGCCGCGAGGACTCAAATGTAGCCGCTGACATCATCGGCGAGCGCACCGCCATCACCATGGTCAAACTACCGGACACCGCCGACTATATACGTCTCACTGATATCGGAAACCTCCAGAATATCAATGGTGCCACACTGACATATGATACGCAGGTGGAAATCGATGGCAGCTTCACTCATGACACTTCCACCAACGCCGACCAAATCGGCGTATCTGCAGACGGCGATTACCTGTTCTTTGCTTCACAGTTCGACGCTGATGTAAATGTGACCCGCGTTTTTTACAACCAAGGATGGAAGGTGAACGAATCTGCAGGGCTTCTCTCCTATGGCCAGACTGGTAGTTATGGTCGAAACGCCACGGACAGCAATGGCATAGGTGAAAGTCTGGGCAACTGGTCCGGCTTTGTATCCGCGTTGACTGCTTCAGACTATGTCCAAACAGCCACTCAGGCGCTGGGCGCAGGCGGCGACAATTGGGGAGATGAACTCGCCCTCCAAGGCATCCGCATCGACAACATTTTTGGCCCGGATGTCACACCTCCAGCCATTTCCACCACCAATCCCGCCATGGGCGACCTCGATGTCTATCTCGGCACCACCCAGCTGGTCGCCAATTTTAACGAGCAGATCGCCCTCACAGGAGCAGGCACCATTATTCTGGTGGACACCGACGACGGTTCCAGCAGCGAAACCTTCAACCTGCCCAGTGGTCAGGTCACCGTATCTGGCAACCAACTGATCATCACCCCAACCGTTTCTTTGGAGTCCGGAGCCAACTACGAGGTAACTATTGAGGCCGGAGTGCTTAGAGACACCGCTACTGTCCCCAATGCCTATGATGGCACTGGGGCCAGCGAATGGACCTTCAGAATCACGCCCTTTGACAGCATCGGCCCCATCCCAACACCGACGAGCCCAGCTGACGATGCCATCAATGTGGCTCCCGGAGTCGATCTGGTAGCCACTTTCGATGAAGACCTCATTTTGGGAAGCGGCAATATCACCTTAGTGGATCTCACCGACGGTTCAGGCAATCAAACCATTGCTGTGACGGGCCCGAATGTCTCAATCGTAGGTACCGTCATGACCATCGATCCTCCCCTCGAGCTCGAAGGCGCCACCAACTACGCCGTTCATTTTGATGCTGGGGTGGTCAAAAACTTCAGTGACGTTGGCAATCTCGCAATCACAGACAACACCACCTGGAATTTCAGTGCGACCGATACAACGGTATACAACGGCGCCACAGGAAACTTCAACCTGGACACATGGAACGATGCAGCCAACTGGAGTGCCGGCGTTCCAACAGGCTCTCTCAATGCAGTGATTGACCCCGGTCAGTATGCCAGCGTGAGCCAGAATTACTCCATGGTCCCTTGCCCTTCCTACACAGGCAATCTGACTCTAGGTGCAGGCGCCACCCTTGAGATCGCTCAATCCAGCAACAACACCGACTTGAATGCTCTGGGTGGTGACACCATCACCATGAACACCGGCTCCATCATCGCCTTCCGGCGCGGAGCCGACACGGTTCATGCTCAGGATATTGTGATGGCAGGCGATGCAAGGATCGACCTGTGCCGTTCCACCAGCGCTCACGTCCGCGACAGATCCTTCAATGGGGAGATCAGTGGAGCAGGCCGACTTTCGGTTCAGGGCGTCAGCCGCAACAACGGCTACTTCAACGGAAACAATGCCTCTTGGTCCGGTGGCCTTAGGGCCTACAACGGAAACTCTATGGTCTTTGGGGGTGCGGCCAACTCCCTTGGAACCGGCGACATCACCATCGACAACAGCATGTCGCTCGGTATTACCGCTGCGAATGCAATGGGTGACACCGCCACCCTCAACCTCAACGGCAACCCGGGCTCCGACAATGGCACGGCTAGGACCAAGCTGGTCATGAACGCCAGTGACACCATCGGCTTCCTAAATATTGATGGCTACCCCCAGCCCGCAGGCACCTACGGCCGCACAGGCATCGGCGGAGTGGACTACGAACTCGATATCATCTCTGGCAATGGAATCCTGACTGTAACGGGCGAACCCGCTGACAGCACCGCACCTACAGCGACTTTCGATGCAGTAGGAGCTGGCGGCAGCACCACGGATGTTTTTGCCACCGAGCCCGTGACCTACACCCTGACCTTCAGCGAGCCTTTGAGCACTTCGCTCGAGTTATCGGATCTGGAAAATTCGGGAACTGCCTCTATCTCCATTGAGAGCGTCACCGATATTTCCTCAGACCTCACTTCCAATCTTGTCTATCAGGTGCGCCTGCAAGCCACCACCATCGGCACGCTGAATCTACAGGTTAGATCCGGCACCATGCTTACCGATCTGTTTGGCAATGCGCTGGTGACACCTGCTGCTGACAACGACACCCTCAACGTCAATGGCTTGCCCCTCATCCAAGGTGAACTTGGCTTGTGGAAACCCTGGGCCAATGGCGGCATCAACCCGGCCACAGGTTCCTCCTGGGCCGTCGGCGACACCTATCGCATCGTCTTTGCGTCCAGCACCACCGTGCGGGATGCAACTTCCGCGGTAATGCAGGATTACCACGATGCGATCACCACCTATGCCAACAACGCCGGCCTTGCAGGCAACTGGTATGTGGTTGGAACCACCGATGGCACCAATGGCCGAGACAACACCCTCACCACCGGCACTGGTCTCGCCATCCTCGCCACCAATGGTTATACCAAGATCGCCGACAACTATAACGACTTCTGGGACAACAGCCTCGACAATCCAATCCGATATGATGAATCCGGCAATCAATTGGGCAGTCTGAGCATTGCCACTGGCATGAATGCCAACGGCACCCAAGAAACAAGCCGCATCCTGGGTGGTTCCAGTGAATCCCCCCCAAAGATCACCCATGGCCGTACTACAGACACCGGCACCCAATGGGCTCGTGTGTATAACGGCAATGCTTCCAACCAATGGCGGTTCTACGGAATGTCTGCAGTGTTGACACTTCAAGGAGCGCCGGCTCCCTACGACATCTGGGCCTCGGGCACCTTCACCAACCCCTTCACCAATACCTTGCGCACGCAGAATGACGACACCGACGACATGCGCAACCTGTTGGAGTTTGCCTTCGGCACGGATCCGACGGTCAATGACCAAGGTCGCCTAACCTACGACGGCAGTAGCTTCACCTACGGCGGCCCCGACATTTCGGTCACTGCTGCTGGACCCGGTGCCGGTGTCAACTTCAAGGCCCGTTTCATACGCCGCACCGACCACGGCCAATCTGGTAGCGTCAACTATGTCTGGCGCTTCAGCTCCGACATGACCGTCTGGGAAGACAGCGACGACAACCCGGATTGGTACACCGAGCCCTTCGTGCTCGACACCCAGGGCAATTATCAACTTGTCGAAGTCGT
>CAZIPY010000209.1:0-1796 GCA_964541125.1 uncultured Luteolibacter sp. | reverse complement strand
TGAACTGCTAGAACTGCTAGAACTGCAGGCGCACCGCCACCGACCCGAAGTTGGCCACCCCTCGCTGGGTCGCGTACTCCTCGCTCCGCCAGGTGTGGGCATAGCTGACTTCGACCCGCCGATAGCGGACGCCGAATCCTGCATACACCTCCGCCACCAAGGGTCGCCGATCGATGCTGGTGCTGAAGTCCCGGAACAGGGGGCCATCGATGGTCGCATCGTGGGCCACGAAACGACCCGCCGCACCGGTGAAGCCATACAAGGACCAATGGCCCTGGTAACCGGAGCCGGCCCCGAAGAAGCGGTGGGAATAGGCATTCGGAGAAAGACGGGGATCGGAGAAATCAGGCGGAAGATTGTAGCCGAAGCGGACCAACCCCCCGACGTGAGCCGACGTACGGAAGGTGCCGAGGCGACCACCCCATTCCGTGAGACCATCAAACCGGAATGCCCCGTAGCCCCACCGGGCCAGATCAACCCGACGCTTCTGGACGAAGCTCAGGTCGAGGGTGAGTTCATTGGGGACCTGACTGTCCCAACCATTGAACTTCTGAATGCCACGGACATCGTGGATGAAATCCTGGGTCACCTCTGCAAATGCATGATCCCCCACCATGCCCAGCGAGAGCTCAACCGAGTTCAGGGTGTTGTCGTCCTTCACATGAAGGGAGAAGCCCAATCCGAGCCATCCCGCGTACTGACGCTGGTAGGGTGGCTGAGTGTAGGAAAACGGATCATCCGGCGTGAACATCAACTGGGTCAGCGAGAACCCGTAGTTGTAGCGAATCTTCTCGGGATCGTCGAAACCAGTCACCGCCTGGAAAAGGCGGAAACTCTCCGGATCCCCCGACAGCTTCCGCAAGGCCTGTTGGAAGGGCCCCAGCTCCGATACCTTCTTGCTGCCGGAGATGTACGACAGGCGGGCCCCATTGGTGTAGTCACGGTCCGTTCCTCCGAACAGATCGTTGTCGAGATAGAAGGTCAGATACGAATCGTCATCCGGATCGCTGAGCGAGTCCTTGGCCAGAGCAGAGGGGCTGCCGAGCAAGCCGAGGATTACGCACGACACCAGTCGCACATAGGGCGGTCGCCGCGGCCCACCGCCGTGCCGGTTTGCGGCGCTTGCCTGGTTCGGAGAGTCGTGGATGCACTTCATGGTGGTTTCGCCGGATCAATGAGGGAGCTCCCTCATAAGGTCTGGACGCGGAAGATCAATCGGGATGCACCGCCAGCGTCGGATCACCGAGCAGATTGAGTTCGGCCAGGCACATGTGGAAGCCCGCTGACTTGCGTGCCTTGTCGACCAACTCGGCCTTGGCCTTCATCAGCGCCTCACCGGTGGTCAGTGAATCCCCAATCCCCAGCTTCCAGAAAAGCGTCATGGTCGTTGTGGTGCCGTCCATCTTCCCTTCACGGACCATCAGGGGAAAGTCTTCCCGTGGATTCAGAAAGTGGGGTTTGCCCTCGCGGCAGGGCGCGACGATGGCCACCGCACCTGCCTTGGGCGCCCGCAGCATTGACTCGGTGATGCACGGATCTTTCTCGCTGTCGAACTGCCCGGTGAAGCAGGACACCGTGGTGATGACCGGATAGGCATCCTCATTGGTGAGCTTGGCCACGTGCTTGGCGGTGAACATCGATCGGCCTTCCAGATTCCAGCCATGAAACAGTCCATGCCCGTGGAAGTGGAGTTTTCCGGTCGACTTCTCGTTGATGAGCTTCACCCAGTTCTCCGGCGAGAGCGCATGGTCTCCCGGCTCTTCCTTGTCCCATGGTGTCTTGTTGTCGAAGTAACG
>CAZIPY010000208.1:0-8046 GCA_964541125.1 uncultured Luteolibacter sp. | reverse complement strand
CTTATGGGTGATGGCAGAAGGGCTATGGTGTGATGGATGCCTGGGGACGCGTCAGCCTGTACGGGACTGAGGTTTCTCCGAAGCATCCACGAGGGGTGCATGGCCTGCCGGCCATGGGGTTGATGATTTATCGGTTCGCTTCGCTCTCAGGCCTGAGCCGCTTCCTGTACAAGCAAAACCCCCTCGCAGTTGGAGGGGTTTGGCGACCCGTACGGGACTCGAACCCGCGTACTCACTTCCTGAATTTTCCGCTATTTTACGTAATCTGCATAAATACAGCACCTTGCGAGAATCACGATTTGGCAGATAGCGGCAGATTGAGGAACATTGGACGGTACATTCTGTTGTGCTTTGTTGTGCCTTTTTGTCCAAATCCACAATTAATCCAGTGGATGCTGGCTTCATCGCCATCTAGCATTATCGAACGAATCGCATTTTTACATGACATCATGTAGCAACCCCTTTCCTCGACATAGAGGTCTCCCAAACCTAGCAACGATAATTGATTATCATTAGGTGCTGCACTTAGTCAGTGATTCCAGCCTACTCAGAAATTCAATCAAACTGCTAGGCTCGTATGGGCAGCCGTGCAATCCATGTTCAAGCCACATATCGATGATTTTCAATTGTACCGGCGTGTATTGGATAGGTAAAATATCGCAGCTGTGTCGCTCATTCGCATAACAGGTAAGGCTGAGTTGAAATACTCCTCCAAGCCTCAGCGAAACATCTGTATTCAGACCAGCAACGAGGCGCTGATGTAATTTTTCAGAAATCCAATTCGGACAATCCCCATCTAGTGGATGAACTTCATCCCCAATTATAATACATGCGGAAACAACATCCTTGGTGACGCTCCCATTGCTTTCTGCCGTTTCACATGGAAAATTTTTAATTTGGCTCATTGATTTTCATGTTCACTGCGTCTCAACCTTTGCCATCAACAACTAGTTGGGAACATACGGATTCCTTGCACCTTTGATGTAATCCGCGATGCTGATCAGTTCGAAGTCCGACTGAGCCGGCATGGATTCAACTTTGCCGATCAGTTGTTGGATCGCCTTGTGCATCTTGATCTCATTCTTCCTTTTGGAATCTGCATACTTCTCCGCAATCTCTCTAAGCTCCGGCAGGTAAGGCTTGGCATGACTGCCATACGAAGGAATGAGTTTGGCAGAAGTCGCATACAAGCCTCGATGCGAGGCTTTCTCAACCAACAGCTCAAGCCCCTCTGTGATGTGATGCTTCGCCATCAATTTCAATCCATCTTCCATCACCTTATTGCTCCACATGACGCAAGAAGGCCCCTTAAAACGAGTGGCCAGATAGATCTCAGGCCACAGCAACTCCATTTCAGCCGCCGTCAATTCCTGGTAAGACCAGTGAGACGCCCAACCCCGTGCGGAACCATTGGGATTTGTCAGCAAGACCTTCAGCGCTGGGGCAAACAAAGGCCGACTCGATTCACTAATGCCATACTTTGCACACAAGCCAGGCCTTCCGATGTAGCTGTAGGTATTGAAAAGAGCGACTGCAATTTCGACCTGCAGTTTTTGATTGGGATCACTATCCCATCGCTTGGTTGCCAACTTGAGCAAAGACGGGATGGCGGGCTCGGACACATTCAACAGACCCGACTCCTCATCACTGGCCGTAAATGCCCGAACCGCATGCATGCGGCACAACAAATCGGAGTCACTTTCCACAATCTCAATCAGCTTCGCTACTGCCTCTTTACTGTTGTAGCCGTTCGTACCAAGAGCTTGAGCGGCACCGGCACGCGCAAATCGACTTTCGCTATCCAGCAAGCTTAACAAGTCCGGCACCAAGTTGAGGCCTTGTTCCTCAAGAGCGCTAATTCCAACACCTCGGATCGCGGGCAACTCGTCCTGCAGCAGGATTAGAATCTGTCCTTTGCTAAGCTGACTCCGAGCCGCTTTATCATACATCAATCTGCCCGAGTCGAAGACACGATCGATTCGTTCTTGAGTCATCCATTGTCGGTCTGGCGTACCCTTGCCCGTCAAGAAGATGACCTTGCGGGGGGCGCAGAGCTGAAGCAGACGTTGCCCTGAAAAGTCCTGAAATTTCTTGAGGTCGCCGATCTGATTGCCTTCCCCCGCCTCCAGTTGATTGACCATTCTCCCGTCCGGCTGGCGTTCCAGGGTGAAGAGAAAGTTCATTTCATCGAAGAAATTGTGCAGCACCAGCTTTCCGCCTCTTGCCGCACCAATGCCGCCCCATAGATGCGAGAAGAAATGGCCTCCGTGACCCGCTTCACGGCCCGTCACTGCGTGACCCATGGATAAGGCATTGAAGAATCGAGCCCCCTCTTCATTGCCTGCAACATCAAAGAACACAGCTGCTCCACCCGACTTGCCGTTGGAGGTGAATGCATCAAAACCCGGCGTGTGGTCGCCATAAGGCAAAGCACCCTTGCCGATGTAGAATGAAAAATAGTGGTCGGTGCGCTTGATGGCATCCTTGATCTCTTGGTTCACCACGCCGCAGCGCTTAGCCAGAAGAAGCGCGAGCCCAGCATTGATGGTGTTTTGATTCAGTGCGCCATAGCCGCCCAAATGCCCATGCAAGTAGCCTGTGTTCTCTATGGCGGCAAAGGTCTGGCCCCAGGAACCTGCCCCACTTTGACCCATGGCAAGTTTCGTGGCGTATTCGCGAATCGTAGGTAAGACCTTGGGGTCTTGCGTTAAGAGATGGTATTCACAGAGGACTATCGTGCGATAAGCCCAGTCCCAGACGACCATGGGGGTATGCTTTTCCAGGCTCAACGTCGTTCCTGGCGAACAGAGATCCCGATGTTTCACGGGAATGTCGTCACTGGGAATGCATAGCGCGTAAGCAAATTCCTGCACCTTGGGCATGACGTCCTTACGCCCGGTCGCCATCAAACCCAAGGCGTTGATATACCCGACAAAGCTCTCACGGTAGTTGCCACTGCCATTCAACTTGGATCGATTGCTTAGAGCCTGTGTGAGAAGATAGTCACTGGTTTGCTTAATGATCCGATCCGTTTTCTCACAATCATAAGGCATGGTTTCGCTGTAAGTGCCCATGACTGGAAGCCTCACTTCAACCTGATGACTTTTCCCAGCACGCCACACCTGCAACTTCAAAACTCCCTTCTCTTTCTCACTCTCAGCTCGATTGATGGCCGCCGCGATGGCCTTTCTGGCATCCACCTCAAAGATCTCCCCGTAGGCTCCCACAATCACATCATTGGGCTTCAACTCGCCATCGCTTGGACCCCCTTCATCAACCTGGGTAATGAGGATTTGGCGCGCATCCTGGCTCGCTCCATATCTCGTGAGTTTGCAAAAAACCCAACCGTTGGCAGCCATCGGCCCAAGGCGCCAGTCGTGGCCACGACCCGGCACTGGCCGACGCGTCAGGTCCATTGGTTTGATTCCCAAATCAAGCATCACACGCGAGACCTCTCCCTCGCGCCAGCGGCTCAACCAGAGCAAACCAGGCCCGCTGATCGCCTCCTTACAGGCAGTGTTGAATTGCTCGAGTGGATCTTTTTGGAGCGACTTCCCATTGATGGCAACAATCACATCGTTTTTAGACAGGATGCCCTTTCCGCACAAATCGGGTTTAAGACCTGAGACCATTAACGGATGCACACCCTGTTGAGGCGGAAGTTCAATAAGCGACAATTCCCTCAGAATTGAGCGTTTCGGAGTCGCGCCCTTTGTCGCAGAACCATCAAATTGGAACTCAATAACGGCCGCCTGAGCACCATTGTTTGCAGCAGGCTTATCCTGTGCCAAACAGTGCATGAGAGAAGCCGCCATGATCATCGCGGACGACAGCAGGCATGAAATGAATGTGTTGTTTCTCATAAGAATGATTCGGGTTGCAGCCTTGAGCCGCTGCATGCGCAACTACCGCCCTTGATCGGCAAGTCAATTGGTCATCGATCTCGACAGACCAAAGCTACTGGTCTTGCGGCGGCTTCTCTCTCCTCTTGAAATGATCAACTACCGGAGTGGTGCGTATTTTATCTCCCTCATTGAAAAACAATACGATGGTGCGCCTATTGGCGCTGATCGGCAGAAAAGTAGAATAAAAAATCTTTTCCTCCCCTCTGATATTGGCCCTGCCATATACGGAACCGCCTTTGTCATGCGTCACCTGGATGGGATAGTGGCGATACGACCCGCTCTTTAATCGAACTGGTTCAGAGTTTCGACCAACGATGAAATCGACTCTCTTGCTGGAAAGATTGACCAGTAGCCATTCATTGTATTTGGCAGTTCGAAAATTGTCGTCGATCGCATGCAGATTGATCTTGTCTCCGTTGATCCATCCAAAAAGCAGCACTTCTTTGGCTCCCTCTGGAATTTTTACTCGGTGATCCAGACTAGGTATGCTTTTGCCATCTTCCGTAACGCTGACACTAAAGAGCGGTAGAGTATCCTGACACAGAGCATGAACGGTTTTTGAAGGTTGCCGTTTCGACCAATGGACACGACTCATGCCCTCTTCACTTTTAGTCACCAAATACAATTCTGGCATCTCACTGGAACCCACCGCCATGACGCGCACGGCAATTTGCTTTTGATCTTCGGCGAACAGTGGCGAGCAAGATGCCACATAGGCAATCGCCAGAAAGAGCAGGCTGTGCTTGGGCATAGGCATGAGGTTCATCACTAAGTTCGCTGAAATTGAGATTCAAACCTCGTCCGGATTAAGCCAGCGGAATGAGGTGATACGAAACGCTCGGCCAAAGATGCTTGTAGGATTGGCGAGTTGGTCGAGAGCATCTCCACTGCCTGTAGGATCAGGCACAGGGTCTGGGTAGCGCTGAACGGTCGCTTCACACCAGGCTCGTGCCAAAATGGTCGTGCCGTCTTTGGAGAGCGTTTCTCCATAGGCCCGGATGGTAAAGGTGTCGGATCGCACCGTCATGAATGGGGCTAGAGATTGGAGAATATCCCCCTGCAGCAACTGGCCGGGGAATCCTGATCCTTGGGTGCTATTGGCGGGGATATTCGGAACATTGGTTCGGCCCGAGAAATTCGGATCGATGTCCTTATTCACCGTGTTGTCGAGTGCTGCTTGAAGGGCACCACGCTGACCGAGCTCGCCGTTTTCAAGCTTGCGGTTGACGAATTCTCCCATGGTGAGGAAAGGACCTCGTTTCTTAATCTCGGCAACAATTTCAGCAGCGAGTTCACGGACCTCCTCGCCACTCAAGCTACGAAATCCCGTCCAGAAATTTTCATCGAGATCATCTGTTTGCATCGGGCCTCCCGTGGATGCCTTAAGCCTTGGAAAGCGGACACCATCCACATCTCTATGGAAGTCGGCAATCACACCGTTCCCGTCCATTTTCAGATAAGGCAGCCCTTTGGTTCCCGAGAGAAAGGCCTCCCACGCATCGACGGATGTTGAATTCACATTGAAGGCACCATCCACCATGATATGCCCCGCATTGTGGTGATAGGCCTTGGTGTTATCCTGAAGGGTCGCACGATCAAATCTCGACCCAATCGGCTCGTAGGGGAGATATCGCGGATTGGCGAGCAGACCCTCGCCTTGGCGCAGTGAATCGTAGTCGGCCTCAGAGGCTGCAATTGCAGTGGCCGCGCCGTGGTCATCATGAAATTGCGGGATGGTTGTGAACGTCGCACTGTCCCAGAGCACCTCATTGACCAGATAGGAGGCATCGTAGAGGTGGAAGTTTCCAGGAATGGCATTATTGTTTTGAGTTGGGCCACTGCTGTTACTGAAGGTGTCCGTGACTGAAGCGTTCCACTGATCCTGGGGAATGCGCAGGTTGGCATAGGAGTTTCCTACAATGTAGGTGGGCTCATAGCTGAAGCGTCCGACATTGGCATGCTGCAGTTGGCCAAGCGACACCAAGTCTTCTCTGGGAATATCAAATAACACCACTCGCTCAAATCCATCCACAGGGTCACGTCCCGCGCCCCAGTAGGCATAGCCCTTGGGGGAATCCGTGATATCCATCTGCATGATCTGCTCATTCACCTGGCCGCCATTCGCCATGGAGTAGGAAGCGAGCACGGGAAGTCCGAGTGGAGAGTCCCAACGAGTGTTGTTGTAAACCGCACGAACATTGGAATCGACCAAGGGCCGGATGGCGGGCCCATTGCCAGATGCGGGCTCCGCAGCGCTACGCAACTGAAAGCTGAAAGATGCCATGAGATTTTCGTTCAAATCATCAAGGCCCACATTTTCCTCCCGAAACATCCACGTCCCAAAGCTATCGTAAGAGAACGGAGCCCAGAAGGCTTGCGCGCATGAAAAGTTTTGGGTGCCATCCGATCCACCACCGATACTGAGTGCTCCTTGGGTGAGCTTATCGGTTCTCACCTCCACCTCAAAAGTGCCTGGGCTATCTGAAATGAGGCGATAGTCTCGATAGGAACTCTGCGTTGTCAGGTCCTTCACTTTGTCACCAAAGGAAAGACGATCTTCGTATTGATTGTTATCCGTCTTCTCCACATCCTTTTCAAAGGCGTAAACGTGAGAGCGGCCTGGCCCGAGAGTGATGTAGCTTGGGATATACATCCCTGATGTTGAAAGCCCTCTGAAATGATGGCGATAGCGAGAATACATGATCGTCGAACTTGGCCGGCTCAGGTGATCTCTGATCTCTACCGTCATGCCCCGATGAGTAAAGTTCATGGTCGGGAAAGCATCCATCATGGGCCCACCGTTGCGGCTACCTGCGACGCGCATACCCACATTATACGGATTGTATTGACTTAGCCACATTTGACACCGGGTTCGAATGTAGGTCCCAATATCCACATCCGCAGTTAGATCGTTGTCTTTCTCGATCGTCTCAAGCCAGCCATTGAGCTGCATCTTCATCAACACCGGGGTGATGGGGCTGTGCTTGTAATGTTTATAGGGGAAATTTCCATGCTCCACAAAATTACCAGCATCGTGAATCGTGTGGTAGTCGCCATAAGGCATTCTTTGATGGTGAGGGGCAGTATCTTCATTGTTGCCAATCTCGTGAGGGCCGAGTTTTCCAAGCGCCAGCGGATACGTGACTTTTCTTCCAGTTGATGGATCGCGGTAACCGCTGTAATTCGAGATACCCGCGAGACTCAGCAGCGTGAGGTCCATGTATTCCATACCTGTCGCGGGATCTTTCTGGATGTATTTCTTGCTATTGTAATAGTCTTTGAACATCTCCCAATGGATGTAGCCATTGGCTCTAAGATCGTCAGACTGAGCGAATTTTTCTGGATCCATGACGAGGTAGCCCGGATCGAACTCTTTGGTCGATTCATCATAGCCATTGCCCCAAATTTCCGTGAACGCATCTTCGTTTTCGAAGGCCACAGTGAGGTCCTTTTTGAGACCTCCATGCTTAACATCAGAAAGAACTCCGCGAGACGAAGTGGTGTAACTGAAATGCTTTTCTCGAGCGGTATTCTTGCTCGCCCCAAGAAACTGAAGATCTTTGAGCGACATGATCCGGTTCACATCCTCAGGATCGCTTCCCGTCAGGTCAGCCAAGCCATCAAGCACGCTCACGTCGTAGGTACCAGGAAGAACGCCCTGGCCGAATGGCACCTCTTGATCATTACGAACTTCAGACCTGCTGGCGGCCAGCTGTGCTTTCATGCCGTTGTCGTCAATGATCCATGCGTATTTACCTGGTCGTGAACCCAACCCCTTTGCAATCCTGACTTTGCCGGCCTCGATAGGTTGCCCCCCTGTGAGCGATGCTGTATCGATAGTTTGATCCCCAAACATGGTCACAGGATCAGCGAAGGAGCTGGCCAACTGCACGGACGGAGTCGCCTTGGGGTCGAGCCCAGAAATTAGCCAACTCACCAAGTTGCCGCTCGAAGAACCAATAGGCTGCTCCGGATCACTAGAAGAGACACCAACCCACCACGCCTTGGGCGTATTTGAGGAAATAGGAACATTGATGCGATCGTCTTTTGCGAAAAGCTCTGCACGTGCACTGATTCGAGTATCTGGCCCCATGGTCATTTGAAGCTCGTTGATGGCCAGCATAAGGGCCATGCGCGCATT
>CAZIPY010000207.1:0-1544 GCA_964541125.1 uncultured Luteolibacter sp. | reverse complement strand
CTTCGTGGGTCACCGTGGGATGGATTCAAGCGATGGGCGCTGGCAATGGCTGGCAATGGGTCACCTTGATCGACGATGTCTACATCCCCGAGGTGGTTGATCCAGGGGAGGAGATTCCCGATGTGGCCACTGGTCAGCCAGGGATTGCGGTTTCATGGCCGACGGAAGCCGGTGTCACCTATCAGGTGGAATCTTCCCCTAACCTCAATGGCTTCACCTCCTTTGGTCCCCAGATCATGGGTGACGGCAACCCGGCGTCTCTCACTGATGTGATGACGTCCACTTCGAAGTTCTATCGGGTCACGGAGGTAGACCCGTGAGGGGACCTATCCAGGGATAGGCCTGGTTCAGAGAAATCACAGCAGCCGCTCCGAATGGAGCGGCTGTTTTGCGTGTGAACACGGGGTGAAATGCTTCGAAGCGGTTGGAGATGGATGGGTCGGTTCGAGGTATATGAACGCCATCTCCCCAACCCCATCGAAGATTCCTTGAATTCTTCTTGATCTCTTGTCGCACGGCTATAAGTTGCACAAAATTACATACACAAGATCCAGTCGCTCATGCGGTTCTTCCTGTCAACTCACGGGATGGCCTGGACCAAGCGGCTGGAGTTGAAGACCCATTGAACTCATGAAGAAGTTACGAACCCAGCAGACGAACGAGCGCCCCCGTGGCGAGCAACAACTTGGAATGAACGAAACAAGACGGAGACCCTGGATGCTCACCACCGGTTTGAGTGCAGGCCTCCTCTTGGTAAGCTCCTCCGCCTCGGCGAACATCCTTTTCAACGGCGGCTTTGAGTCAGGCTCCGGCACCAACGCGGATTCCTGGGAAGAACTGGGAGCAGGTCCGACGTCGTCGGTTTCGCGAGCTTCTCTCGAGCCGAACTCCGGCAGTCATTATGCCTACATGGAGGTGGACAATACCGGCAGCACGGCCGGCGCCGGGGTCTTTGTTCAACAGAACCAAGGCGCAAATACCATCGACAACTCTGCCACCTACCGCTGCTCCTTTTTTGCCAAGTCGGATTCCACGGACTACACCGGTATCAACATGTTCGTGCAGATCCAGTGGCTTGATCAGGACGGCAGCGATGGAGGGGGATTCAAGGGGCAGGTCGAGGAGTCCTTGATCGGCTTGGGACTGACAACCGACTACCAGGAGTTCGTACTTGAGAACCTCCAGCCTGCGGAGGGTTCTGATTCCTTTCTCATCCGCTTTCAGTTGGCGGCGGGTGCGATTGGCGGGATTGATAACGGTCTGTTGGTCGACGACGTCGTGCTCGAGGAACAGGTGGAAGGGCTGAGCTCAACCATTCAGCGGGGCACGCACCTTGAGTGGGAACCCCTCGAACCGGAGAGCTCGTTTCAGGTCCAGTCCTCACCGGATAATCTGGTTTGGACTAATCTGGGAGATCCCATCCAGGGAGATGCGGTCACTTCCGCCTTCGACCCGGTGGGCGCGCCCTTCTATCGAGTGATTGAGATGCCCGGTATTGTGAACAACATCCTCAATCCGGGCTTCGAAGACACTGAAGCGCCAAC
>CAZIPY010000206.1:0-12922 GCA_964541125.1 uncultured Luteolibacter sp. | reverse complement strand
GGTATTCCTCGCTTGAGAGATAGGTGAGCAGGAAGAACTGCGAATAGGAGATCTTACCCTTACTGAGAGCTGCGGACAGGTTGAGGATGCAGCTTCTCTGGGTGAAGAGGACGAAATCGGCGAGACGATCTGCGTCTGCCTTCGCAGCAGCGCCAGAGGCGTTGACGGTTTTCATGGTTGGCTGGTTTTTGGGTTGGGACGGGAGTTGGGGACATTCTGGCTGAGGCAGTCTCCGTCAGTTCATTGCACCGGGCTGAATGGTGAAATGAGCTGCCGGTTTCAAAAATTTTGAAAAGTGGCTACACTCATCGGGACTTTTTGAAAATACACAGCTCTAATTGCTTATGGAAGAAAAGAATTCACAAAAAGTTGACTATTTTTGCGTCCAGACAAATAACTTTTACTGATCTGATAATCAGTAACTTATGGACTTTCTGGCGCCGAATCCGGTGTCAGCTCCGGTTTCTCGAGCAGGGGTTCATACACCGAATCACCCACTTCGGGAACGCCCGCTTGGATGTCGGCAGCGGTCATCAGACCGAGAGTTTCTCCTGAAACGCGGAGATTTGCGACTCGGTCGCCAGGACCTCTGGAAATGAGAATGGTGCCGGCAGCAAGGGTGATGCCGGGGGCGCGGCGAATCAGCACGAAGCTCTGGGCAGCATGGATGCTGGTTATCTGGCCAATGTAGCGGGGCTGGGTGGGCTCCTCCGGTTCGACAGGCACATCCCTGCCACAGCCAATGAGCGCGAGGGAGAGGACTAGGATTGCCAGCGATTTCATGAGGCTACGATGCGCACCTCATCAGCCTGAATCAAGGTTTCGGTGCCGTTGGGGGTGTCGAGTAGGAGCTCACCACCTGCTCCCACTTCCTTGACGATGCCGCCCATGGGGCCAGCGGAGGTCTGAAGCATCACCCGTTTGCCGGCGAGCACACAGCGCTGGTTGACGGCTTGGATGAGGCGGGGGAAATCAGAGCCAATTCCACGGTGGCGCACCGCAAAGCGCTGGATGATGGCGGCGAGCACATCCGGCCGACTGGGTGCCTCGCCCAAGGCAAGGGCGAGGGAGGTGGCACTGTCGCCAAGCTCCTCAGGAAATTCCGTGGTTTTCACGTTGAGGCCGATGCCGACGATGGCGAAGTCCTCTCCGGCTTCGACAAGAATGCCGGCGACTTTGCGGTTATCGAGCCAAAGGTCGTTGGGCCATTTGATGCCGGGTTGGCAACCCAAGGACTCAAGTGCTTCTGCGAGGGCCAAACCGGTGGCCAGGGCGAGGCGAGGCCACAGTGCCTTGGGTTCATCGGGACGGACGAGGATGGAGAAGGTGAGATTGTCGCCGGGCGGAGAGGACCAGACATTGCCGCGGCGTCCACGACCACTGGTCTGCTCGTGGGTGAGAAGCACCATGCCGTGCGGCGCACCATCTTTGGCCAGAGCATGCAACTCGTCGTTGGTTGACTCGCAGCTTTCGCGCAGCATTAAGCGGAAGGGATCCGGAAAATGAGCAGCGATAGATGGAAAGTCTTCTTCCATCTCAGTCGATGGGAATGAAGTCCAAGCCGATGTCGAGGGCCGGAGCAGAGTGGGTGAGTGCGCCCACCGAAATGAAGTCCACACCACTTGCGGCAATGGCTTTGAGATTCTCAAAGCGGATGCCGCCACTGGCTTCAAGCAAGGGCTTGCCATGCTGGCCACGCAGTTCAACTGCGTCGCGCATCATCGCCGGGCTCATGTTGTCGAGCAGCAGGTAGTCGACTCCATCCAGCGTCAGAAAGTCCTTCACCTGATCGAGGCTGTCGCATTCCAGTTCCACTTCAACGTCGGGCTGTTCCTGCTTGAGTTTGTGGATGGCGGCTTGAATGGCTTCAAGCCCGCCGTCCGCCACGAGGTGGTTGTCCTTCACCATGGCGCGGTCATAGAGGCCCATGCGGTGGTTGGTGCCACCTCCGTCAAGCACAGCCTGCTTTTCGAGTTGGCGGTAACCGGGGGTGGTCTTGCGAGTATCGAGGATGCGGGTGGGGCTATCCTTGATTTCCTCGACATGGCTGGCCGTGAGGGAGGCAACGCCACTCAAGCGTTGGATGAAATTGAGGGCGGTGCGCTCGGCGGTGAGGATGGAGCGGGCAGTGCCTTCCACCTGAATGAGGATGGCGCCTTCGCTGACGTGGCTGCCATCTGAAATCAGGCATTCGACATCCAAGGTGCTGTCTACGGTGGTGAATACCAATGCGGCGAGCTCGACTCCGCTGACTACTCCGTTGGCACGTGCGGTCAATAGGGCGCGGGCCTGGCGATCGGCAGGAATGAAGTATTCGCAGGTCACATCGCCTGAGCCAATGTCCTCCTTCAGGGCGAGGTCGATGAGGTTCTGGATGGATTCGGACATGGGAGAGCCCAGTGGATAAGGGATTCGTGGAGTGATTCCAAGTTTAACCAACTTTTAACAATTCAGGGCCGGATCCACATCAGATCCAAACATTGGGTTGGTTCACTGCTTTCAAATCAAACCACCCACAACCATGAAAACACTCCTCACCATGACCATTTTCTTTTCCACATGCATTCTGAGTCTGCTTTTCGGCTTCAGCGCCATGGGAGACGATATTTCGAAACTGAGAGAGCGGGGCCTGAGTCAGAGCGATCTCAGCAAATTCTACGGCCAGCCTCAGGGTGAATGATAGCTAGGAAATCGGCTCATTCGTTTCCTTCATCCCTGCCCTTTGGAGGAGTGGAAGATAGGACGCGTTCCAAATGCAGGGAGGTCCAGCAAGAAGCGGGTCCACGATTGCGATCAATATCGGGATTGCTGAGAATGTGGTCGATGCTATCTCCAGCGATGAGTTCGCCTTTCTCGCGAATCACAAGTTTGACGTGGTTTCCAATGGGGAGGTTTTCAGTCGAATACACCTTTCGAGCGAATTTAGCTTCATATGGCTCTCCCTTAACTTTGGTGAACTCGATCCATATGGTTTTCCCGTCCTCGCTTAGGATTCTTTTTCTGGGAGGTTTGGCGATAATACCTTCAATATCAAAGGGGCTGTAGAGAGTCCCGAATTCTCCAACGAGGTGTAACTTCCTGCCGATATCTCTAGTGTGAATCGGCTTGGATCCTCTATTCGGTTCGAGGGGTCTGTAGTCAGCGAATTCTCCAGACGTCATGTAGTCGTCCGATTTTTCTCCGCGTTCGGCCTGATTCCAAGCTTCGTCCACTTGCTTGAGGAGTTCAGCTCGAGGATCCTTCGGCGCGCAGGAGGCGAGTGCGAAAGCGCAGCCGGTGAGGATGATGGATGGGGTGAGCTTCATGGGGGTCATTCTCCTACAACGCTGATGGCAATCTGCCGTTGGTGCGGTGCTCGCCTGTGCTCAAACAAGAAGATGCCCTGCCAGGTGCCCAGGCTCATGCGGCCGTTGATGATGGGGATGACCTCGCTGGTGCGGGTGAGGGCCATGCGGATGTGGCTGGGCATGTCGTCCGGGCCTTCGTGGGTGTGGACGAACCACGGGGTGTCTTCAGGAACGAGGCGCTCGAAGAACTCTTCGAGATCGCGGCGCGCGCTAGGGTCGGCGTTCTCCATGATCACCAGGCTGGCGCTGGTGTGCTGAACCATCACGGTGACGGTGCCGTTGAGAATGTTGGAATCGCGCACGATGGCATCGACCTGAGCGGTGATCTCGGTCGTGCCTTTGCCACGACTGCGGAGCGAGAAGGTGTCGGTATGGGCCGCCATCTGTTGTTAAATGCTGAAAATCTGAAATGCTGAGAAGCTGAAAAAGCATGCACACATTGTGCCCTGATGGGTAGCTGACATTTCAGAATTTCAGCGTTTCAGCGTTTCAGTTTTTTACTCGGGCAGCGTGTCGATCACCCACTTGCCATGGGCCTTGCCAGCTTCCATGGCGGCATGGCACTCGATCAGGATCTCCGGGGTCAGGCCTCGCAGAAGACGGGTGTTGAGTTTTGGGAAAATGCCCTGTTCGCAAAGTTCGGCAATGTCGTTGAGGATCTGGCCCTGGCGAGCCATGTCCGGGGTCTGAAACTTGGAACGTGCGAACATGAACTCCCAGCACAGGCGCACGCACTTGGCTTTGAGAGGGTCGCCTATGTGGACTTTTTCCTTCGGTTCGACGATGCAGCCGATGGAGCCCAGTGGGGCGATGAGCTCACCCATGGTCTCCCAGTAGGCATCTGTATCGTAGAGATTGGCGATGTAAGTGAACTGATCGATGCCCAGCTCTTTGGCTTGTGGGATGAGGTCTTCGCGATGATTGATCACGTGATCGGCACCCAGCGACTTGCACCATGCAATGGTTTCCGGGCGCGAAGCCGTGGCGACGACCTTGAGGCCGATCATCTTGGCGAGGGGGATCATGGCAGAACCCACACCACCGGCGCCGTTGATGATGAGAATGGGTTCATCCACATCCTCTTCGGTGGGGGTGACGATCATACGCTCGAGCAGGAGTTCCCAGGCGGTAATGCCGACCAAGGGCAGGGCAGCGGCCTCGGCCATGCTGCAGTTGCTCGGCTTGCGGGCGACGAGTCGGGCATCGACGATCTGAAACTCGGCGTTGCTGCCGGGACGGGTGACGTCGCCCGCGTAGTAGACTTCGTCGTCGATGCGAAATTGGCTGACCTCCTTGCCGGTGGCAATCACCTTACCGGCGCCGTCCCAGCCGAGAATCGTTGGGTGTTTGGAGGGTTTGTCACCGAGGCTATTTCGGATCTTGGTATCGACCGGATTCACGCCCACCGCGCAGACCTGAACGAGAATGTCGTGAGGTCCGGGTTTGGGTTTGGGAGTCTTGAACTCGACTAGGCACTTTGGGTCGGTGACGGGTAGGGCATGGGTCGCGCCGACAGCCCGCATGCGGTCTTGGTGGGTAAGTGTCATGAAGGGATGATCAGAGAAGCGATTCAGAGTAAGGGTTCGAGGCCAATCCACCAGCAGGCGAAGGCGATGATCCAAGGGAGTGTGAGAAGACTGAGAATGGTGGTCATGACCACAATGTGAACAGCGATGGCCGGACGTCCCTTGTAGAGCTTGGCAAGAATGATGGGCGAAACGGCGGCCGGCATTGACGCCTGCACCACGATCACTTGCTTCAGTTCGGTGGCAATGGGTAGGAACTTGGCCGCACAAAGAAATACCGCGGGGATGGCCAAGAAACGAGTAAACGCCGCAGCAGCCAGAATGCGAGGTGAGGGTTTCTCATCGCTGATCATCGACATCATGCTCGCGCCGATGATGAACACGGCGAGAGGGAAGGCGCCGGCACCGAGCATGTGTAGGGCCTCCCGTGGAGTGCCGGTGACGTAGCCGTCGAGACGAACGACGACCAAGGCCAGGCCGATGAGAACACCAATGACCATGCCGTTGGCGAGCTGTCTCCATTTGAATCCCGATCTGCCGTTAATGACGAACACACCGAATGACCACATCGCGAGTTCGACGCCAATGTTGTGCACAAAGAGCACGGCGAGGGCACCACTGGCCCAGATGGACTCGACCACCGGCACTGCGGTGAAGCCGTAGTTTTGGGTGCCTGAGCTCAGCGCGAAGGTTCGCATCCCATTGCCCTTCGATAAGCCCACCATTTTACCAACGAGGAAGCCGACGCCGACACCGGCCACAATGAGGCCGTAACCGCAGGCGATGGAGCTGATGACCACCCAACCGTTGCGAAGCACCTCGGCGCCGAGGATTTTGTCGACGATGAAGCAGGGGATCAGGATCATGTAGCACACCTTCATGATCCCCTCGTCATATTCCTGCGGGAGTACGCCGGTGCGTCGTGCCACGGCCCCCGCTAAAATCAGCAGGTAGACCCACAGCACGGACTGAATGACGTCCAAGGGTGAAATCACGGCGCGAGTCTCCGACCTGAACTTTGAAGTTTCAAGGCTCGGCTTGTGTGATACCTGTAGAGAAAGCCGTATAGTCCCGACCATGCCACGAATCTTACTCGTCTTCTGCTTCGGCCTGCTCTCTTTGGCGGTTGCGGAGGATGCAGTGAAACTGGAAGATCTTGTCGAACAACTCCGCAATGATGACTTCAAGCTGCGCCAGAAGGCCTCCGACGAGCTCATGCGGCGGGTGGAGAAGGACCCAGAGTTCGCCAAGCAGCTTCAACCCTTTGCCAAGCACGAAGACCCAGAAGTGAGGTTTCGAATTGCCGAACTGACAAAGGATCTGCCGGCCGTGCTGCAGTGGATTCATCCGGATCGGGAGAAGGAGATGAAGTCCGGGCGTGGTCTGGCCAATGACCTGAAGCTTATCGTTAAGAATCGCTCCGCCATTGAAATCCAGACCCATTGGATCGATTGGGCGGGAACGCGTCAGCCGCGCCGCAATGTCAAACCCGGTGAGGAGATCACCATCGAGCGAACCTTCGAGGGTCATCCTTGGTTGTTGACCGATACCAAGGGGAAGGCGCTGGGAGTCTACATGCCCAAGGGTGAGAAAGAGGTGCTGATTATTTACACCGGGCAAGAAGGAAAAGAGGGTATCAAAGAATGACCGAGACGGCTCCAGTCACCTGCCCAACCTGTTTTGAAGTCTTTGAAGTGGCGCTGCCTCATCCCGATGAACTGCCTACGGAGTTTGACTACGATTGCGAGGTCTGCTGTCGACCGATGGTGATCGCCTTCAATGAGTCGGGTTTCGCGGAAGCGAGGGGCTTGGGGGATTAGGCTGTTATTGCTCCCTAAGGACAGCTAGAGACTTTCGGAATGCGATCCTGGTTTAAGATCCTCCCGCTTCTATTGGTTCTACTGCTATCTTCCTGTGGAAAGAAGGAGTCCAAGTTGTATGGCACTTGGGAAAGGGACGGCGCAGCGACATTGGCTTCTGTGGAGGAATCGATGAAGATGAACGAGTATCAGGAGAAAGCGCTTCCGGCCATGCTCACTTCTCCGATGCGAATCACCTACCGTCAGGATGGCACTGGTGCCGTGTGGCTGGGTGAATATAACCTGCCTAAGCTCGATGGTGGGGAAATTCAGATTGAAGAGGTGGAACTCGAATTCACCTATGAGATTTTGGGTGAGTCAGAGAACCAAGTGGTCATCAAGGTGCATGGCGATGATCCAGTGACAGAAAAGCTGCCCTTCACTTTATGGAACTTTGAAGGGCCGGATCGGACTTTTGGGGTTTTTGAGGCCAGTGGCATTACCAACTGGAAGGGTCGGGAGTATTTCAAGCGGGTCGAGCCCTGAGTGTTTCTCAAGCCAAAGCCTTCACATGCGCCACTGAAGCGGAAGCTAGTCCCTCAGGATTGTAGCCGCCTTCCAGCATGGAGAGGATTCGGCCCTGGCAATGCTTGTTGGCATGGGCCACACAGCGCTTGGTCATCTGGGCGAAGGTCTCGTCGGTCCAGTTGAGGCCGCCGATGGGATCGTCCTTGCGGGCATCGTAGCCGGCGGAAACGAGTAGGAACTCGGGTTTGAACTCGTCGATCTTGGGGGTGATGTGCTTGTCCCAAATTTTGAGTGCGTGCTTGCCGTCACTGGCGCGGGGTAGGGGGAGGTTGAGATTGAAGCCGAGCCCCTCACCACGGCCACGAACTTCGGCCTGACCGGTGCCTGGGTAGATGTCCTCCTGATGGGTGGAGATGTAGAGCACGCTGGGGTCGGAAATGAAGATGGCCTCGGTGCCGTTGCCGTGGTGGACATCCCAGTCGATGATCGCAATCTTCTTGAGGCCGTGTTCCTTCTGCAGGTAGCGCGCGGTGATGGCGATGTGGTTGAAGATGCAGAAACCCATGCCGCGTGCGCCCAATGCATGATGGCCGGGTGGGCGGAGTGCACAGTAAGCGGAGTCGACCTCGCCCTTCATGATGGCGTCGGCAGCGGTCAGCATGGCGCCGGTAGCTTCGAGGGCTACCTTGTAGCTATCCTTGCTGATGTTGGTGTCGCCAGTGCTGAGGCTGGCACGGAGGTCTTCAATGTCGCGTTTGGCGATGTCGTGGTAGGTCTTGTCGTGGGCCAGTAACACCTCCTCAAGTTTTGCGGTGCGCCGGCCAAGACGCTTGAACTCCTTGGGCAGGGCTTCGAGGGATTTTCGCAGGACCTGATAACGGTGCGCGGATTCCGGATGGTGTGGGCCGGTATCGTGCTCTTCGTAGATGGGGTCGTAGTGAACGCCGATGGTGCGAGGCTTGTCCATGGTGTTTGAGCTTAGCACTTGAGATTGTGGCGTCGAATGATTACACCTTCATTATGCGAATCTGTTTGTTTCTCGGGCTGTTGCTGACGGCTCCTTTGCTGCTTGGACAGGAAACCGAAGTTTTCCACGTGTCCAAGGCTGGGGCTGAGAGAGATAAGTTGATGCAGATCTTCAACCAGATCCAAGTCAAGGAGGCGGGGAAAGATGTGGAACTAGCCGCCTACCATGTGGTGAAACGCTTGAGCGCCAAACGTTTCATCGTGCATCCCATGAAGGATGCTGAGAATCCGGCCTCAGCTTCGGCCAAGACGGATTTCTCCAAAACTTATCTGCTCGAAACTGCCCAGGACCGTGGGGTCGCCGAGAAAGGTCGACTGATCGTGATGAAGCCTGAATTTTCCGGCAACGAAACCACTTATGAGGATCAATACGGTGCGAAAATAACCGTGCGGGTTATGAAGGTAGAGGCGGACGAGGATGATGAACCCCTTCTCACCCAGGCTCAGTTTGTGAAGGCACTGCGATCCGGACAGAGCTGGACCCTTGGGGCTTATGCCCAGAAGAAGTGCTTCGAATGCTTCGGCAAGGGCAACTCAGGTCCGCTGAAAGGCAATGTGCCCTGCAAGCCCTGTAGCGGGAAGGGTATGGTGACGGTCGATTGCGTCGTGAAGTGGTGAGGGTTATTCCTTACCTTTGATCACCACCACATTCTTGCGGTACTCGATCGTTGCGTCGGTCTTGAGGGCGATGAGGCGAAGAGCTTCGTGAAAAGAGACGTCGCGGACGCGAAGTTCATCGATGACTTTGGGGAACTTGCCGTGGGTGACGATGCTGGGTGCAATGGGCCGATCTTCTACGTCGCGAATTTCAGCGCGGCGATTGTTCAGAAAGCCAATGGCATCTTCGACAGTGACTTCCTCGAAATTGATGAATGGAATGATGAGCTATTCGGCTCTGATTTGGGTGGCTGATTTATCCGCTGGCTCAATGTGGTAGGCCTTCCCGCCCAGTACGATTTTGGCGGGGCCTGAGACATCCACTCTCAAGGCTTTGCCATCGCCATCTACAGGCTTGATGATGATTTCAGTGGCCGAAAGCGGGAGGGAAATGGCCAGAAAGCCAATCAGAGTTTTCATGGTGTCATGGGAACATGACTCCTTCCTGCAGGCCAGATCGAATGATGTGCGTTCAATCGATCTTGTTAAAATCCAGCACCTGCTTGCGTTTGCCTTTTTGGATGGTGATCACCCCGCTGTTGTAGTCGGACACCAAGAACGGACTATCGAAGACCTTGGCGGGGGCATAGTTGATCGGCTTACCGTTGATGGTCGGTGTTTCCTTATAGGCGCTGTCGAAGGTCATGGTGTCGCCGTAGATGGTGGTGTAGTGAAGCACGCTGCCCTTCATCTCCGGTTTGCTTGATTTCACCTTGGTCTTGAAGGCATCGAAACTGTCGATGTCGTTCACGGACATGACCTCGACAATGACCGGGCTGAATTCATCTTCGAGGGCCATGGTCTTGCCGGGGTCGGTCTTGTAGACGTAGCCCTCCGGTTTGTTGATGGTGTAGATGGTGTCGCTCCAGCTGTAGCCGCCTTGGATCACGCGAATGGCAGCATGGGCTCCCTCGGCTTTGAGAAAGACGATGCCGTCCTCCTCAATGGGTTTGCTGAGGCCCTTCTCGGACATCCAGACGATCATCTCGGCACCTGCACGAGAGTCCTTGAGCTTCTGAACGATGAGCGAGCCCTTGCTCTGTGCTGACCATTGGTTGTTGAGGCCGCGAACGTTGTTGGCGGGTTTGACTGTGGGGACGATGCGCGCACCCCGAGGGCTACCGAAGATCACGCCCTGCCATCGTCCTTGGCTGCTGATGGCACCCCAGTCCTTCATGGGGCGGGCTTTTGAGAGGGGGGCGCCGATGATGAAGGCGGGGTCGCAATAGCTATAGCGTAGGATGCCGCCGCCGTCGGTGCGGAATCGGGTGGGAGCCTTGTGAACGGTGGCATCTGCGGTGGACTTGCCCTGCTGGCCCAGGCCCTGTGGCCGCTGTTTGACCTCATAACGGCCACGACCGGCGACGTCCAAGGCGATGTCGGCTACCACGGCCGGAGGGCAATAGTCACTGAGTGCGGCATTCATGTCCTGGCCGAGAACGGGCGGTTTGTTGCCGATGCCGAAATAGAGCCAGGCCAATGTCTGGGTGCCGTGCTCGGGGTTGGGCATGAGAGCTTCGTGGAAGGAGATGCGTGATTTTCCGCCGCCAGAGATGCCGCCGATCTGCTCCTGCGCCCAGTAAGCCCAGTAGAGGTCGAGTAGCATGTGGGCGGACTTACTGACCTTGGGTTCTCCGAAGTCGCGGAGATTGTAGAGCCCCTTGATCCAGACCGAGTTGTAGTGATCGCTCATCATCTCCACGCCGATGCTCTTGCGGGCACGTTCCTTGGCGTAGGCCACGAAGTAGTCGCTCCAGGCACGGTAGTGCTCGGCGAGAGTGCCGCCGCTGTCGCATTCGAGATCCTTGTAGTTCGGGTGGTCCTTGCCGATTTTGGCGAAGTGCCAGCTGACTACGTAGTCCATGACGTGGTGGTTTTCCGAACTGTAGAGGTCCCAAGTTTTGGACTCCTTGATATCGGCTTTCTCCAGCCAGGAACTGCGCTTTACGTATTGCCAGATTGGCTTGAGGCAGAGTTCCTCGACATCCTTGTTGAGGCGACCGGCCTCGACACTGCCCTTGGAGCCATACATGTCGATGAGGCGCATGATTTGTTCCGCGTGCCAGTGGAAGCTGTCGCGGTCGTTCACGTCCTTGGGGTTGTCGATGTAGTGCTGGGCGTTCTCGCGGACGGCGGCGTTGGCCTTGTCGAGGTCCTCATTGAGGTAGAAGCAGCGCGAGGCGTAGGCCACCAAGGACCAGGAGTAGTGACGAGCGAAGTTGCCACGATTCTTGCCCATGGGTGGCAAGATCTTCTTGCGGACGAGAGGCTTGCCGGAATCGGCGCTGAACATCGCCTTCACCCGTTCTGGGTAGGCTTTGACCACAGCCTCAGGGTCAAGCATGGCGGGTGCTCCGACAAGTGGGGCGGCGCCTGCGATCAACAGGGCCATCGCAGAAATGGAGATGGCTGTGGGCTGATTCATGCGCTGCGGCGTCGACGAAGAGTGAGGCCTGCAAGAGAAGCCAACAGGACCATCGAAGTCGAGGGCTCGGGGATGGCAACGAATTGCAGGGTGTTGCCGCTGATTTGGAAGCTGCCGGTATTGCCGCCGCCGAGGTTGGTATAGCTGAAGTCACCTTCGACGAAGGTGGTGGAGCCACTCCAGCTCACGAGATCGAAGGTCCCGGTTTCGGTGCTGCCGTCGAAGTCGAAGATGAAGTCAGTTCCGCTCTGCTTGATAAAATCACCGGTGATGTTGAGGAGGTCTGCGGTTTCGCCAGCTCCGAGCTCAAAAATCCATTCAGCACTTGCTGAGCCGGCCCAGAGAACGCCGGCCCCTGCATTGAAGGTGCCGATGCCTTGTCCTGGGGCCAATGAGGAGCCATTCATGAAGAGTGTGCTGGCGATGGTTCCGTTGCCGCCGAGGGTGCCGTTATTGACCACGGTGGAGCCGGTGTAGGTATTCACGGTATTGATGATGACTGATCCCGTGCTGTTACTCACCACGTTCATTTGGCGGCCACCATTATCTTCCAGATTGAAATTCGTATTGATGGCGATATCGCCTGAACCGGCAAATTCCAGTGTATAGGGGGCACTACCTGTTCCCCTGGGACGGAACCCTCCGTTCCCATTGACGCTATTGCCACTCAGAGTCAGCAAGCCACTGCCGTTGTGGAGAACCCGGTTATTGCCGGGCATGATTTGAATGAATGGACTGCTACCACGGCCATTATTCACAGTGTTGTTGTGACTGTTGCCGGATTCCACCTCAATGAAGGTGGTGCCTGTCTTATCTAGATTCCATGTGCTGAAATTGGTGGTGGTATTTTGACCTGATCCTGAGCCAAAGGTGATCTTATCGACTGAAATCGTTAAATTTTGCCTTGCCGCTGTTGGAGAGGGAGTTCCTGTGTACAGAACCGTATCATCGTTGCCTGGTGAGCCGGTCCCGCCAGTCCAATTACCGGCATCATTCCAGTTGGTGTTTCCTGCGCCTCCAGTCCAGGTGAAGACTGCAGCCTGGGTGATCTCTGACAGAATCAAGAACACGGAAATACAGAAAAACTCTATATATACTGAGTTAATCCAATTATTTTTCCTGCTGACCGACTTCATTTGCTTTCGAATATTTACATGTATAAATTGGAGAGCGGGAATAAGCAATTCAAATTTCTATATTTTTATGGGTGGGGGTGAGCCTTTGACGGTGTGAGGATTTGTAGATTCAAAAAGCCCTGTAGTCGGTGATCTCTGCTGCCTCAGGCGGATCGATCCGTGTGGGAAGTGGCCTCCGCTGGTCGGGATTGGCCTCGCTCCGCTCGCCCTCCGCGGGGTCCAGGACTCCTCCTCCGGAGTCCTGTAGATTTGGTTTTTCTGCCAGCTTGGAGGGATTGAGGTTTCTCCGAAACCTCCACGAGGTGTGCGGCCCCCGCCGGGGCCGGTTGAATTGATTTATCGACTCACTCCGTTCGTCGATCCTACGGGCGCTATGGTTTCTCGCATGCAGGAGGGATTGAGCTCACTTCGTTCGCTCCACGAGGTGAGCATGGCCCTTGGGCCATGGGGATAAGGATTTGTTGGTTCGCTTCGCTCT
>CAZIPY010000205.1:0-22528 GCA_964541125.1 uncultured Luteolibacter sp. | reverse complement strand
TCCATGAAGTCCATGGTGGATTCACCGTCGTGCACCTCACCGATCTTGTGGATCTTGCCAGTCAGCTTGAGGATACGTTCGGTGGTCGTGGTTTTGCCCGCGTCAACGTGGGCGAAAATACCGATGTTGCGATATTTGAGGAGGTCCTTCATGGGGGTGTGCGTAGGGGTTGCTTGGAGCGGCCTTCGTGTCGACCGCGCCGGGGGCGCATTGCTAATGTCACCACAGGATTTGGCAACCCTAGAAAAGGCGAATTGGCATGAATTCTGCCATTTTGGGCCCAATTCCACCCTTCCGGCTTGCCTAAGCCCTTGGCTGGCCGTTTTTCTTCCCGCCCATGGCTGAAACCCGCACCCGATCTCCCCGGCGCTGCCCCTTCCTCGAGGGCATGGAGCCGCTGGAGGTTGCTGCCAGACTGAGCCACCTGCCCGGACTGGTCTTTTTCGACACCGCGGGCCACCTGCCGAGCTCGGCCCAACAGCCGGTTTCACTGATTGCCGCCGCCCCCACCCGGGTTCTGGAGGGCTCCATCCACCGTCCTGAAGACCGCGACACCCTGCGCGAGGCCATGGCGGAGATGCCTGAGATCGCCGGTGACCACGGCTTCCCCTTGGGAGGACTCGCCGGATGGGTCGGCTACGAGGGCGACTTCGTTTTCGGTCAATATGACCAGATGCTGATCTTCGATCACAGCCACGGCCACTGGTGGGAAGTGGGCGAGCTCTCCTCGAATCTGAAGGAGGCGCAACAAGAGGCCGCCACCATCTCAGACTTTGGTGCGCTACAGGGCGAAGAGCACTTCATTCAATCGGTGGAGCGCATTCAGGAATGGATCCGCGACGGCGACATCTACCAAGCCAATCTCTCCCAGGCCTTTGAGGCCGACATCCAAGGCGGATCACTCTTCGGCCTCTACGAGTCCCTGCGCGACGCCTCCCCTGCTCCGATGGCCGCCTGGCTCTCGCTGGCCGGCAAAGAGGTGCTCAGCTCCTCGCCCGAAAGCTTCCTCAAAATTTCGGGCTCGATAGTCGAGACGCGTCCCATCAAAGGCACCCGCCCGCGCTTCGACGATCCCGATGCCGACACCCGCTCGGCCTACGAACTGCAGACCTCGCCCAAAGAGATCGCCGAACTGGTGATGATCACCGACCTCCTGCGCAACGACCTCGGCCAAGTCTGTGAGTTCGGCTCGGTGGAAGTGGATGAGATGCTCCAACTCGAAAGCCTTGAGCAGGTCCATCATCTGGTCTCTACCATCAGCGGCACCCTAAGATCCAATCTCGATGCCATCGACTGCCTCGCCGCCTGCTTCCCCGGTGGCAGCATCACCGGAGCCCCCAAGAAGCGCGCGATGGAAATCATCGCCGAAGTCGAAGGCCGTCAGCGCGGCATCTACTGCGGCGCCATTGGCTGGCTGGGCGCCAACGGAGAAAGCTCCTTCAACATCGCCATTCGCACCCTGGTTCGTGAAGGCGATACGCTCAGTTACCAGGTGGGCGCGGGCATCGTTGCGGATTCCGATCCCGCCCACGAGCATCAAGAGACTCTGGACAAGGCCGCTGGCATCCGCCTGGCCATCGAGCGCTGGCAAAGTGAATCCCTAATCGGCCTTAAGGAAGTAGGAGAGGAAGATTAAGGCCGCTCCCAACATGGTGAGAATCCCCCAAGCGATCCAAAATTTGATTGGCGAATTTTCACGCCAAACATTCGCTCCCTGGATATAAAATCCTCCCATTTTTAATCCTCCAGCAGCGACCCCGAGCGAAAAAGACCCAAACATATTGATCACAACAGCCATTTGCAACTGCTTGAAATAAACAAGCCAAAGCATGACCAACAATTGCAGGGCTGCGAGCGCAACAAGCGCGTAGAAAATCAGATCAACGTAATTCGGCTGTTTTCTCACAAAGCGAAGAAACATCAGGCCCACTTTGCTCTCAAGTTCCATTGATATGGAATCCAGATGATGGATGGACGGACTGAGGGCCGTATGGCAGTAAATACCCTTTGCCATGTCTGATTCTGAGCCCTCCAATCCACAACTCGATCGCCGCTCCTTCATCACCAAGGGAGCCGTTGCGGCCGCGGGCGTTTCTTTTGCCAGCACCACGGACGTGAGCCTCGCCAAGGACAGCGAAAGCGTTTCCGGCCCGCTCGGTAAGGACATCACCAATGAGATCGACGTACTCGTCGTCGGTGGTGGATCTGCTGGCACCATCGCCGCAATCCAAGCCGGACGCGCCGGGGCCAAGACCATGGTCATGGAGCGCGCCTCCTACCTCGGCGGCATGACCACGCGCGGTGGCGTGTGCTTCCCTGGCCTTTTCGACGCTTGGGGCAAACAGATCATCGCCGGCATCGGCTGGGAGCTGGTCAAGGAATGCGTCGACCTCGACGGCGGCAAGCTGCCTGACTTCTCGGTGGTGCAGAAGCGTCACTGGATGAATCAGGTCCACATCAACCAGTTCCTCTACTACATCCTCGCCGAGGAAAAGTGCGCGCAGGCAGGTGTCGAAATCGCCTACCACGAGTCACCCCACACCATCACCAAGACCAAGGATGGCTGGCAAGTGGACTGCGTCGGCTTCGGCACTAACCGCCGCGTGCTCTGTAAACAGATCGTCGACTGTACCGGAGGTGCTGAGATCGCCGGCATGCTGGGCCACCCTCGCTTCCGCGGTGAAATCCGCCAACCCGGCTCCATCCAATTCCTCATCGACGAAGCCAACAACCCCGGCCGCCCGGTCAAATCGCGAGGCGCCGGCCTGCTGCACGCCATCTACGTGCATGGTGCGGACTCCACCAACTCCCGCACGGTCACCGAGGCCAGCATTACGGGTCGCAAGGCGGTGTTGGACAAGGTTCGCAAAACCAAGAAGCGCCTCATGCACCTGCAGCCCGAGCCCGGCTTCCGCGAGAGTTACCGCATCGAGGGTGAAACCGTCATCACCGTGGATGACTACCGCTCCGGCAAATTCTTCGACGACGCCATCTGCTACGCCTTCTACCCCGTCGATCTCCACACCAAGAACGGCGTCAAACCCGAGCCGCTGAAGGACGGCGCCCTGCCAACCGTGCCGCTTTCCGCTCTCATCCCGAAGGGCAGCGAAAACATCATCGTCGCCGGTCGTTGTGTGTCCAGCGACCGCCTCGCCAACTCCGGTCTGCGCGTCCAAGCCCCGTGCATGGCCATGGGCCAGGCTGCCGCCTGTGCCGCGGTGCTCGCCGCCATGAACGGCACCACGCCCGGCAAGGTTCCGCTCAAGGAGATCAAAGAACTCCTCAAGACTCACGACGCCATCGTGCCTTCCCGCAGCTGATCATTTCATGAACCGGATTCTACCATTCCTAGTGATCTGGCTAGCATGTTCATGCGGTCTTCACGCCCAAGCCGCGCCCTACACCAAGACTTCTGAATACGGAAAGGAACGAATCGGAGCCTTCACCTTGATGGTTCACCCGGAAGTCGCCAAGCATCCGAAGGAACTCAAGGAGCTCAAAGATTCGCTGAATTCCCAGATCCGGATCATCGAGCGCATCGTTCCCTTCGAGGTCGTGAAGAAACTTCGCAAGACCACCATCTGGGCGACATGGGGCACGCAAGGCACTGCTGCCTACCATCCCTCTGAAACCTGGCTGAAAAACAACGGCCACAATCCCGACAAGGCCAAGGGCATTGAGATCGTCAATGTCCGGGGCTACCTGTCCGTGACCAAGGGCAACCAACCCTTCCTGTTGTTGCACGAGCTCGCGCATTTCTACCACCACACCGAAGTCGGCCACGATCACAAGGAGCTGATCCAAGCCTACGAAAACGCCAAGAAGCGAGGGATCTACAACTCGGTAAAGCACGCCGATGGCAGCATGAGACAGGCGTATGCCATGACCAACGTTCAGGAATACTTCTCCGAACTGACTGAAGCCTATTTTGGCAAAAACGACTTCTATCCTTTCAACGCCGAGGATCTGAAGAAGCACGACCCTGACGGCTACGCGCTTCTGAAGAAACTTTGGAAGGACTGACCCATCTGGTCAGCCGGTATTGCGCATCGCGCCGGAGAGGGCGTTGATGGTCATCAGAAGTTCCGTCTGCAAGGCGTCGTCGACGACTTCCCCGGATTCCTTCTGTCCGCGCCACTTGCGCAGGAGCTGCACCTGTTTTTCGTGCAGCGGTCGCATGAGCGAGGCGCGCAGCAGATTGGAGTAGTGGTGATTTTTGCGCCGCTCCTCGATGGGTCGATTCAGAATGACAGCCAAATGGCTGCGGGTGAGCGCCAATTCATCCATGAAGATGCCTGAGAACTTCTCACGCAACGCGTCATCTTCGACCAAATCGAGGTAGAGACCGAAGATAGCCTCATCGGTGGCGGCCAGACTGGTGTCGATGTTGGTGAAGACGTAGCGGACGAAGGGATCCGTCTTGATGGAGGCATGCAGGACCTTGTAGCTCTCAGGATCCTGCTGTTTGAGTTGCTCAAGTGCTGTGCCCACACCAAACCATCTCGTCATGTAGACGCGGGCCTGACTCCAGGAGAAGACCCAGGGGATGGCCCGCAGGTCGTCGAGGGTGTTCATGCCGGTGCGCTTGGCCGGGCGCGAACCGATTTTGCTCTTCTCGATGGCATCGATGGGCGTGGCCTGACGGACGCAGGTCATGAAACCCTCTTCGTTGCGCATCTGGTCGTAGCACTGCTGCGAGGCCTCGGCCAAACCCGCGATGATGTCGGCAAGCGGATGGAAGGCGCGTTCGCTTTGCTGATCGAGCAGGGTCTTGCTCAGTGCATTGGCCGCCAGCAACTCAAGGTTGTAGGCCGCGTTAACTGGGTTTCCGTACTTCTGAGCGATGGTCTCGCCCTGCTCGGTCAGGCGGATGTCGCCGTTGGGCGCACCGTGCGGCAGCGCCTTGATGAAGTAGTGGGTCGGACCCGCACCGCGGCTGATGGAGCCGCCCTTGCCGTGGAAGAAGCGGATCTTCACCCCGGCTTCGTGGCCGATTTCGCTGAGGGCATACTGGGCTTTGTAGAGGTTCCACTGGCTGGCGAGGATGCCGCCGTCCTTATTGCTGTCGGAGTAACCGACCATCACCTGCTGGACTGGCTGCTTAGTGCCGTCGCGGGACTGCAGATGGGCCAGAGTTCGCTGCGTCACGGGGTGAGCGAGGAAATCGCGCAGAATTTCGGTGCCGTTTTCAAGGTCCTCAATGGTTTCGAGCAGGGGCACCACAGGGATCTCGCAGTATTGGCCCTCCTCATCCATTTCGGTGAGGCCCACCTCGCGAGCGAGGAGATAGACGGCCAGCAAATCAGACACCGAGCGCGTCATGCTGACGATGAAGGAGCCGATGCAATTGGTGCCAAAGGTTCGCGTGTGTTGCGCAATGACGCGGTAGCACTCCACTACTGCTTTTGCCTCGGGTCCCAGCTCGGCCTTGAGCGCGGTGAAGGGGCGGGCCGAATTCAATTCCTTATTGAGGAAGGCGAGACGCTTCTCCTCGTCCCAATCGGCGAAGTCGCAATCGGCAGCACCGGAAGCTTCGAGCAGTTGCCCGATCGCCTTGTCGTGGAAGTCACTATTCTGACGAATGTCGAGCGCTGCCAGATGGAAGCCAAAGGCCTCGACCACGCGAATCACCGTGATCACGTCGTCATGGGCGATGCCTTTCGCTCCGTATTGGATGAGCGAGTTCTGCAGCAGCGCGAGATCATCCTTGAGTTGGCGGGAATGCACGTAGGCGCCCTCCACATCCAACAGCTTGGTGGCATGACCACGAATCGATTCCACTGGCAGCTTGTGGAGCATTAGACTGATGAACTGACGAAAAACCTCGCCGCGGTTGCGTTCGATGACCTCATGGCCAGCCTCACCGGTCTCCTCCAGCATTTCCGCCATGCGTTCCTGCAACGCCGCATCGGACTCCTCAAGGTAAAGGTTGAAGCTAGTGCGTTTGGCCAGACGAGTCAGCTTGCGGCGAATCACCACAAAGGCATTCAGACGCAGCTTGAGCAGGGTGTTCTGAGTCACCTCCGCGGTCACCAGTGGGTGGCCATCGCGGTCGCCTCCCACCCAATCGCCGAAGCGGATCTTCGGAAAGCTGTGGCTGGTGCAGAAGGCCTCGAGATCCATGCCATTGAATTGCACGGCCTGGAGCATGCGACGGTCGAGGATGGAGATGATCTCGGGGAAGACATTGACGAGGTAGTGCAGGATGTTGCGCAGTTCGTCCTGAATGTCGGGCTTTTCGAGATACATCTCACCGGTCTTCCACAGCCGGTAGAGCGCCAGCTCAATGTTGTGGTCCACATGACGAATCTCGTGGCTCGTGTACATCGTGTTCTCACGACGCACCAGAAGCACGTAGAGCTCGCGGTGGTGTTCGAGAACGGTCGCGCGCTTGGCCTCGGTCGGGTGCGCGGTGAGCACCGGCTCGATAATCACCTCGTGCAAGGCCTCCATGATCTGCTCCTGCGAGAGACCGGCATCGACCAGCTCCTTGAAGTTGATGCCCCACAAACCGTTGATGGAATCCAGCGAGGCCTCCTCCTTGCCACGACGGGCCTGCACGGCGGCGTTGATTTCCACCATGTTCACCAGATGGAAGATCATCGAGTAGAGCTGAAGATGTTTGGGGGTGATTTCTTCGACCACGGGATCCTCGTCACCGATCCACGGAATGGCCGCGGCAATCTCCGCCTCACCATTCTTCTCCAGCACGCTCTTCAGACTCAGGAGCAGGAACTCCAGGTCCTCATAGGGCTTGCCCAGGACGTCTTTGGTGGTCTGGAAGGTGTCTTTGAGGCTCATACTTAAGGGGATGCGGCGGGAACCTAGCGAGGCCTAGCCTGATCGCAAAGAGCAAATGGCATGCCACCAGATTCCCTGAAGGCTTACTTGGACTTCAGACCCACGGTATTCACCGCAATTACCTTATACTGGTGCTTACCCTTGGCCGTCTTGTCTTCGTAACGCATGGGAGTGAGTGGAAACTCCGGCGTATCGCTGTACTGCTGCCCCTGAAATAACGGGCGGCCGAACTTCTGCTTGGGCCCCTTCACCTCCGCCAGCAACTTGCCGTCGCGGTGGATCTCAAAGTGACTGAGGCCGCTCTCCAGATCCGCCTCGGCCTTCCAAACAATCACCTTGTCGCTGACCTTGATGTGGGTCGGCGACGGGGGCGGCGTGCTGTCGGGCACTTCGGTATCGGTGACGTAGTGTTGCCAAAGTTTTGCGATTTCAGCATTGGGCAGCCAAGTCGAACGCAGCTTGTCTCCCTTAAACTCGGCAGCAGGCACCGCCTTCTTGCCGAGAAATGGCGCGAGGTGCGCCTCCTTGCGTGAAAGTTTGCGAAGAGGTTCGCCCACTTTGATCGGAAGGCGATCGGTGAGCATGGCGTCAAACCAAGGAATAGCAAAGTAACGTTGATGACCGCATTCGTGGGCGGCCAAGGGATCGATGGCCACACCTACCGGCGCGCCCATGCCTCGCAACTTGGTCAGGAACTTCTGATTCGCCGGCCACACGTTCTTGAACTTGCCCTCCTTGACCGTGACTCCCTCCTTGGTGCCGGGGTTGCACATGATGGGCACTTCGAGGAAAGCCTTGGAGATATTCTTGTAAGGTTTGATCTGAGGGCGGTCGGGCTTGGGTTCGAAGAGCGGCACACCCGATCGCAGCCACGTCGCTGCGACACGTTCTGGATACAGGAGCGTCATGCCGCCCGCCCAATGACCTCCACCACTATGCCCCCAGAGCGCCCATGGCACGGTAGCGAGTTCCGGGCGACCAGACATCTTCCCAAGATCGACCAAGGCTCGCATGAAAGTTTTCGCCGATCCATTGCGCGGATCGCACCACATCTGGCAGTTGGCCTTCTGCGGTTGTTCGTAGGAGGGAGAAAGCAATGCACAGTCATGTTTCTTCGCCAAAGCCTGCCAATGCAGATCCCAGGCTCCAGTCAGGCCGGATCTGCACGAGCCCTCGCCACAGCCGTGTTGGTGGACGATGACACCACGCAGTTGTTTGACGCCTTCGGGAATCCACACAGCGTACTTCACGCCGAAAATCAGCTCACCGGGTTTCTCGGAAGGCTCATAGCGCACCCGGTAGTAGGGCGGCTTGGCTTCCGGGTATTTGTCGAAAGGCGCCGGAGGTTGAGCCGCCGCGGTAAGAGCAGCCAACAGAAGCAGAAGAACGGCTCTCATTTCTCACCTCCTTTCGCGTCGTAACCACAGGTGCTGAAGGGACCCACCGGCAGTCCATCTTTATTATAGAGTAGCGTCCCGTAGGGCTGACCGGTGTAAGCGTAGCGTACGGCAATGGGCTCCTTGACGCCTTCCGCTGAAACCACCAACTCGGCGCCATCGACCTTTCCCTCGGCCCAATGCCAGTTACCATCCTTGGCCTGAATCGCCAGCCAATCGATCGTGGTATCCGGCGTGGGCTTGGGCGGCAGGAAGGAGTCGGGCAACTTGGCGGGATCAGCCTTTCTGGCAATCATCAAGCCACCCTTGGCATCCTTGGTAAAGGATACGCGGATGGAGTCGCCCTCGATCTTGTGGCCGACGTAGAGCGGGCTGGTGGTCACGTCTACGCCGTACACCTTCTGCAAAACTGAACGCGCGAGACGCACTCCAGTATCGTATTTGTTAGGCGGATGCTCGGCGGGCGTGCCGATGTCGAGAGTCACCGCCATCCCGGTGTTGGGCACGGCAAGAGTGTCGGTATAGGCCTGACGAATCTCGGCACGACCATCACCACCGGCCGGGCTCGTCTTATCTGCGGCCGCGCCCTGACCAGGCAATTGCACATAGTGCACCGGAAAGTCACCCTGACCCCAGGCCTCGCGCCAACCTTCGATCAAAGACTTCAGCTTGGGATGGTAGGCTCGCTTGTCGTTGGCGTTGCTCTCACCCTGATACCAGATGGCTCCCTTGATGCCGTAGCCAACGTGAGGCTTGAGCAGCTTGGTGTAATTGCCGCCCTCGGGATGGGGCGCCTGATTGAGCCAACTCTCAATATTGGAGCCTCCGACGGCAGTGGTGATCACCCCCATTGGGACAAGAGCATCTTGTTGCACGCGGCGGATAAAGAAGAAGGTCACCCGTGAGATTCCCACCGCAGTTTCCGGCGTACAGACCAACCACTTACCTTCCTTGCTCGAGTAGTGGCGCAGCGAGGGATAGTTCGCCTTAGGAATACTATCTGGCGGATAATTCTTCACGTGCACCGCACGGCGCATGGCACCTGCCATGTTGGACTGACCGGCGCAGATCCAGACATCACCTACCACGAGGTTCTTCAGTTCCACAGAAGTTGTTTTGCCGTCCCTATTCGCGGTGATGGTCATGGCCTTTCCCGGCACCGTGTCATTGACGGTCTTGAGCTTCACGGCATCCATCGCATCCAAAGCGATCCGCCACTTCCCTTTATCATCCACCTTGGTGGTTTTGGTCTGGCCATCGAATTCCACCGTAATCCGAGCACCCGGCCAACTCGTTCCCCACACTGGGACCGGCATCTTTTGCTGAAGAATCGCGTTGTCGGTGAATGGCAGACCCAACTTTGGCCTGAGACCCTCGATGGCATTTTCTGCAGAGAGACTGGGCAGCAACAGCGCGGCCACCAGAAAAAGTCGGATCAACATGCTCACAGCAGCAAAGCTAGCAACCCGACCTTTCAGATCAAGCCACCAGCAGGTAATCGCGTCCTTCCACCCAAGCTTGAGCCTCCAGCAGGGCTTGGATTTCCTCGCGCACACCGCGTTTACCAACGCCCACGAGGATGAAAGCCTCATCCTTGTCCGGCAGGTCGTTATGAAGGCGCACTGGCCGGCCATCGCGCTGGCCGCCCACCTTCTTGGGATCGACGTCGATGAAGCCATGGATACTTGTCAGACTCTCGAAGCGCCGACGCGTCACGCGGCCCGCACCCCACAGCCAGATCTCGCGTCCTGCTACTTCGCGTTGCAACCACTTGGCGAGCCACTCGCATTTCAGCTCATAGAAACGTTCCACCGCGTAGCGAGGATCGTTGCGAGTGAGTCGCGTCGGCGGGTCATTCCAGATCAGGAGTTCTTCATCCACCTTACCGAAGCGCACTCCCGCATCCAGCCAGCGCAACCACATCTCGTAGTCCTCGGGGAACTCACCATCCAGGCAGCCCCCATGTTGGGCAATCAACTCGCGGCGAAACATCACCGAGGGATTGGCCACGGGCGACTCGACAAAACGTCGAAGAGCGATCGTTTCTGGATCCATCACTGTGTTGAGCCAATCGACATGGGCTCCATAGCCCTCCCCTTCGCCACCGAAGCCCACCCGACAGGAGATCACTCCAAGCTCCGGATGTTCACGAGCGTACTCCAACTGCTTGGTCAGTCGCTCAGGATGCATCCAGTCGTCGGAGTCCATGCGCGCGATCCATTCCCCTTGCGCCAACTCGCAGGCGCGATTCATCGCTGGTGCCACCCCATGGGCTGCCGTGTGTTCGATGCGTATGCGCTCGTCCTTGGTAGCCAAGTCATCGAGAAGGTCGGAGCTACCATCCTTCGAACCATCATCCACCACGATGAGTTCCCAATCTGAGAAAGTTTGCTCGCACACACTGTCGATGGCCATCTCAAGTGTGCCCACCGCATCACGCAGGGGCATCACCACCGAGACTGTGGGACTGGAACTCATTCCCAGGCAGGATGATGGGCCGTGAGCACCTCACCAAGGTTTTTGAAGCTGCCAATTGACCAACTTCTCTGAAAAACTCCGGAAGTTCATGGTCCGCCGCACCCTCGCCACTCTCAAATGGCTCGCCGTCCTCCTGCCGATGGCGGCTGTCGTGGGTTCGGCCTCAGCTTTCTTTCTGTGGAGCCTGGACGCTCTCACCCGCGTGCGCTTCGAACACCCGTGGCTTCTCTACCTACTCCCCGTGGCCGGCATCGCCATCGCCTGGATGTATCACCGCTTCGGTGGCAAGTCGTCGGAGGGCAACAACCTCATCATCGACGAAATCCACCAACCCGGCGGCGGCGTCCCTCGCCGCATGGCGCCACTGGTGCTGATCGGCACGTTGGGCACGCACTTATTTGGTGGGTCGGCCGGACGTGAAGGCACGGCCGTGCAGATGGGTGGCAGCATCGCTGCGGCCTTCGGAAAATATTTCAAGATCGACCCCTCCATGTTGCGACTCCTGTTGATGGCCGGGGTCGCAGCGGGTTTCGGCTCGGTCTTTGGCACGCCGGTGGCCGGGGCGATCTTCGCTTTGGAAGTCCTGATCATCGGTCGCCTCCAATACGACGCCCTCATCCCCTGCTTCGTCGCCTCATTGGTCGCGCATTGGGTCTGCATGGCCTGGGGCATCACCCACACGCACTATGAAGTCGCGGCCATGGACCTAGCCGCCATGCCCGACCTCCTGTTGCTCGGCAAGGTCGCCATCGCGGCGGTGCTGCTCGGTCTCGTCGGCATGCTCTTTGCCTGGAGCTGTCACAAGTTGAGCGATGGCTTCAAGCGCTGGATCAAAATCCCCATCCTGCATCCCGCCGTCGGCGGCGTCTTGGTCATTGGTTTATTCTTCATCGCCGGCACATCCGACTACCTCGGCCTCGGCACCCTCGCCGGCCGTGAGGGCGCCATCACCCTACCCGGCATGTTCAGTGATGGCGATGTCCCGCACACGGCTTGGCTTTGGAAACTCGCCTTCACTGTCATCACCCTGGCCGCCGGCTTCAAAGGCGGCGAAGTTACCCCCCTCTTCTTCATTGGCGCGGCTCTCGGCAACGCACTGGCCATCTGGATGGGCGCCCCCGTCGACCTGATGTGCGCGATTGGCCTCGTCGCCATCTTCGCCGCTGCCACCAATACCCCCATCGCCTCCACCATCCTCGGCATGGAGCTCTTCGGTCCCGGCATCGGCGTCTACCTCGGCCTCGCCTGCATCATCGCCTACTACTGCAGCGGCCACAAAGGCATCTATGCCTCGCAGCGCGTGGAAGTAGGCAAATTTGGGGGCTCCAATAGGGACTCATGACTTGCGGCGGATCGCCGCTGTCGTTATTCAAAACACCCCACGAGCCCCCGTAGTTCAACGGATAGAACAAGAGTTTCCTAAACACATCCCACCCTTTTGCTAAGTGTTGCTATGTGTTGATAAATCAGCTGGTTACAACTCTTAACAGCACCATCGGAACGGGGATAGTGGACCCAAATTGTATGCATTCTGAGTGCTGGGTATGCACCGAAGTATGCATTGCGGTTACCCCATCTTCGACGGTTGCCCCCCGTGAGGTTGGATGCGAGGCCCTCTGTCTTAAGCGGTCGGAAAAAGAGGGGCAACAAGCAATCGGGTAGTTAACCTAGTACCAATATGGCCTATCAGTGAGCATTTCGCTAGTGTCCAAGTTGAACCTCTTCTCGTAAGAAATGCCGGTGTTATTTTGGTAGGCAAGGCTCTCAAAAAGTAGCGAATAGGTCTTGAAGTGTCCCTCCAGAGTAATTCCCTGTGATGCTTGAATAAGGTCAGTGAGGTAATGATCGGAGACATCGATCCTCTGGCCCAATACCTCAGGGTTGCCGTTTTTCATTATTTCGGCGCCATCCAAGCAGGCTTGAACAAGCGCAAACCCGATGATGGTTGAGATGTGAGACGGCGACTCAAATTGGGTCTCGTCTCCTTCGCGAGGGAGGGTGAGCACAAATGGATTGAACGCCTCCATATGCAGGCACACATAGAGAAAGGCAGCCTTTTTGAAGGGGCTGGCATCAACGTAGCCGCCATTTGCGGGGAAGCCCTCACCTCTTCGGCTGCTGAGCTCCTTGAAGAGAGCTTTGGCCTTGGTCTCATCTATAGCTACCTTGTGACCAAATGACTCAAGAAAGTCATTGAGCCACCAAAGGAAAACGACGAAGCCCCTTTTGGGATCTTCGTCGTAGAAGGATTCAAATGAAATGCCGTTCATTTTTTATCGAGTCCAAGTCGAAAGCGCGCCCCTGTTTCCCAGGCTGCTCTACGCCATTCCGTGGCGTCAGGGTAGGACTTCAGGTTACCTTTGGCATTCTTTTGGCCGCATGGAGACGGCTGGGGAATGCTGACAGGCTGACTGGAAACACCTTCTTTGTCGTGCTTTAACACTAGCACGTTATCTAGTGATATGGATTGGCTCATGATGATGGGTATTGGGGTGGCCCACGTTGATCCTGGTAAGACCACCGAAGGCGGATGGATTAATTCAAGCACCCGGGTGCGGATGTCAATAAATAGTGCGACATTTTGTAGTAAATTATTACACGAAAGTCTCCTATTTTCATCACTTTTCCCCGAATTTACAGTGTTCCAGCCACTCGGCACCGAAATTTGTCAAATAATTCATAACACGATATGTGGTGGTGTTCCATTGAACAGAAACTATATACCATATGGATTTCGCCACAATCCAACCATACTGCATGTAGAGTGCAGGGTGGGATTCGAACCCACGGGGTCGACGCCACTCAATCACACCACATCCGCGGATACATCTCCTGCGGACTCTTACACAGTTGAGTGAAGCTGAAGTGCAGTATAACTGACGCCCAAGTCCAGAGCGGGGATTTCCAAGAGCTCAATAAACAGAAATCAGTCCGTGATAGACAATTTTGCAGCCTCTGCAATCTTCTTCACCACCTCTATGTGCGCCACTTCGATCGCCGCTTCTCGGTTCTGCACCTCATCGTATGCCTCAGAAAGCAGTTCTTTCAGCGGGTCGTAAATAACGGGGTTCGGAGGAAAGACATTGCCAGTAAGAACCAAGTTCCCGTCTTCCTGAGAGACCTGAAAATCAGCCTTTCGGTGGGAGGCATATAATTGATCAGCCACTGCATCAGTCAGAGGCGGGTCAGTTTTGATCGTGATCCGCTCTTTCGAAGTTTCTGAGGCAATTAAGGCCATCAATTGAAGTCCCATACAGGCATATAACTATCAGATAGGCCCGATCTCGGAAGGTCCAGCTTCGTGCAATTTCAGCCCACCCTAAAGCCTCTAAAGACACAATATCTTGTCTACAGGAGTTTCAAAACCCTGTTGGTGCATTGCGCGTGCCTATTGGGGATCAACTTCTCTATCACATCGCTTGGGTGGGGCAATTGCTGATGATCAGGAAAATCGCAAAATAGCCGTCTCGACACCCAAGATTCTTTCTGTTAATATGGGGACACCTATTATGTCAGATCCAGAAACTACGGCGTATATTAATTTCACGACAGCGATTCTTGGACTGATCACGGCTGTTATTCTGTTTTTGAGAGTGCTCATTCCCGGTATTAAAAAGGGAGTACAGTGGTATACTAACTTTACTGGAAAAAATGCCATTAGCCTTATCAAAGAGCTACTCTATGGGCTACTGCCGCTGGTCGGCCTGGGGCTGATCTACTTTGAGTTGGCGCCTACATTCGGAATCATCTGCATGTTCGTGTATTTGGCGGTCAATTGTCACCTATTTCTAAATGACGAAGATCCTCCAACCCGAAGTAACATTATTATTCATGTGGCCATCCCGATTGCCATGACGCTGAGTTCATTCCTCCTGTTTATCATGCTGGTCCAGGGTGATATGCTCGAGAACCAGCGCCGTCTATCGGATGACAACCAGTCTAAGACCAATAAAGAAACAAATACCCCATCAGAGCTTGGTGAGCCTTGATTTCAACGCAAGCGAGCTAGTGAACACTTCCGTCACAGGGAAGCCGTAATCGGCATGAACACAAAATGGAAGTTGAGCTAGAAGCTGATATCGAAAATGCCGATGAGAATGAAGGCTCAGGGGAGCTGGTTAAGCTCTTCTTCTGTAGGCACGCGGCCACCAATAGAGCTGCCGTTCTCAGTAGATTCACTATCAATCACGACAGCTGTACCGCTCGCGCATATCATAAACATGCTAGACGAGCTACCAACAGTCTCATAATCGACTTTCACTCCAATAACCGCATTTCCTCCCTTCCGGCAGGCTTCGTCCATCATTTCCTGAATTGCAATTGTTCGGCCGTCTTGAAGTTTGGACTGATATACACCTGAACGACCGCCAAAGAAGTCAGTAAATGATCCTACAATATCTCTGAGGACATTTGCTCCCATGACGGCTTCACCAAATACCACTCCTACGTTACCGGTGATTTCATGCCCTGGGAGGATGTCCGTTGTGGATATGGGAAGTGTCACCTTGGGAGCAGGTTTCTTGGGTATGGAGGGGACTGGATCAATTCGACCCACAGCTAGCTCGAGACCTGATTCTCCATCAACCACAGTCCAAGTCTTGCCGTCATATTCGACGTAATCATAGGCCACTGTCTGGATATGTTTCTTATACTCCCTAAAGTCGCTCGCCAACGACAGTTCATTGGACACGTTAAACTTGCCTTTGAATTCATTATTCGACGCGAACAGAAACGCTTTCATGGAAAATAATATTACAAGGCTCACTCTCGCGGTCCATGTTAACTAGCCGCCGCAGTCAATATGACATTGATGCCATTAGGCTAACTCAATATCTTGTATGAGGTCTGATCCAGTTTAGCTCGCGCTACGACGACATCCCCCATGCCAGTCTTTTCAAGTGCCTTCTGAACGTACGCCACCTCCAGTGGGCAGCGAAAGCCCAGCACGACACGCTTAAGAAAGTCTTCAGGTATCCGACTAAAATAATGTCCGCCAATAGGATCACAATCATTCAAATCTACATATACTCGATATTCTCTCTCATACGACCAGCTTGAAGCTTTTTGTCGATACATCTTCAGGAAAAGCGGCCTCATTCTATCGGAAAATGATTCCATATCACGAATCCAATCAACATCCATGACCGGCCGGTCATTGGAGTATTCCACCTTCATAAGGGCTTCATTGATTAGGTAATCCACCTCAAATGCTACCCCTCTGTGATTATCGGCATAATGAGACCACAGGACTGGGTCCTCGTGCGTACCACTCATGCAAATTACTCCGAATTTTGAGCTCATTTCATCGATAAAACTATTCATAGATGAATGAACGATACTCTCGGCTTCTGGCACGTAACCTTTCATTCCCACGCGCCATTCGAAGGGGTCATTCAGCTCCCTCAATCTACCAACCCGAAAACTTCTAGATTCAATTGTTTTTAGGGCGGCCTCATACCCCATGAACCTGCTCAGTAGTATCGAGTTCTCCATCTCTATGTAGTTTATATTTTCGCTACTTCCCAATCAATGGCTTATCCGCAGCTACACCGATGATACTGGGCGGGGTCTTCGACCATGCCTACCCTGACGGGGTTGAGATCGATGTAGGCGGCCATTGTGCGGGCGGCGTGGCCGCCTTCGACGATTACACTCTTGAAACGTTCTTCCCAGAGAGTCCTCTTGCGGCTGTTACAGCGGTTGAACCAGCGGGCAAAGCGCTGGAGGAGGTTTTTCATGAACTGGCTAAGGTCGTTCATGCGCTAGGTGTAGCGCTCGTGGATTTCACGGCGGTGTTACTCGGCAGCGGCCTGTTCAAGCTCCCATGCGACTGCGTTAACCTCAGCTCCGCCATAGATCGCAGAAAGCCGCTTGAGCAGCTCTTGGTCGCTGATGCCTTCTTCTGGCGTGGGTGGCACTGCCAGGAGGATGTGGAAGTGTTTGGACATAATGCGGCAGGCGAGAACTCGACATCCGGTAAAGTTCTCCTACATGAGCAGAACCATGTTGAATTTTTCACGTTCTTCGTAGCGAAGACGAACCTCCGATCAACCGCACTTGAATTGAAGTGCTAGATTACCGGACCACTTGGAAAATATTTACATGCGTCTGGCCACCTCCATCACATCATATCCTCAAAAGAACACTATTCTAACAGCATCCTCAAAGAACATATCTTATAGCTTACACCCTCAATGCAAGCATTGCGGTAGAATTTCAACTATTGGCAACTAGAGAAATTACCCATGAAGGCCTCGAATCCGTTTCCAAATATCATTATCGATCGTAATATCGATGAGGTCATCCAAACTATTAAGTTTGTTAGTTTTCAGGATTCCATCAATCGCATCAAAAAGCGCGCCTTCATCTGAAGGGACATATCCATCAGGAAACAAGTTCTTAAAATTGCTTAAAGTCGTTGCGAAATCTGACGCTTCAATTTCAATAGCTACCTTAAGAGCTCGTTCAAAATCATCTCCATTAGGCCCTATCAGGTAACCATGAAGCCCAGAGCTCAACGTGTCGAAAACCGCCGATGTTATATAAAAAACTTTTCTTTTCCAGGGCTCCATATTGGCGAGGAGGTTGTTAGGATCATCGGATGATAGTATATGGGGCATTACATCACAATAAGCGCCATTAACCCACTCGTAGTCACAGCATTTCTCTTTCGGGTATTTCATATTATCAGCCTTTTAAACATCAACAAGCTTCTCGCCTCTGCCCCAGTTAGTCACAACTCATATTCCGAGGCATAATGCGGCATCCAGAATGTCGTTAAATATAATGGTACTGTTTTACCATAAAAATCCAAGTGATGGTTTTGATTAATCTATTTACTAAATAAACAAGAATATCCACTCATCTTCTCACAACACGTCTACCCGGCGCACTATAAGGCGTTACAGTGCGCTCCACTGGCGGGAGAATAGTCGTATATGGATGCCTGCCTCGAAGCTCTCTTATCGCTTGATCTCGCTCTCTAATATCTCTCGCAGTCTGTTCATTGATTGGTTTACGATTGACTTCATATAGCCTGCGATAATCTACATCTCGTCGAACTGCATCATTGTCGCGATTTATACGCTCCTGCATTTCCGGAGTAGGAGCCTCTAGATAATTTGAATTTACATTCCTCGCGGTATGCCTCCTAGCAATCTGCTGCTGCTCTTTCCATCGCTTAATATTTCCAAGATATGATTTTGTTGGCGCACAATTTCTCGGGCGCTTCCTACCGCGGCATCTATTCTCAATTTCTCTATCCAACATTGCATTGTTATCAGGCCCGCTTGCTGAGCCCTCTCCCCTCACATAGAAATTTCTTAGCGCTGGAGAAGGCACATCGAAGCCTCCATTTCTAGTAATGAATTCTTCCACGTTACCTCCATGATCAAGTCCAGATAAATTTTGCCAGAAGTCATGTCTTCCGCCAAAGAGTCGGGCAATCAATAACTCCATAGATGAAACATTCATCATATGTTTCACAAACATTAGAAGTCCACAGCAATCAGGAGATGTATCCATGAAGTCATCCATAATACCGTAGTAATTCCAGATACGCTCAATCTGATAATGGGCCCAACCGCTCATCAGTGTCGTGTAGTCATGGATGTTGAAATCCGTGCCACATATTTCAGCGATTTTATCTTTATGCCTCTGCGGAAACCAATGATGGCGTTCACCGCTGAGTGTTCTGCGAAGCCCAAGGTAATCGTTACCAGAAATACTATCATTCCCAATGAAGCCATAAAGGCTCAATCCACCTGACTCTTCAATCGGATCGCGATTCAACCACCTACCCGTCTCCGGATCGTAATACCGATAGCCGTAATAATATAGTCCGGTTTCGGCGTCCTGGAGCTTGGTCGAGAATTTGAATTCAAAATTTGCTACCAGGGTTCCACTATCATCCACAATTCGACCGAAGGGATCGTATTCGTAGTGAGCCACATCGGAACCGGTGCCATCGAGGTATTCGCTGACGTTACCATTACCATCGTAGGTAGGATAGTAATGGGTGTTGCCCTCGGTCACGGCGAGCAGTCCACCCACACCGCCAGCTCCCTGCATGGAGCCGCTGAGATCCATGCCCCAGGTGTAGGTTTTCTCGAGGGTGTAGGAACTGGTTTCGTATTGAGTAATGAGGTTCCAGCCGTCGTAGACATAGACGGTTTCGTTGGTACCAGTCTTCTTACGAATGCGACGGCTCATGGCGTCGTAGTCGTAAGTGGTGAGCGTGCCATTAACAGTGGTTTCAATGAGACGATTTTCGGCATCCCATTCGAGGCTGCTATTGGCGCTGGGATGCGCTGGCAGCGGGTAGGCGGTGGCATTGCCATCTTCGTCGTAAACTGGGTTGATGGAGCCGATGGCGCTGTATTGGTTTAGCGCGTTGGGGGTGTAGTTGTCGGTACCGCTGACACTGGTGGCGCCATCAACGGCTTCGAGGCGGTTGCCGATACCGTCAAACTTGTAGGCGCGGTCGTAGCTGTTGTGCGTACTGTCCGCCAAAACGATCTCACCGGTGGCATTGTAGCTCCATGCCCAGGTCGGTGTGCCAGTGAACGCAGAACCGCTGGTCGCTACGTCCGTACGCTGACCGTAGTTATTGACAGTATAATCATACTTTGAAACATCCGATCCACCAACGATGTTTTGTTTGGCGTCTAGGACGTTACGGGTGGTTTCCCATTTATTATCCACGGTGTGAACAGGGCCAGTAACCGTATCTACGAGGTTTGCTGATTTCGCTTCGTAGGCGTAGTTGAAGTCGAGATTGGGGTTTCCGGCAATGACTTTGCTGACGGTTTCCAGTCGCCCATCTCCTGCACCATAGGCATATGCCACCTCCTGCTCGGTGGTGGTTCCATCCTTGAGGACGCATCCACTGCTGCGCAGGAGGGCGTCCTGGGTTCGGTCGATAGTGCGGGAGAATTCAGGCGTGCCTCCTGGTATGAAGTCGTAAGAAATGTCTTCTTTGATTAGCACCAGTGTTGAGCTACTGTAGGTGTAGTCGCAGGTGGCCACACCGTTAGTTTCTTGAGTTTTACGGCTCAGTGAATCGTAGGTGACTACAACGTCTGGAGTGCTGCCATCGTAGTCGATGGAGACGAGACGGCCCGCATCGTCGTAGCCGTAGTGCGTGACGACCACGCCACTGGCATCAGGCCGCGCCGAGGCGCGGGTGAGTAGGCGACCGGCATCGGTGTAAGTATAAGTGGTGCTGTGCTGAACACCGCCATTAGCTGGGTAGGTCTTGGTGGTCAGGAAACCACGGTCTGCACTATAAACCCAAGAAGTAGTCGCTTGCTGAGTACCGTAGGTGGTCATGCTGACCTTACGGTCGGCGTAGTCGTAGGTGTACGTGGTGCGGTAGGTTTTCTCACCCGTTATTTCGGCAACAGTACTATCTGAGTTGTAGATGGTTTGGGTGATGTTGGCGAAGCCACCACTGTCGGGAGCATCGACGTGGGTGCGGCGGCCACGCTCGTCGTAGGTGAAGGCAGTGGCGCGGCTGCCGGCATCGATAACACTGGCGACGAGGTCGTTGGTCAGGCTGAGGTAGACGGTGGTGACCACTCCTGTGCGGGAGTCTGTGGTTGTAATCTGGCGGTTCACGCTATCGTGATCGTAATCGGCAAAGGCGATTGCCACGTCGTTGGTATCGAGCCAGTCAAAATCGGTGAGAAGGCCATCGGTGTAGGTTTGAACCTGCTTGGTGCCATCTGGTGAGGTATTGGTGACGGTCCAATCACCATTGCTGCCTTGAAGATCAGTTACAGTAGTCGATGCATTGGCCACACCAAGGGCTTGGCTGGAGCTGCTTAGACCATCAGGACTGCGCTTGTAGGTGTTGGTAATAGTGCCAGCATTCTCATTATAATCTCCGGGTTGCCATACTTTTGAAGTGGTAATGAAAGCGGGGTCAGCACCATCTGCACCAGGATCAGTTTCTGAATAGCTGATTTGATCCGTTCCGTAGTCGATGTAATCCACCTCATTGTCGTAGGTAAGGTCTGGCTCAGGGAAAAGGTCGATAGCCCTCGTAGTTTGCTCTCCCTCGGTGTTGTATTTTAAGAGGGTGACAACACCATCAGGATCCACGGCGCGTACGAGCTGGCCCTTGCTGTTGTAGTGCGAAGTTGCCTCAGCATTGTCTTGGTATCTGATTTTGGATGAGCGCCCTGCCCAGTCGGACTGGGAGAGAGTTGCTTCTTTGACAACGGCCCCGTCCAGATAGGATAGCGTGACTTCTTCACCAGTGTCATTCACGGCATAAGAGTATTCCATTTCCGGGCTGAGCGCCCCTGTGGTCTTGGAGGTTTTTCCGTCCAGATAGCTGATGGTGGTCTGGGTATCCCAACCATTATTGGTGTCAGGCACGGATGTGACCACGCTGCTGGAGAGTCCTGCACCGGGTTGGTAGGTAGTGGCCGATTTGCTCGAAACAATCAGCGCACCATCGGTCGTGCTAGTCGGATCGGGTGCGTGGGATTCACTTTCGGTGCCAGAGATATTGCTGACGGATTTCCCGATTAATGATGCAGCGGTGCCTTGGAATGCAGAACCTAGGGTGCCAGAAACCACCTCTGCCACTCGATGGCTTTCATTGGAGGTGTAGTGGGTTTCCACGCCACCAGTCGTGACAGAGAAGCCAGTGCGAACGGTCTCCATGGTGACACCAATGCGGTTGGTGCGGATGCGGCGCTTGATACCGTCGTAGGCGTAGCGAGTCTTGATGCCATACTTGTCGGTTTCTTCTGTGACACCGCAGCAGCCATATTGTTTGGTGGTGGTCCAAGATGGATTGCCGCCGGTGGCGACCTCACCAGCTTCCAGAGGATTGTCAGGGTGATACTCAATGGTCGTGGGCCGGCCAATATTATCGATGGCGGTCACGGCCATGCTGCCGAAGATTTTGCCATCGGCAGCAGGGTAACCGATACTAGTGGTTTTGCTCAAAATGACGGTACCACGCGAATTTCTGATGGTCTCGGTGCTCATGCCCAAGCTGACCGTGCCTCCACCATTGGCACCGTTCTTCATGACGGTCTTGAAGCCACCACCAGTCAGGCGAGTGTATTCGTATGTGGTGAGGGTGCCATCGGGGTGTTCGATCTTAACGGGCTTGCCGCCGAAGTCTGAGCCAGAGGCTTTGTAGGTGGTTTTGGTGGCAAGGTAGGCTCCATCAGAAGTGTAAACTCTACGTTCAGCCGTTTCGCCGCTGTAAACCATCTCCGTCTTGGAAAGAACTTTACCACCCACCGTAGTGGTCACGGTCCGAGTTTCGGTTCCGGGGTTCCATTGAGTGGTGATGAGCTTGCCTGAGGGATCGTCTTGATAAGGAGTGGTTACGCTCTCGTAGTTGAGACCATAGACATGGAATGACTGGTAGCCATCGTAGCGGTTGTGCTGTTTGATCCAACCGAGGCCGCGGATCGAGTTGCCGGGACCGGTCACCTCACCGGGTTGATAGTAGTCCCAAGTTGAAGTCAAAGCATCTCCTGCAGGATCAATGACCTCCTTGGTCTTCACCCAGCCATAGATTTGCTTTTCGTGGGTGGTCTCCACCTCGGAAGCGACGAACCACGCGGAGGCAGGAGTGGGTCGCTCTTGAATTTCATTGAGAAATACATGGGTGCCTGCAGTCGGCACGGTTTTAGTCACGGTTTCACGGCGCAGAGGCTGAAAACCATCCATAGGATCCACGCGTCCGTATTCGTTTTGAAATTTGTCGGGTGCGATTTCTTTACGCTCGTAGCGCCAGGTGGTCAGGTTAAAGGTGGTGTCGATGCGGATGATATCATCCCCACCTTCGTTGACTTTGGAAATCTTGGTGGTGCGGTAATCAT
>CAZIPY010000204.1:0-6976 GCA_964541125.1 uncultured Luteolibacter sp. | reverse complement strand
TCGCAAGCGTAGAGGGTCTGGAGCCAGACCAGAGCATTCAATCGGGTGACCAAATCTCCTCCGTGTCCGGTTTCGTCGTTCACCAATTGGTCCTTGGCGAGCTTGCTTTTCGCCCTGGCCTTCTTGTCCGGATTGAGCACGTGCTTCACTCCGGGAAGTTGGCCTTTCTCGAGGCGTGCCATCAGCTCGTAAACGCCAAGGCCGTAGGGGCAGAACAGCACCTTGTTTTTGGGATACTTCTCACGCATCGGCTTGATCAGCTTGTCGTGCATGAGGGCCGCCCGCTCATCAGCACCGGCCAGAAACTCAGGCTCGGCCATGTGGGGTGCCTTGGACCACGGCAGCGTGACCATGAAGGTGATCTCAGGATTCTTGCTGATCGCGTAATCGAACCACTTGGCGAAATGCTCGAGTGAACTATCTTCGGAGGAATAGCAAGTCATGGCCAGCAGGTCGACCTTGCCGGTATCCAGGTACTCCTGACCTTTCTTGCGGTTTTCCGGGTTGTCCCAAAGGAAGCCCGGTGAGCCGCCCTGCCCACCTTGCATGACCAGGTAGCCCGTGTGCTCAATGACATTGGTATCCGGGATCACCTTCAGAAGATCGGCGGCCGCAGGCTTGAAGAAACTGTGGCCCATGTAGAGGCCGTTGAGGCCTTCAATGGTCTTGCCCTCGATCGCCTTGCCCGAAACAGTCTGCGGAGGCAACGACTTGCGGGCACCACCGGCAGCCTTGCGCCGCTCGGCAAACTTAGCCTTGAAAGCCTTGGCCTCATCTGCCGTGAGCACGCCATCACCGTTGGCATCGGATTGGGGAAATTTTTTGAGCACACCAGCCAGTCGCTGGTTGTTCTCCGAGCTGACGGCGGCAGAGGAAAGCGCCGTGGAAAGCGCCAATGCCTTCAGACCGGCAATCCATGGGTGGTTGCGATTCTTCATGATGGGATGGCGACGATGGTGAGGATCAGCAGGGCGGCGGATTTCATGGATCTGATAAGGCTCTGCTTTCAAACCCCGGAATGCGGGGAAAGTTGCGGTGCCTCACCTCCGCCGGCGCAGGAGGAGCAGTGAGCTCAAGCCGCCGAGCAGCGCGGTGGAGGGCTCCGGGATGACCGTGCCTGTAACGGTCACATTGTCGAAAAAGGTGCGGTTGAAGTTGTTGTTCTCGTTACCTGTTGTGTCAGTTAGTGTGAACGTGATCGAAGTTCCGTTCAGATTCGTCAATCCGCTCAGATTGATCACATGGTTGTATGATGCAAACCCTGCTGTCATCAGATGTGACCCGCTGGTCGGAGGAACGCCAGAGCCAACAGGTGTAATCGAGGTGAGTTCCCATTCTAGGCCATTTTCGCCCGGAGCGTCCTGATTTCCTGTGCCGCTCCCCTGAGTAATATTGTGTCCGACATCAAAGGACAATTGAGTCAGATCAACAGTAACGCCTACAGGGATGGTAATGGTGAACTGGTTGACAATATTGCCATCCTTGAAAGGGCCTTCTGCCCGTTCGCTAGCAATCGTTCCGCTCTGAGATCCGGTGCCTGATATGCTCCAAATGGATGTGGTAACACCATTTCCGAAGTCATTGGTGGTCGCGGTGTTCACATTTCCATCAAAGGCATAGACGATGGTCGCCGCATGTGAAGGGATAGACACGGCACTCAAGAGGAGGGCGGCGATGCTAAGTAGGCGTCTGGATATCATTGCTTGAGAGGAGTGGTTTCGAACTCTGATTTTCCCAACTTCTCTCCAACGGTCAAACTCACGGATGACTATTTTTGTTGCATGGTGACCAGCTAATGGGCAGGTTTTTCTCATGCCCAAAAAGCCCTTTCTGAGCATCTCTCAGCAAGCAGTCGGCCACCTCCGCAAGGAAATCCTCCAAGGCCGCTGGACCGAAACCGTGCCCGGCAGGCAGCGTCTGGCCGAGGAATTGGGCGTGAATGAGAAGACGGTGGAGATTGCCTTGGAGCAGCTGGAAAAGGAAGGTCTGCTGGAGAATCAGGGCGTGGGCCGCAGGCGGCGCATCGTCTCGAACATGAAACTGGAGCCCACTGCCCTGCGCGTGGCCTATCTGGAACATTCGCCCGAGGACAAGGGCGAGGCCTACATGATCAGCCTCACTCACCAGCTGCAGGCGGCCGGCCACGATCCCTTTTATGCTGACAAAACCCTCACGGAACTGGGCATGAAGTCCTCTCGGGTGGCTCGGCTGGTCAAGCAAACAGAAGCCGACGCCTGGCTGGTCTGCTCCGGATCCAGAGAGATCCTCGAGTGGTTCGCTGCCAATGACATCCCCTGCTTCGCGCTCTTCGGCCCGATGGACGATCTCCCCGTTCCTGGTACCAAACCGGACCGGATCAAACCCCTGACGGAGGCGACACGCGCCCTACTCAAGCTGGGACATCGCCGAATTTCCTTTTTGTGCCGCCACCAGAACCGCCATCCCCTGCCAGCGATTGGCTTGCGCACCTACCTTTCGGAACTGGAAGCCGCCGGCATCGAGACCGGCAACTTCCACCTGCCGGAATGGGAGGAGAGCGCCGAAGGCCTCATGCGGATTCTTGATTCCCTCTGCGATGGCCCCACCCCGGTGACGGCCCTCTTTCTCGATGAGCCTTTCCTTTACCACGCCGCCCACCACCACCTTTGCAAACGTGGTTTGAGAATCCCTGAAGACATCTCTCTGATCTGCACCGATGGTCACCAGACCTTCCGCTGGTGCCGACCGAGCGTGGCACACATCGAGTGGGATACCCGCCCCATCGTGCGGCGCATCCTGCGTTGGGCTGACAACATCGCCAAGGGCAAGACCGACCACCGACAAAGCTTCACCAAGTCGAGCTTCGTGCCGGGCGGCACCATCGGGCCGGTGAACAAAAAGCGCTAAATCCCGCAAGAGAAGCTCTATGCAAACATCTCAAGGATGGGCTTGGCCTTGGCACCACCCACATGGAAGGGGCGGCCAGTCGCGGTGACGAAGCCCTTCTCGCGAGGGATACCCGCGGCGTGAGCAATGGTGGCGTGGAAGTCACCGACCGTGCGGGAGACATCCGGGGTCGCTCCCATCTCATCACTCTCGCCTAGCACAAAGCCGCGCTTCACGCCGGCACCGGCAAGGCCCACGGTGAAACAAAGCGGGTAGTGACCACGGCCTGCTCCCTTGTAGTCCGGCTTGCGGCCAAACTCGGTGGCGAGAACCACCAAGGTCGAATCGAGCATGCCGGAGCCTTCGAGATCGCGAATTAGCGCCGCGTAACCTTGGTCGAAAGACGGAGCGATGTCGTCCATGTCTCCCTTGATGTCCTGGTGCATGTCCCAGCCATCACTGGTCACCTCAACAAAGCGCACACCAGCCTCAACCAGTCGCTTGGCCAGCAGACAGCCCTGACCAAACTTGGAATCACCATAGAGCTCGCGCGTGGCCCTGGGAACTTGATTCAGGTCAAAGGCCTTGAGGTCTTCACTGCGCAGCAGGCGCAGGGTCTCGTTGCAGAAGTCGCGGTAGGCTCCGACATTGCTGTCCTGATACTTGCTGACAAATTGCTGACTCAAGGCATCGGCCAGCTCGAGCTTGGACTTGAGACGCGGCAATCCACCTTCGGTCTTGATGTTGGCCAAACCTCGAGCCGGTTCGAGAATTGGGATGGGGCTGAAGGTCGGACCGAAGAAGCCATTGCCATAACGTGGCGGTTCGTTGATGCAGGCCGAACTCGGCAGGGTGTCATGGCTGGCACCGAGGTAATGCTGGGCCCAGGCGCCGAGGTTGGGATGCTTGATGGTGTTGCGTTCGGCAAATCCTGTACGCATGAAATACTGAGCCGGCGCGTGGACGCCGATCTTGGCGGACATGGTGCGGATCAGCGAAATCTTATCGGCCACCTTGGCCGTGTGCGGCAGGTATTCGGTCACTTGGAAGTCTGCCGAAGTCTTGATGGCATCAGCCGGACCCTTGGCCTTGCCCTGTTTGGGATCGAAAGTGTCGATGTGACTCATACCGCCCTTCACATTGATGAAGATGATGCGCTTGGCGGAACCGAAGCCGGCCATGCCTTGGGTCGAAGCCACCTCGGACGCGCGGACCGCGTTGGGAAGAATCGAAAGACCGAAGGCGGCCTTGGCGGCGCGCTCGATGAAATGTCGTCGATGAAGCATGAGTGGATCAATGGTTAGAGTGGGCAGTCCGTCTTATTGGACGAACAAAAATTCGGGAGTGTTGAAGAGGGTCCAGGCCAAGTCCTCCAAGGTGAGGCCCTTTTTGAATTCACGCTGCAGAAGCGCCTTCTCCTCGGCCGTTGGCAGGCGACCAAAGAAGCTGAGGTAGATTTCCTGCAGTGAGGTCCGGTTGGCTGCGGGAGTGCGCACAGCCTTCATCAGCCGGGAGTCCGAGCTCATCAGCAGCTCCTTAAATTCACCGTTCATGAGCATCAGCGTTTGCGGAATGCTGCCCTCACGGCTGCCGTCGTTGGCAATCTCTCGCGACGACTGACCGAACATGCGCAGGAAGTGGGTATCCTCCTCCGGCTGCGGCAGCTCTGAAGCCCGCAGCACATAGGAGCGGCCAAATTTCAGCGGCGGTTTTCCAGAGCCCGCCAAATCTCTTTCCTGCAGGCGGAAACTCCGGCCGGTGTCGTCGATGTAGCCCGCCTTCTTGTAGGCCATGGCGGTTTGTTGCAGCGCCTTGGTGTTGGACTGCATGGCATCGAAGTTCATCGCAAAGCGCGTGGTCTGATGCGACCGGTCCACTTGGAACTGATCGATGCCGGGGCCATAGGCCAGGATGAGAATGGAGTCCCAAGCCTGCTCGGCAGTCATGCGGCGCAGCACGGGACCGGAAAAGCCATAGGTCCCGATGTCGCCGATGGCCGGCGTGGAGTTGGCCTGGGCCTGATAGGCCTTGGTGTTGAAGACGATGCGCTGGTACTCCCGCAGATCAAACTTGAGAGCCACCATCAACTCGGTGAGATGCGCCAGCAGCGGCGGATTGGAACCACTGTCGAGGTTATCGAGATCGTAGATGGGTTCGTGCACGGCAATACCAAACATCTCTTTCCACATGCGATTGGCGATGTTGGCCGCAAAGCGCGGATTGTCCTTGTGGGTCATCCAGCTGGCGAAGGAATCGCGCAGCGTATGGGTGTTCTTGATATCGACTTGGTAGGCCGGGCTTTTGTCATCCACGAGGCTCCACGACAAGAGGCGTGGCATGACCTTCTCGCCCGGCTTCACATCCTTGTAGGCGTAGTCCTTGGGATAGACCAAGTTGTTCTTACCGGTGTCCTTGACCCGGTGCATGCTCGGAGAGAAAGCCACAATGCCATCCTGCTTACTCAAGCCACCGGGACCCTTGATCCGGTTGCCAACTTTGCGTGGATCGCGATGACTGACGTCCGTGGCACCGAAGAAGGCCGCCATTTCATAGAACTCGCGCTGGGTCCAATCAGCGAGCGGATGATCGTGGCATTGAGCGCAACTGATGTTGGCACCGAGGAAAACCGTCAGGGTGTTGGACAGGCTGTCCAGCGGCATGCCGGTGTCGCGCAGCAGGTATCCGGTGGCACCATTGGTGGCCGTGCTGCCGTCCGCCGCGAGCATGCCGCGCACGGTTTCGTCCCAAGGCCGATTCTCACGAATACCATCCTTGAGCCAACGTTCGTAAAGGCCGTACTTGGCGCGCTTGATGGTGGACTTGATGCGGAGCGTGTCGGCGTACCAGTTGAAGCGATGGGACACATGGCCATCGCTCAAGAGCAGCTTGTCGATGAGTGCCGCACGTTTATTCGGACTGGTGTCTCTGACGAAATCGATGACCTCATCGGGAGTGGGGATTCGCCCCACCGCATCGAGGTAGACTCGGCGCACGAAGACCAAGTCGCTTGAGGGCGCGTTTCGCTTTTGGCCATCGGCCTTGAGTTTGGCTTCGATCTTCTGATCGATGGTCGCCGCTCCCTGCTGCACCTGTTGCGCACTCAGGGACAACTTGCGATTGATGGGCACTGCGGGAGGATTCTTCACCTCGGAGAACGGAGGCAGATTGAGCAGCTTGATATCCTTCTGGTCAGCGGGCTCCTTAGCTCCCTTGCCCTTCTCCCTACCCTTCTCCTGCCGTTCCGCTTCCCGCTCAGCCTGACGCTTTTCTTTCTTGGTCATCTCCTTCTCCGCAAGCAGCGGCGGCACGGTCAACCCAAGCAGAGCGACGATCGCCAAAGAAAGGGAAATGGGAGTTTTAAATCTCATGGGAAGGTCAGGAAACGGGACTTACTTGCGGCGGAAGGGCTCGCTCTGCACCAGCGCATGGATGAAGGCGCTGGCGGCGTTGTTTTGGGTTTTGGCAGCGGCCATCATCTCGTTGACGAGGTCGGTATCCACGATGCTGGTAGGGCGACCAAGGCCGTATTCGATCAGCGCCTCACAGTAGCCACGGATGAAGTCGTTGTTGCGGCCGGCGATGATGTCGCGCAGCTCGAAGTAGTTGGCGAAGGCCGGGCCCTTGTAGAGTTGGCCTGAGGAGTCGATGGGGAAGGTGCCTTTGCTGGGCGTCATGTTGCCTTTTCTGTTCCTGCTGTATCGGCGCTCCTCGGTGCGCCACTTGCCCGCGGCATCGAAGTTCTCCATGCCGAAGCCGATGGGATCGATCTTGCGGTGACAGCTGGCGCATTGCGCTTCGGTTTGGTGGGCGATGACTTTTTCACGTGCGCTGAGAGGCTTGTCGGCGAGGCGGGAAAGCTGAGGTACATTGGGCGGTGCAGGTGGCGGCGGGTCGTTGAGCACGTAGCGCAGCACCCAAGCGCCGCGCTCCACCGGACTACTATCGATACCATCACTACCCATGGCATGAGTGGCGGCCATGCCGAGCAGACCGCCACGAGGTGAGTTGGGAGGCAACTTCACCTTGCGGAATTCATCTCCGACCACACCCTCGATGCCATAGTAGTTGGCGAGCAGGCCATTGATCATGACGTAGTCGCTCTTGAGCATGT
>CAZIPY010000203.1:0-5985 GCA_964541125.1 uncultured Luteolibacter sp. | reverse complement strand
TCCTTCACCGGTAGAATGGTTTTCGGACACCACAAGGACGGAAGTCCCTGATCGAGCAGTTTGTAGCGCAGATCGATGGATTCCTGTTCGCCAGAGGCGCTATCGAGGGTGGAGAGCAGCACGATGGCTTCGCCCTTCTGTTCGTCTGGGATGCCGACGATGGCGATGCGGCGTTCGGTTTCGTTGTCGAGGCCGAGGGCCTTGTTGATGGCGGCCTCCACGGTTTCGTGGGGCACCATTTCGCCACCGATCTTGGAGAAGCGCGAGATGCGGCCCTCGATGTAGAGGAAGCCGTCGCTGTCCACGCGACCGACATCACCGGTCTTGAACCAGCCATCGATGATGACTTCTTGGGTCTTGGCCGGGTTGTTGAGGTAACCGCGGAAGACGTTGGAACCGCGGAACCAGATGATGCCCTGTTGGTCAATGGGTAGATCCTCTTCCGTGCTGGGATCGGTGATGCGCAGGGCCTGACCGGGCAGCAGTTGGCCGACCGAGCCATTGCGCGACGAGGGAATGGTGACCGCGTTTTTCTCCGGCTCGGGATCGGGCAGGTTGACGTTGGTGGCAGGGGAGGTCTCGGTCAGGCCGTAGCCTTCCATCGGACGGATGCCGAACTTGTCGTCGAACTTGTCGGCCAGCGATTGCGGCAGCTTTTCTGCTCCGGTGACCACCATCTTGAGGGAGGAAAGCTGGATGGGGTCGACGCGGCGCATATAGCCACGCAGGAAGGTGGGAGTCGAAAGCAGTAGGTCGATCTTGTGAACCGCGATGAGTTCGGCCAGGCGCTTGGTTTCCAGCGGGCTGGGGTAGGTGACCAGGTTCACGCCCTCGATGCAGGGATACCAGAGAGTGACGGTGCAGCCGAAGGAGTGGAACAGCGGCAGGCAACCGAGCACGCTGGAATTCTCCGGCAGGTGGAGTCGGGTGGAGCACTGAGTGACGTTGGCCAGCAGGTTGCGGTGGCTGAGCACTACGCCTTTTGGTTCGCCCGACGAACCGGAAGTGAAGAGTAGGGCGGCTTCGTCGTTGCCCTTGCGTTTGTTGAGTCCCAGCAGACCGCCAAGGATGCCGGTGGGTAGCAGCTTGGAAATGACGGCCCAGGTGACGATGCTCTTCTTGAGCTTGGGCAGAACGCGCTCGATCAGCACCAGATCGCGAGTCGGCGGCCAAGGGAAGCTGGTGACCTTGCGGACGAAGGGGTCGGCCGTGATGAAGAGGTCGACTCCCGATTGATGAATGCAGGAACGCACAGCATCAGGGCCGGCGGTGAAGTTGAGGTTCACTGGCGTCTTGCCGGCGAACATGACGGCGAGGTTGGCGATGAGCCCACCCTTGCCGGGAGGTAGGACGATGGCCACGCGTGGTTCGTCGGTCTCCTTCTTGATGTGTTTGGAGAAGGCGATGGCAGCGGCGAGGATCTTGTCGTAGGTCAGTTCGCTGTCGTCGGCGCCGTCGAGTACCTTGCACTTGTAGTGGCGCTTGAGGCCTGCAAGCAGGGTCATCGGCAGCGACTCATCGAAAATGGAACGCGAGCTGTAGGCGGCTTCGTTTGCCTCGAGCATGGCCTGCTGCCAATTGGCGACGCTGATCTTATCCGCAGGGATGGGGTGAGCAAAGCTCATCACAAACTCGGGCAGCGACTGAATCTTCTCCACCGAGACGCTGGACGTGCGTGGGCGGTCGATGGCCACCGGCAGGACAGGTAGCTTCAAGGCGCAGAGAGCTTCGAGCTCAGCGGCGGGGGTGTGGTTGAAGCAGGCATTGCGGACGGCGGCACGGCCGGGCACGTGGATGATCACACCTCCGTTCTCCAAGTGACTGCTGAGTTGCTTGCCGGCGGCTTCGAGAGCGCTGTCATCAACCGAGAACATGGCGCCAGAACCGGACTTTTCGAGGTAGGCGCGCTGCAGTGGATCGTGCTGGGCATGCTCTTCAACAAGCCAGGTAATGGGACGATCGGAGAACTGCTTCTCGAGAGTCAGAAGTTGTTCAAAGTCAAGGCGTCCTGGGATCACGAGTGCCCCGTGATCGGGGATGCGATCGGCGTTGAGGATGGGGTGGGATGCGGAAGACATGAATGCTGCTGGAATCCATGACGAATACTCGGCACCAATGCACGGATTTTCGTCGAATCCGTGGTTTTTTAAGGCCCTGTCGTTAGGCGCCTACCGTCATTGACGGAGATGCTCGATGGCGGCTCGCAGATCGTCCTGCGTGAGGGTGTCGTGGACAGCCGCATTACCCAGTGCGTCGAGTAGGATGAAGCGGATGGTGCCCATACTGAACTTTTTGTCGCTGGCCAGCTTTTCCATAACGGTGTCGGTGGCGATGTGCTCCGGGAGCACCAGGGGTAGGCCAAAATGTTCAAGGAGATCGATGACGCACTTGGCGTCTGACTCACTCAGGCCGTTCTTGGTCACGGAAAGGTTCAGGGCTGCTCGCATGCCTAGCGAGATCGCTTCGCCATGCAGTAGTTCACCATAGGGCACGCTTGCTTCAATGCCGTGGCCGATGGTGTGGCCGAAATTAAGGAGGGCGCGGGTGCCGCTGGTCTCGCGTTCGTCTTCCCCGACCACGCGCGCTTTGATAGCAATATTGCGAGCAATCAGCTCGGCGGGCACCTCACGGGTGGATGGATCGAGCGCGGCAAGATCGGCGAGCATGTCGCCATCGCGGATGGCGGCGTGTTTGATGGCCTCGGCAAAGCCTTCGCGATACTCACGCTCGGCGAGGGTCTTGAGTGTTTCGGGGTCGACCAGCACCAGCTTGGGTTGATGGAAGGCGCCGACGAGGTTCTTGCCCTCGGTGATGTTCACTCCCGTCTTGCCGCCGACCGAAGAATCGACCTGCGAGACGATGGTGGTGGGAATCTGGATGAAGGGGATGCCACGGAAGAAGATGGCGGCGACGAAACCAGCTAGGTCACCGACCACGCCGCCACCGAGCGCGACCACCATCGACTGACGGTCGTGGCCTTGACTGGTCATCTCACGGCAAAGGCCCTCGGCCTGAGCCAAGCTTTTGGAGGCTTCGCCGGCTGGAACCTGATGCAGGGTGCAGTCGAAGCCGGCTTCCGCAAGCGACTGCATGAGGGTGTCGGCGTGGAAACCGGCCACCGTGGCGTCGGTGATCACGGCCACGCGCTTGAGGTTCAGATTGAGCTCGGCAATGTGCTGGCCTGCGGACGCAAGACAGCCACCTTCGACGATGACGTCGTAGGCGCGCTGATCGAGGTCGACACGGACGGTGGGCATGGAGTGAGCTTTCGCCCGTGGCTCCGAAGTTTCAAGCGCTCAGTTGGTCCTTGGGCTCCCCGTCCAAAATCGGTTCAGGTGGGACCGATTCGAGATAGGTTGCGGGGGGTGATTTCGTATGCTGAATTATCCGTAGATCATGATTTTGCCGCGCCACACAGTCCTCGCCGCTTCTTTGATACCGGCCCTTACGGCTGTGGCCGGCTCGGTGGCTCATGCTGATGTCGAATTCAACCGTGACATCCGGCCCATCCTGACCAAGGACTGCACCGCCTGTCACGGCGGGGTGAAGGCGGCCGGTGGGATCTCTTTTGTGTTTCGCGATATGGCCCTGGCGGAAGGAGAGTCCGGCAAGCGCGCCATCGTCCCAGGAAAACCTGAAGAATCCGAGATGGTGCGCCGCATGCGCCACAGTGATCCCTATGAGGTGATGCCCAAGCCCAAGCATGGGCCGCCGCTTCCCGAGTCGCAAATCCAGCTCATCGAGCAGTGGATCAAAGAGGGTGCCAAGTGGGAGGAGCATTGGTCCTTCGTGCCGCCCAAGGATGTGGCGGTGAAGAAAGTTTCCAATGAGAGCTGGCCGACCGTTCCGCTCGATCGCTACGTGCTCCAGCGGCTCGATCAGGAAAAGCTCAAGCCCGCACCGGAAGCCTCGCCGTCTGAATGGCTTCGCCGCACCTCCTTTGCGCTGATCGGCATGCCGCCCACACTCGAAAAGCTCAAGGAGTTCGAAGAGGCCCACAAGAAGGATCCCAAGGCTGCGCGCGAAGCCGTTGTAGACCGCCTGCTTGCTTCACCGCGTTTTGGTGAGCGTTGGGCCACGGTGTGGATGGATCTCGCGCGCTACTCTGATACCTTCGGCTTCGAGAAGGATCCTGGCCGCACGATCTGGCCATGGCGCGACTGGGTGATTCGCGCGTTCAACGAGGACATGCCCTACGATCAGTTCACCATCGAGCAACTCGCTGGAGACCTGCTGCCCAATCCCACTGCGGATCAGCGCCTCGCGACCGCCTTCCATCGCAATACCCAGAACAACACCGAGGGCGGTACCGATGATGAAGAGTTTCGAGTGGCCGCTGTGCTCGATCGAGTGGCCACTACCTGGACCACCTGGCAGGCGACCACCTTCGGTTGTGTGCAATGCCACGCTCATCCCTACGACCCCATCGAACACGAGGAGTATTACAAGTTTACGGCCTTCTTCAACAGCAGCGAGGATCACGACATGGACAACGATTATCCGCGGATGAAGGTTCCTGCGGATCCGAAGCAAAAACAGCAATCCTCGGCGCTCGAACTGCAGTTGGCCGCCCTCAGAAATCAACTGAACCTTCCGGGTCGCAAACTGGCCCTCAACGATGCCCAGTGGAAGCCCTTCAAGCCCGATGCCTTTGCGCCAAGCCACGGTGAGCTTCAGCTGACCAGCGATGGAAGCATTCGAGCGAGTGGCACCCTGCCCGTTCGCTCCTTCCACGTGGTGAGCGGGCCCGCTCAATCCTTCCAGGCTCTGCGCCTCGGCATCATGCCCGAGAGCGACGATCCCAAGAAGTGGCCCGAGCGTGGGTCCATGGTTCAGCAATTGGATGTCGTGATCATCAACAAGGACGGCAAGCGGACTCCGGTCAAAATCAAGGAGTCCTTTGCCGACGAACTCACGGGCACGCGAGCCATGACCACCAGCGGCAACTTCGGAGGTTTCCCCAAACTGCACCGTCCACGTTGGTTTGTGGTGGTGCCGGAACAGCCGGTTGCGGTGAACGAAGGTGACCGCATCGAGATCAAGCTCCAGCACCGTTACAGCACCACCGGCTCTCAAGCCACGCCAGTGCGCCGCTTCACCATCGGTTTTTCCCAATCCGAAGACTGGGCCAAGTTGGTGAATGATGGTCAGCGCCTCAGTGTTTGGGCCAAGCACGCAGAAGCCAAGAGTGCTTACGATGCGATCAAGGGACCGCTGGTACCCGTGATGGTGGAAGGCCCGACCCGGGAGACGCGTGTGTTCGCCCGCGGCAACCGCCTGTCCAAGGAACAAGCCGTGACTCCTGGCATTCCCAAGCTCTTCGGTGGCGCGACCGGTGCGAGCCTGAACCGCCTCGACATGGCCAAGTGGTTGGTCAGCGAGGACAACCCGCTCACCGCTCGCGTGATGGTCAATCGTCTGTGGGAGCAGCTCTTCGGCATCGGCATTGTCGAGACCGTTGAAGACTTCGGAACATCGGGTTTGATGCCGACGCATCCTGAACTGCTCGATCACCTCGCTCTGCGCTATCAGTTCGAACACAAGTGGTCGACCAAGGCGATTCTGCGCGAAATGGTCCTCTCTTCGACTTTCCGTCAGTCGCAGAGCGCTTCGAAGGAATTGGTGACCCGAGACCCGCGCAACCAGTTGCTCGCCCGCGGTCCACGCGTCCGCCTCACTGCTGAGATGGTCCGTGATCAGGCCCTCGCTGCCGGTGGCATCCTCTCTGAGAAGATGTATGGACCGTCGGTGTATCCGCCACAGCCCGATGGCGTCTGGAAGTCGGTTTACAATGGTGCCCAGTGGAAGGAGTCCAAGGGCGAGGATCGCGTGCGCCGCGCGGTGTATACGTATCATAAGCGCACGGCAGGTTATCCCGCCTTCCTGATGTTTGATGCTCCCACTCGCGACATCTGCTCAGCTCGCCGCATCAATAGCAACACGCCCCTGCAGGCGCTGGTGACCATGAACGATCCCGCTCACATT
>CAZIPY010000202.1:0-13838 GCA_964541125.1 uncultured Luteolibacter sp. | reverse complement strand
TTCCCTTGGAGGGGGGGGGGGGGGGAGGGGGGGTTCGGGGGGGCGGTCATGGGGGGGGGGGCTGGGGTTGGGGGGGGGGGGGGGGTCGGATAAAGCGGGCGGGAGAATGGGACAGGGAGGGCCCCGAAGTAAAGCCCAGCGGGGGTGTTTGAAGCAGATCCGTGCTTGGAAATCCAATAATTGATGGGCATCTTCGCCCCGATGGCTTCATCCAAGCGAGAAACCCTGCGCCGCATCGCCGGTCTGCTGGTCGTGTTCATCGTCGCATTTGGCGCGGTGACCATGATCCGCTACTTCCAGCGCGGTGGTTCCTGGGCGGACCTCAAGGAGCGCCTCGGCTTCCAGCAGGACGGCAATTTCAAGCCCGAGGACTACACCCTCTCGACAGAGGCGCCGCTTGAGATTGGCGATGTCGAGCTACTTGCGCGCCTTAATAGCGAATACGCCAAGCTGACCCAGGCCGTGGTGCCCTCGGTGGTCAGCATCAACACCGAGAAATTCATCACCGAGCGCATGCGAGATCTCTGGGGTCGCACCCAGCTGCGCTCCTACACCTCCACCGGCCAGGGTTCGGGAGTGATTGTCACCGAAGAGGGACACGTCATCACGAATTATCACGTGGTGGCTGGCCAGCAGAAGATCAGTGTCACCCTGCACGGCGGCAAGGAAGTGGCAGCCGAAGTGATTGGCGTGGATCAGTTTCTCGATGTCGCGGTGATCAAGCTTCAGAGCAACGGACCCTATCAACCACTCAAATTCGGCAACTCCGACTCGGTTCAGGTCGGCCAGATGGTCTTCGCTGTGGGCAACCCCTTCGGTCTCGGCGAGACGGTGACCCAGGGCATCATCTCGGCCAAGGAACGTTCACTTTCGGATAGCCAGCGCGACCTCTTCCAGACAGACGCCGCGATCAACCCCGGCAACTCCGGCGGTCCCTTGGTTAACCTGCGTGGTGAAATCATCGGCATCAATGTGGCCATCTTCTCACCGGACAAGGAGAACCCCGGCTTCCAGGGTGTGGGCTTCTCCATTCCCAGTAACGACGCCAAGGATTCGCTCGAGCAGATCCTCATGCGCGGCAAACCGGTGCGCGGTTTCCTCGGCGTGCGCATGCGCAATCTCGATCCCTTTGCTCGCAACATGCTCAAGTATCCCGGCAGCGAAGGTGCTGTGGTGATGGGTGTGGCTCCGGATTCGCCGGCCGAGCGCGCCGGACTCAAGGCTCGCGACATCATTCTGTCCTACGACGGCAAAGACATCGAAACCTATCCCCAACTCATCGCCATGGTGCAGGCGACCAAGGTTGGAGAGGCGGTGGAAATGGAGATCTGGCGCAAGGGGCAGACCATCAAGGTGGCTGCCGTTATCGGCGAAAGCACGCCGGAAGCCACTGCTGCCGTTCCCAATCGATCGCAGAAGGCAGAGGAAATCGAGCGAGTGCTCACCGCCATCGGCCTGGAGGTCCGCGGTTTGTCGGTGCAGGAACGCATGCGTGGCTACCGCGGAGTGGTGGTCACGGGACTGCGTCCGGGGAAACTGGCCGAAGGACGCCTCGAAGCTGGCGATCTGATTTACTCCATCGATGGCAACCGCTTTTCGACCGCTGTTGATTTCTTCATGAAGCTGGCGGGGGTTGCTGCCAAGGGGGAGACCCAGCTGCAGCTGATTCGAGATGGAGAAATGGTACAGGTCATGCTGCCCAAGGTGGAAGAATCATGAGGCCCGGCTCGCCACTTGGCGGATCTTGTGATAGATTGCCTCGAGCCCTCGCCCCACCTGTCTTCCGACCTCTCCGCCACTCCCTTGTCCATGGACCCCGATTTTGATCCCCACGAAGCTGTTCGCAGAAGCTCGAGCACGAGCTACTTCGTGTTCGCGATTGCCGCAGTGATTGCTCTGGCAGCGGGGCTGATCTGGATCGTGCGCTCCCGCGAGATCCAGGAGCGCGATCAGCAGGCCCAGCAGGGTGCTGCCGATCCAAGCGGGAACAATGGTGCCAATTCCAATGGCAATAACGGTGGCAATGGCGGTAAGGGCCCCAACGGCGGACAGGACCCCATCAATTCCGATCCCGGCATTGGTGAGGATCCCGATCCCCTGCGCCAGGACCCCAATGCCTTGATGGAGGCCATGACCAAGGCCCTCAACGACCTCGACATGGAGCAGTTCAACAAGCTCAGCGGCAATGCCATCGACGCCGAATCGATGAAGGCGCTGAGTGATTTTGCGACCCAGCAGAAGGCCTTGGGTCGACTCTTTGAAATGCGCGAAGTCGGTGAGCTCGGCCTCAATCAGGGCCGCCGCTGGGCCATCGAGGCTGGTAAGGATGGTGACTCACGTCGCATCTACTTGGATCTGGTCAAGGGGCCCAATGGTTGGGTGGTCGAGAAAGTGACTCTGCCCGGAAGTGATCCCAATGTGCCGGCGGCCAATGACGCACTTGCGGCCGCTGAGGTCTTCCTCTTGGCGGTGCTCTCCCAAAACTTTGAGGTCGCCCGCATGCACGTGGATGGCCTGAATGTCTCCGATGCACGCATCGCCGGTCTCTGCATCCTTTTCGAGGAGGGCAAGTATCAGCTGCGCAAAGAGAAGCCCCTGCGCGCCATGCTCCAGCGCGATGATTTCGCCTCCTACCTGGCTACGGTGGTGGCTACCGACGGCAGTGAAGCTGCTCAGTTTGGTCTCAATCTCAACCTCGGTGGCGACCCAGCTCGATGGAAGGTCACCGAGATCAACCTCGACAAGCTGCTTGCCGATTACGCCCAGCGCGTGGCTGGTGGTGATGTCTATTACTCGCCCTTCGTGCGCAATCCCGAGGGTGGAGATACCCTCGCGCTCTACTTTGGTTTTGATGAGGACGAGATCAATCCACGCACTCGTCGCCAGTTGGAGATCGTGGCTGCCATTCTCAAGGCCGATCAGGCCAAGAAGCTGACCCTCAGTGGTCACACCGACTCCAAGGGCACGGATGACTACAACAAGCAGCTCTCACTGCGCCGCGCCGAAGTCGTGAAGCAATTCCTGCTCGATGCCGGTGTGAAGACCACTCAGGTGATTACCTTGGGCAAGGGAGCGAGCCAGCCACGCCGTCCCAACGTCACCGAAACCGGTGCGGACGATCCCGATGGTCGCCGTGCCAACCGCCGGACTGAGATCTATCTGGACTTTTAGGCCGGGGTGAGTCCGAGAACTGCGGGCTTTTTTTGACCACGGAGGGACGGAGGCAGGGGAGGAACGGAGCTAGGGTTCTGCTGGGTTATAAGGATTACTAGGTTTCTTCGGGAATCGGCAGACCAGCGTGACGTCTTGAGCGCTCCATGAAGAAACCATGTTTTGAGGGTTTGTCCTCTAGCAGCTCGTCCAAAGACCAAAGGCCATCGCTATCATCCTGAACGAGACCTTCGAATTTGCTGAGAATGAATTTTGCGAGTTGGAATGCTTCCGTATAACCGACTGTCTTTCCGCTGATGTCTGCCATTACAGTGATGTCAGGCGGGAAAATACCCAGGCGCTCTTTTAGTTTTTCGCTCTCTTGAGGGGAATACTCCGATGCGTGGTCTTCATAGTAGCCAATGGATAGGTCATCGATGTCGAGATCCTTGATGGTTATTTCAAGCTGCTGGCGATTGGCTTCTTTGATGTGAATGAAAACGGATCGCATGATTGTTTCTCAGGTATTTCTGCTGAGAAATTAGAGTTTTTCGCTAGGGACTTGTGCGCCTCGTATTGCGATGACTCCGGGTTCTCGTTCGGGTGATGCGAGAAAGTCTTTGATGATCACCTCGGTGTGTTTCCGATTTCGTAAAACAAGCCCGGCTTCTAACCATGCATCGGGTCCCTTGACCGTATCATTGGGGTCGTGCCATGTCAGACGATACTCGTGCCAGAACTGTGATTGCGAATCCCAGCGAATATAGTCCATTTCCCCGATTCTCGTTCCATCTCGTTCGATGAACCAACCGTAAGTTCGCCCGAAATCCGACTCTTCATCCGTCTTGTTTTTTCGTTTGAACATACAATTCATCTTAAACACGACCAGCTGGCGAACAAGCCGTCAATCATCTCAAAATCAGCTCTTCCTCCGTGATCTCTGTTTCCTCCGTCCCTCCGTGGTATAGAAAAAGTACGCAGCTCTGAACGTGACAGACTAACTTGAACTGTTCAATTTGTGACTGTGACTCCACTCAGCATTGCCGCTCTCCAACAATCCGCCGGTGAAACCCCTACAGCGGCTGCGGTGATGGCTCAGCTGCAGGCCAAGGTCCCGAAGGTCACGAAGAACAACAAGCCCTACCTGGAGCTGGTGTTTGCTGACTCCACGGGCAATTTCTCGCTCAAGGTCTGGTCGGATTCGGCGGCCTATCATGCGGTGGAGGCCATGGAGGAGGGTGTGGTGCTGCGGCTTGAGGGCCACTGGACTCAAAACCAATATGGCCTCGATGCGCGCGACCTCGATATGTCTCGCGCCGACGAGGCCGCCTGCGAGGAGTTCTTTGTTGGCGACCCCGAGCTGCGCGAAAAGCAGGACCGCGACTATGCGACGATCAAACAGATCTGCGGCACCATCACCGACCCGCGTCTGCTGGCGTTATGCGAACTCTTCTTCAATCAATTCGGCGAGCACTTCCGCCGCACTGCGGCCGCCAAGAAAAACCATCATGCGCGTCGCGGTGGCTTGGTCGAACACGTTGCCCAGATGCTGCGCTCGGCCGAGGCTTTCTCAGGCGTTTACCCCGAACTCAACCGGGATCTCCTTTTTGCCGGCGTGCTGTTTCACGATTCCGGCAAACTGTGGGAGAACAGCTATCCGAAGCAGGGCTTTGCCCAGAAACAGAACCTGGTCGGCGAGATGATGGGTCACATCCCCATGGGCATCGAGCTGATCAACAAGCTGTGGAATGAGCTGACCGAAGCTGGTGACGCCGAGGCATGGGAGGATCTCAAACCCAAGTCCGACGAAGTGCGGCTTCACCTGCTGCACCTCATTGGTAGTCATCACGGCACCCATGAGTTCGGTTCGCCCGTATTGCCGCGCACGCCGGAGGCCTTTGCCCTGCACTTTATCGACAACCTCGATGCCAAGATGGAGATGGTGAAGGATGCCTACGCGCAGCAACCCGAGGTGGCGCCCGGCATCTACGACCGCATGTTTCCGCTGCCGGCCAATCTGATCAAACCTCTGAAGCATTTCGAGGAATGAAGGGCTGCTTGCGGCGTGCGTGGGGATGGATGAAGAAGCGGTGGAAGCCGCTGAGCATCGTCGCCGCGGTGTTCCTGATCTTGGCTTCTTACCCGGCCTTTGTGTTGGGTTACACTTGGATCAAGGTGCTGCAGTCGGATCTGCCAGGAGGGCGCAACGGTCCACTCGATGCCTATCGGCATACGCTGGCGAGTGCGGTGGTGTCCTATACGCTCAATGCCAGCGCGGTCGAATGGGTAACCGATATCATGGAGGATGACCGATACCTCACCCAACGCATGGATCGGCACAATAACCGGATCGGGGCGATGATCGGCTCCGAGGTCAGTTTCTTCGGTGAAATTGAGGCTGCGGTTGCCAAGAGCGTGAGTGAGGGAAGGGTGATGGCCCGTGACCCCGAGCAAAGTACGTGGCTGCCGAAGGCGATGTGGAAGGACAAGAAGATGTGGTGAGTTTGACTCACTTCTTTGGCCGGCTCGTGTCATCGCATTCCAAATCCCCAAGCGCATACTGCATGCCGTTGAGGATGAATTGGAGAAGTTCGAGGCGTTCGAAGCTCTGAGCATTGTGCGGTGGGGCGCAGACGAAGACTCGGCCCTTTTCGTGGCGTTTGATCCACGCGGCGTAGCGCACCATGTCGTGAAAGCCTTTCTTTTTGGGGTCCTTGATGCCCTCCCTTTTCATCTCCAACAGAGGAGTGAAATTGAATTTCTCATAGGCGCCGCCGTAGACGTAGGGCTCGTCGACATGGACGAAGGGCTTGCCGCCAAAGGGCTTGGTCAGGGCATGCTCGGGGTTGCAGATCTTGAGAGTGATGTCCTGCTGAGGCGGATGCCAGGTGAAGCTGCCACCGATGATGGCGCTGAACTCTTCGGACTGGGCGAAGGAGGAACCAGCGCCGTGCAGCATGACTACGCCACCGCCATTGGAAATGTAGTCGACGATGTTCTGGTAGAGGGTTGTTGCCAGTTTCTGACGATCCGCCATCGGCATGTCCTTGTATTTCGCGCCTTCTTCACCCTTGTTGCTGATCAGCACGTCGTGAAAGACGTTGCGCTTGGTCTTGTCCGGGCTGGTGTTGTTGAAGACCACGGCATCGAACTCCTTCAGACGTTCGGCGCGGAAGTCTTCGATGTCGCGGCTGGCAACCGCCGTGTAAGCACCACTCTGTTTGCCGAGGATCTGCAGCACGGCTTCGCTGTGTGGGTTGCACCAATGACGGAAGCCCGTATCGAGCGAAAAGATCAGGACCTTGCGCTCCTTCTTGGGTGCCACTTGGGGCTTGGTGGGAGCGATGGCGGTGATCTTCTTCTTCCAAGCCTCATCCAGTTCGATGACTGGCAGGTTCTGGGCGTGGAGGGTTGAAGTAAGGAGCCCGAGGAGGATGGGGAGTTTCAAATGCATCGTTCCCAGCATGGCATGCCCAGTCACGGCGTCAATCCGAGGTCATGAATCGGAGGTGGAGGGCAGCGTGAGGGTGGCAATGGCGCCACCCTCGGCGTGATTGGCGAGATCTGCGCTGCCGCCGTGGAGATGGGCGCATTCGCGGACGAAGCACAGCCCCAGGCCGCTGGACTTATGGCCGCTGCTGGGGCGGGGCAGGGAGTAGAAGTGATCAAAGACCTTGTCCTTGGCGTAATCCGGCAGGCCCGGCCCATTGTCACGAATCTCCAGGCAGAATGCGTTGCCCTGCTGACTGAGGGTGACCTCAATCTGACCATGGTCAGCGGGTACGAACTCGAGAGCGTTGCCCAACAGATTGCGGATGGCGGTCTTGATCAGAAATTCCTCACCAAAGACCCAGGCTTCTTCGGGGGCCGCGAAATGGATGGTGTAATTGGAGTTGGGAGACTTGGTCCTGCATTCATCGACGATGGCCGAGGTGAGCTGGCTGAGGTTGAGTCGCTGAGGCGTTTCGAGACGTTTGCGGTTTTCGAGCTCGGCCAGGGCAAGCAGGCGGTCCAGCAGACGCTGCAATCGTTCGGACTCGGCGAGCATGTTGCGGGCGAAGGTGCGCCGCTGCTCTTCAGGCGGATTGCCGTCCATGATTTCAGCCGCACCACGGATGGCGGCGACGGGACCCTTCATCTCGTGGGTGAGCGTTTGGACGTAGGACTCCACGTAATTGCGATCTTCAAGGGCGTCGCGCATGCCCTCCATGGATTCGCCGAGAATGCGCAGGTGGCGGCCTGGTAGTTTCGGAGTGGGCTGGCGCGAGCCCTTGGCCACGGCTTCGGCATGGCGGGTGAGCTTGCGCAGAGGGTGGCTCACCCAGCGCGAGAGCAAGATGCCGATGATGAGGAAGCCGATGACTCCGGCCAGCGCGATGCTGCGCAGCAGGGCCTTGGTTTCCCGGATGAAGGCGAACATGCTGGCCTGCGGTTTGGCGACCGAGACCACGCCATGGATGGTGCCGTCAATCAGGATGGGCGCCCCGACGTGCATGACGGAGGTACTCTCATCTTCGGGGTCCATTCGCGTGGAGCGAGCACCGTAACGACCCGCCAGAGTGCGTGAAATGTCGTTGAACCGAGAGATGTCGCTGCCGATCTGATCTGCACTTGCCGAGCTGAAGAGGACGATGCCTTTGGTGTCAGTGACCGTCACTTCCATGTCGACCTCGGTCTTGAGCAGATTGTAGATGCGGGCTTCCAGTTCACGCTCGCGGACCTGCTCAAAGGCTTCGCTGAGGTGGGCGGGCAGGGCGCCATCTTTATCGAGGGATTGCGAGACCAGGGCGGCGAAGATCTCCGCCGTCTCCACCATGGGTTCCTCTGCCGCTTCGAGATATTGCCGTTCCACCCGATCGATCACGGGTTCGAACAGAAATCGCCAGCCGAGGGAGGCGATCAGAATAAAAACGAGCAGGATGCGGGTGGTGAGACTCATTCAGCTTCGTTTAAGGCTCGATTAGGGAGTAGCCCACGCCGCGGTGGGTCTGGATGGGGTCCTGATCGGGATCGACGGCCCGCAGCTTGGCGCGCAGCGATTTGACGTGGGCATCGACCGTGCGCTCCATCGAGGCATCGGGCTCTTCCCAAGCGGCGTCCATCAACTGGGCGCGGGTGTAGACGCGGCCCGGCTTGCGGGCGAGAGTACTCAGCAGGCGAAACTCGTAGCGGCCGAGTTCGAGGGCTTGGTTTTGGTAGTGGATGCTGAAGCGATCTTCATCGATGACGAAGCTGCCACTGGTGAAACTGGTGGTTTCAGCCGGAGCATTGTCCGCCGTGCGGCGCAGGATGGCGCGAACTCGAGCGGCCAATTCGCGGGGGCTGAAGGGTTTGGGTACGTAGTCATCGCCGCCAATCTCCAGCCCGACGATGCGGTCCACTTCGTCGGTGCGGGCAGTGAGAAAGAGGACGGGGGTCTTGTGGGTTCGGCGCAGCTCACGGCATACATCAAAGCCGGACATGTCGGGCAAGCCGACATCGAGCACGATGAGCGAGGGTAGGGGGTGGTCTTCGAGGCGGGCCAAAGCCTCCCCTCCAGTGCCGCACCAGACCACTTCGAACCCTTCCTGCTCCAGTGCATACTGGATGTTGTCCCGGATCGAAGGTTCATCTTCGACAACCAGTATTTGCGGGCTGGGAGGCATGAAGTTCACTGTGATCTGATGCATCTCTGAAGGGGAGGCTAAAATGTCCACAATCTGGCTCAGGAGTTCGGCTCAGGCTCGGGTTTGACCGGTGGGGGAGTGCGTCGGCCGCTTTGGACGACCTTCTTGATCTGGCGCCTGACAGCGAACACTTCATCCCAATTGGTGCGGGCGGTGACTTTCATCAGGACGGCGAGGGTGACCACGGAGCTGATCGCGATGACTAGGCCAGTGATGCCGTCGAAGAAGAAGCTGTAACTGAAGAGTGTCATGAAGATCAGCTGGGCCGGCACGGCAATGAAGGCCAAGGCCTTGCCCGCCACGGCTCGGATGTAGCCGCCAACCATGAACAGCGAGATCAGCGCCGAGACGGTGAAGGCCTTATGGATGGACATCAGATCCACGGTGTAGGCGAAAAGCAGCTGGAAGGTGAAGCAGCCCGCTCCGAGGAAGAAGTAGTGCATGGGATGGAGTCCGTATCCCTTGGCCACGCCCATGATGAGTAGCACGGCAAAGAAGAAGAGCAGGGAGATGGGGGCAAAGAAGCTGATGCGGGCGGAAACCGGGCCGGCGTTGAGCACCTTGGGCATGTCCATGGCGATGGACTGGGCGCCGATGACATCCGGGTAGTTCCAGGACAGATTCCAGCCATCGCCGGCTTCCGTGCGGTCGGTGGGAGAATTGCTGCCGTCTGGAAAGTCGACGTCGAGGAAGTCGGTGGTCATGGCCAGATTGAAGTTGCGCAGACGGTCGCATTCGCTGAGGTCGTAATCCCAGCGGTTGGTGCCCTGAGCGCGGTAGGTGACGATGAGTGGCACGCTGTCACCGGCGGGGATGGTCAGTGAGCGTTCAATCTTACCGTTCACGGGAACCACGTCTTCAGCCTCATCATCACCAAACTTGAAGGAGAAGTTGATGAAGCTGTTGTCGCCCTCTGGCATGGGGAAGGAGACATGGACCTTCAGGTCGCGGTCGGTCGGATTGGGAATGGTGTAGTGGCCATCGAAATCGACCTCGTAGGTGCGGTAAAGAAAGAGCCCCTTGCGCAGGGCCTGGTAACGGAGGTCGACCTTGAGGTCGCTTGATGAGGTGCGAATGTGTTCGCGTTTGCGCTCCCAATCTTCGGCGGTGTCATACCAGGCGATGGGGTGGGCCTGTTTGAGGGGTGCGCCCCAGACCTGCTCGACCGCCTCGGTCATGCGTTTGCCGGAGTCTTGGGTTCTCTTGCTCATGGCGCCGCCCAGCACAAACCAGGCAATGCTGACTCCGACGAAAATGAAGGAGATGGCGATGATGCGGGTGGTGGTGAGACGGTAGCCCCGTGGGTGTTGGTTTTGGGTATGGGTCGGGTCGCTGTTCATGGTGAATTTCAGTGGGAATGTGGTCGGAGACTGGAGGTCCTCCATGAAAGCTTGATGAATCGATTGTGAAATCGGGGTGAAAACGCGGGCTTCCCCAGCGCCGTATATTGGCTAGATTCCAGATCCCATGAGACGCTTCCTCCTCCTCTCCACCGCCCTCATTCTCCCAATCCATGCCCAGCACGACCCCGGTCGGGGCGCCGTCCGCCATCTGGCCAAGGGCGAGATCGAGAAGACCTTGGAAGTGGTTGAGAAGGCTCCCAAGCGCTCCAACAGCCCCATCGATGAGGCGGAGAAGGAATTCGTTCGTGCAATGGTGGCGTCTCACCAAGGCGATGGTGAGAAAGCTTGGAAGCATGCGATGAAGGCCTCGGAATTGGGTTTGCCCATGGAGCGCCTCTTGTCTGCCCATGAGCTAATTTCGGTCATCCATGACGCGCCCTATTACGAGAAACTGTCTAAGTGGAACCAGGGTCTTGTTCATGGACCCATGATTGGGTCCATGACCCATGACTCAGCTTCCTTTTGGGTGAGAACTTTTGAGGAAGCCGATGTCACCGTTCGGCTCAAAACCAAGAAGCCGGTTCCGCTGGAAGCAGCCAAGGTGATCCCTGTCCGCACATCTGAAGACAAGGATTTTACGGGTGTGGTCCGAGTGGAAGGTCTGCATCACACCATGGATTACGAATATGAGCTGCTGGTGAATGGTAAGGTGGTGGGCGGTAAGCGCGAGTTCCGCACCTTTCCTGCTAAGGGAGCCGCTTCCAAATTCAACTTCGCCTTCGGAGGATGTGCTGGCTACACGCCGCAGTATGAGAAGATGTGGTCGCTAATCGATAAGTACGATCCCCTCGCGCTGCTGATGCTGGGAGACAACGTCTACATCGACGATCCGGAGCATCAGCTGACCAATCATTACTGCTACTACCGCCGTCACAGCCAACCCGACTGGCGCAAGTTGGTGGGCTCCACCGCGGTGTCCTCCATCTGGGACGACCACGACTTTGGCATGAACGATTGCCAAGGTGGTCCTGCCATCGATGTCCCTGCCTGGAAACGCCCAGTGTTCGAAACCTTCCGCAACAACTGGAATAACCACAGCTACGCCGGTGGCGACAAGCAGCCCGGCGTTTGGCACGACTACTACATTGGCGATGTGCACTTCATCCTGCTCGACTGCCGTTACTACCGCGACCGCGAAGGAGGCACCATGATCGGCCCGGTGCAGAAAAAATGGCTCAAGGAGATGCTCAAGAACTCCAAGGGCACTTTCAAGATGCTCGCTTCCTCGGTGCCGTGGAGTGCCGGAGTGAAGCCGGGCTCAAAAGACACCTGGGACGGCTTTAACGACGAACGCGAGGAGATCTTCGGCTTTATTCGGGACAACAAGATCGAAGGTGTGGTGCTGATGGCCGCCGACCGTCACCGCGTGGACTACCGCAAAACTCCGCGTCCGGATGCCTACGACCTCTACGAGATGATGAGCGCGCGTCTGACCAATGTGCACACCCACGGTCTCGTGGAGAACGCCAAGGGCTCGGAGTTCATCATGGGCCACAACCAGACGCCGGCCTTCGCAAACGTAGAGATCGATACCACCCTCGAAGACCCGACTCTGACCTACCGCATCATCACGATTGAAAACGAAGAGGTGGGCAAAGCAGAGCTGAAGCTCAGTGAGCTGAAGTTTGAATAGTTTTCAGACTCTGATAGGCTCGCTGCCATGAAATGGGCTTTAGTGTTCCTGATGTCGGTAAAGCTCGTCAGCGCGGGCGAGTTGATTGTGTTTTGTCCGGCGGAATCCGCCGCTGGAGATGGAGTGGCTATGGTGTATCCCTTCGCGGATGCTGAATTCGATGTTGAGCCTGAAATGGAGGTGATGCAGGAGGGTCAAGTGATACGCCACACCTACAAGGACGTTCCGGCAGGTAAGTATCGAGTGAGGTTTGGGGCGTTGGGGCCTATCGGATGGGTGGAGAGTTACATGGAAACTCATGTGGCCATCGCAAAAGGGGAAACGAAAACGATCTATCTATTCAAGCCGCAGTCTGCTCGCCCAGTGCTCCCCAAAGAAATCATTGATGGCGTCAGGGCCGCAAAAAAGAAGCAGCCGAAGTCATGGGTGGAGTTGGAAGCTCATTACGAGGGGGCTTCTGACGCGTTTCTCCAATATCGCGATCTTGGCATGCAAACTAGGCCTGAGACATACATTCACTACCTGCGCACAGATGCGGCATACTCACTCAAGGTGCGTCCCTTTAACGGTGATAAGCCCCTCTATGCAGTGAAGTTCAGGGTCAAGGATCCCGAACCAGCCTTGGATCCGTTTCAGCCCGTAGGGCCGAAAAAGTTCATCATTGAGAAGTGAAGAAGCCGGGAAAAGCTGGGCTGAAGCTCAGCGAATTGAAATTCAAATGAGCCAACGGATCTGATGTCTGAAGAGTCTGCCTACTACATCTTTTGGATTATCTGCGCGATCATCTTCATGCTGCAGCAGCTTGGCTATTGGCATGAGCGGCTTGGTGCGGATCGTGAGCAGGTGGCAGGCAACCAAAGCCGTGTGAATGAGATTCTGCAGACGGGAGATCTTGAGCAGATCCGGACAGAGCTAGCTCTGGTGGTCGCCGAAACCATTCGCGAACCTCTGGAGCGGATTGAACTGGACGTGGATTTTCAGCGGCACTTGAGAGTGCCCCCGGGTGAGATGGAAGTCCTCTTTGACGAGGTGGATCAGAGTTTTCAGGTCGAATTGAATCGATCGAAAATCCGCACCTTCAAGGATCTGCTTCAGCAGATCTGCGACCAACGCTCATCCTGATCCTTGTGGATCGAAAGGATTGGGGTCGGCCGGTTCGCTCGGCTCTTCCGCTCTCTTTTTTGCCTCCCTTTGTTGAAGGGCCTCATGCGCGTGCCCTTTGACTAGTCGGTGTAAAGCCTCGTTACGCTTTAAACCGCCATCAAATTCTGGAGATGTGTCCAAATGTCCGTCGAGTGTGAGAACAACTTTGTTTTTTCGGAAGAATCTGAGGCCAATCGAACAGCAGTGGCCACTTGATTTACCTGCTTCACATTGCAGTTCTGGAAAGCCAGCGTCCTTGGTCAAGGGGATCAGGCGCCCCTTGTTTTTCGCGTGCTCGGTCGTGTTGATGTATTCAGCACACCAAACTGCGATTTGCTCCGGGTCTTCGATGGTGAAAATTACTCTCTCATCTGAAGGTTCATATCCAAATTGAATGGAAGTGATGTTTGTCAGGTCTTCGGTTTCTTTTCCTCTGCGCTCCCAAATAGTGTCGATCTTGTGGTATCCGACCAATTTACCATTTCGGTGGAGATAGGTGTGATTTTCACCGACGTCCGGCCCGTCTTTACTCACCACCAATCCTTGGGTGTCGTGCCCTTCCGCTTTCAGCCATCGCAGGATGAATTCAGATTCTGAAACAGTCTTTGTCTCTTGCTCTGGCCGGATGCTGCAGCTTGCAAGGCACAGGGCAGACAGGAGGATGAGGAGACGGCTACACATACTTTGGTCTATTCAGCAGGTTGATCGGGTCTGGGATCAATCGCAAACGCGGCTTTGCTTGCCTTTCGAGGGGGCTGATTCATGGTTTCGCCCATGCACCCCTTTCTTTCCGAAGATTTCCTCGTCCGCTGGTCCACGCTGGTCCCCGAAGCGGTGGAGCCG
>CAZIPY010000201.1:0-16044 GCA_964541125.1 uncultured Luteolibacter sp. | reverse complement strand
CGGCGGGTCTTGCCCTCTTCTTCGCGAAGCTGGCGCTCAACCTTGGCTTGGGTGGCAATGCCAGCGTGATCGGTACCGGGTAGCCACAGCACTTCCTTACCCTCCTGGCGCGCACGGCGGGCGAGGATGTCCTGCAGCGCGTTGTTCAAAACGTGACCCAGGTGCAGGATGCCCGTCACATTCGGCGGAGGAATGACGATGGAGTAGGCCTCTTGATCTGAACTCGGATCAGCTTCGAAGCACTTGCCCTCGACCCAAGCGGAGTACCATTGAGTCTCAACCGCTTGGGGTTCATAGGCTTTGGGGAGTTCGGAGGTCTCAGACATCGCGGCGGATGGATGCCAGAGCCCGCCCCATTTGTCCAGCATCCGGGTGCCTGAGACTACTTCTTCTTCCCACCCGGCAGCGGGTAAATCTGGGTGCGCTTGGCCTCCTTCTCGAACAACTCGGCCAGTTCCTTGGCCAGTTCGGGCTTCTCTTGGCTGAGATCGTTGAGTTCCGAGCGGTCCTTCTTGATGTCGTAGAGCTCCCAGGGCTTGCGATAGCCGAGGCGCACAAGCTTCATGTCGCCCTTGCGAATGGCCGCCTTACCGTAATGCTCGAAGAGCAGCACGCGCTCCTCGGCGCGGTCACCACTAAAGCCCCCTGCAAGGCTACGGCCTTCCATGGGCTTGATGTCGTGGTCGGCAAACTTTTCGGGGTAGGTCGCGCCGGAAAGGTCGATGCAGGTGGCCATCAGATCGATGAGGTGACCGGGTTCGTGACGCAGTTCACCCTTCGCCTTGATCCCCTTCGGCCAGTGGGCAATGAGCGGCGTGGAGATGCCGCCTTCGTGGTTGCGGCTCTTGTATTCGCGGAAGGGCGTGTTGGAGACGTTGGCCCAGTTCTTGCCGTAGGCGATGTAGGTGTCGGCGGGGCCAGGCATGGCCTTTGGACCAATGCGCATGGGTTTGCCGTCACGGGTCCAAAGGGGCACCATTCTCGTCTGCAATTCGTCAGGCTTCATCGGACGAGCATCCTCGGGCTTGATGTCCTCGCCGGCCCAGCGTGGCATCTTGTCACTGCGACCCAGCCCCTCGGAACAGCCCCCGTTGTCCTGCAGGTAGAGAATGAGAGTGTTGTCTAACTGACCGGTCTCTTCCAAGGACTTCACGATGCGACCAATCCCCTGATCCATGGAGTCGAGCATGGCGGCGTAGACCTCCATGTTGCGTAATTCCCAAGCACGCTTGTCGTCATCGAACTCCTCCCACTTCTGTGGTGCGGGGCTCAGCGGCCAGTCCTCGATCACGCCGAGTTTTTTCATTTTCTCGTAACGCGCCTGGCGAATGACTTCATATCCGGCGTCGTAACGGCCCTTGTACTTCTTGATGTCCTTGTCGAGGGCATGCATGGGCCAATGCGCCGCGGTGTAGGCGACATACATGAAGAAGGGCTTGTCCGAATGATCCTTCGCATGCTCACGGACGTAGCGGGCGGCGTAGTCGCTAATGGCATCGGTGTAGTACCACTGCTCGGGTTTGTATTCCTCGTCGTTGTCTGGCGTGATGGCCTTCTCACCCTTGGTCAGCGTCCACGGATCAAACAGGCTACCCGCACCGATGATGGTGCCATAGAAGCGATCGAAGCCACGCTGCAGGGGCCAGTTGGACTTGTCACCATCGGGCTTGAGTTGCTTGGTCACGTGCCACTTGCCCGACATATAGGTGCGGTAGCCGGCAGGTTTGAGGGCTTCGGCGATGGTCACGGCATTGCGCGAGAGATCGCCTCGATAGCCAGGCTGGCCACCATCGTTGGTCATCTGACCGATGCCTGCCTGATGGGCGTAGAGACCGGTGAGCAGCGAAGCACGGGTCGGACAGCAGCGACCGGTGTTGTAGAAGCGGGTGTAGCGCAGGCCGTTGGCGGCGAGCTTGTCGAGGACGGGGGTCTCGATCTCGCTGCCGTAGCAGCCAATGTCGGAATAACCCACGTCATCGGACATGATGATGATGACATTGGGGTTTGAAGCAGCTGCGGCGAAGGCCACCAAAAAACTAGCGAGAATGGTCAGAAGGATGCTGTTGCGCATGGTGGACAGAATACCATTCATCCTACCCCTCTTTATCAAGCCAGCATCCGAGGAATCGGGGATTGCCAGAGACCGGTTAGTTAAGGCATGTTTATTTTTTCGCGTCTCTCGTAACCATGACCAAGCCCACTCTCCTCATCCTCGCTGCCGGCATGGGCAGCCGCTATGGCGGGCTCAAGCAGATGGATCCAATGGGCCCCAATGGCGAAACCGTGCTGGATTACTCGGTCTTTGACGCCATCCGGGCTGGCTTCGGCAAGGTGGTCTTCGTCATCCGCGAAGACTTCGCCGAGGCCTTCAAGCAAGGGGTCGGCGCCCGCTTCGCAGGCCGCATCGAGGTCGACTACGCCTTCCAGAAGCTCGATGACCTGCCTGAGGGGTTCAGCGTGCCGGAGGGCCGCGAAAAACCATGGGGCACCTCCCACGCCATCCGCGCCGCGCGCCATGTGGTGAACGAACACTTCGCGGTGATCAACGCCGACGACTTCTACGGCAGCGACGCCTACGCCCGCGCCACTGACTTCTTCAATAGCCTGCCCGAGGGCACTCGCGGCGAAACTGCCATGGTCGGCTACCCTCTTGAAAACACCCTCTCGGATCACGGCCACGTCAACCGCGGCATCTGCCAACTCGACGATGCCCACGCCCTCACGAGCGTGGAGGAAATCCTGCAGATCGAGCGAGAAGCCGATGGCGTGGTCCGCGGCAGCACTTCAGACGATCAACGCATCGACATCGCGTCCGACGCCATCGCCTCGATGAACTTCTGGCTATTCGGCCCGGACTTCTTCGACCGCCTGGAAGCCTCCTTCACCCACTTCCTCGAAGACCATGGCAGCGAGCTCAAAAGCGAATGCTACATCCCCAGCGTGGTGGACGAACTCATCCAGTCCGGACAAAGCAATTGCCCGGTGCTACCGACCCGCAGCGAGTGGTTCGGCGTTACCTACCCCGCGGACAAGCCCCACGTGGTGGAGTCCATCGCGCGCTTGATCGAAGCCGGAGAATACCCAGAATCACTCGCCTAACCCGTCAGACTGACTGGCCCACCCATCCGACCCAAGTGCCCACGCCCCGCATTAAACACGACATCGAAGCCGTCGCAGCGAAGTTCGATCTCCGCGCCGACTTCAAGGAGGCACGCCCCTACGGCAACGGCCACATCAACGACACCTACCTGACGCGCTGCGACCAGTCTGGCCTGCAGACCCGCTTCATCATCCAGCGTATCAACCACCACGTCTTCAAAGAGCCGCTGAAGCTGATGGAGAATGTCAGCCGGGTCACCACTCACGCTCTCGAAACCCTGCTCGCTCAGAATCATCCCGAGGCCCATCGCCGCACGCTCACCTGCATCCCAACGCTGGACGGCAAACCCTACACCATCGATCCGGACGGCAACTACTGGCGCGCCTATCCCTTCATCGAACGTGCCCGCGGCTACGATGAACTCACCTGCAACAAGCAAGCCTATCAGGCGGCCCGTGCCTTCGGCCGCTTCCAGAACCTCGCCGCCTCACTGGGTGGCGAACGCCTGCACGAGACTATCCCCGACTTCCACCATACTCCCAAACGACTCGAAGCCCTCGAGCAGGCCATTGCCGACGATCCCGTGGGACGTGTCGCAGAAGTTCAGGCCGAAATCGACTTCGCCCGCGCCCGAGCCGAGGATTGCCCAAGGATCACCGACAAGATCGAGAGCGGCGAAATCCCCGAACGAGTGACCCACAACGACACCAAGCTCAACAACGTGCTCCTCGATGAGGTCACCTCGGCGGCCATCTGCGTGATCGATCTCGACACCACCATGCCCGGCTCGGCCCTTTACGACTTCGGCGACATGGTCCGCTCCTGTTGCCCCACGTCGGCCGAGGACGAGACCGACCTCGATTCCATCGGCATCCAACTCGATCGCTTCGAGGCCCTGGTGAAGGGCTACCTCTCCGCAGCCCACTTCCTGAAACCCTCTGAAATTCAAGAACTTGCGTTCTCAGGAAAGCTGATCACCCTCGAGTGCGGCATGCGCTTTCTGACCGACTACCTGCAGGGCGACCACTACTTCAAAATCCATCACCCAGGGCACAATTTGGAGCGCTGTCGAAGCCAGTTCACCTTCGTCCGGGTCATCGAGGATCACCTGGCCCAAATGGAGGAAATCGTCGAAGATTGCACCGGTTCCCATTTGGAGCTGAAAAAATAAGGATTTATAAGGGATTTTCCGAGCTGTTCTCGGGACTGGATAGGCACGGAATTTGCTGCTAAAATGGCCTGTTGCCCGCCATTCGGGCTCCTTTTCGCACTGGTTTACAAAACCTTTGCATGAAGGTGCTTGAAGGAAATGCCAATCCACCGAAATTCCTCTGGAAGTAGGGACGTTCTTTTAGTCTGCTTCCAGCTGCGTCTTTTGCCCAGAAATCCCCGATAAAATGCCTGATCCAAGCCAACAACCCGAGGACGATTCGAAACCCATTCAGGTGGCCATTCCGGACTCGCTCCGCAGCCAACTGGATGACTTCCGCAAGCAGCTCTGGCGCATCAAGGTCATCGAGGCGATTGCCGCCGGCCTGATCGGCCTTCTGGTCTCCTTCTTGTTGGTCTACGGCATCGACCGTTTGTTCCCGACTCCGGGCTGGGCCCGTTTGGCATTGCTGCTCGCTGGTTTCTCTCTGTTTGCCGGCTTTGCCCCTTACTGGGTGCACCGCTGGGTCTGGCGCCGTCGTCGTCAGAACCAACTCGCCCGTCTGATTGCCCAACGCTACCCGGGCCTCGGTGACCGCCTGCTTGGCGTCATCGAACTCCAGTCCCAAGAGGGCTCCGAGGACAGTCTGTCACCCCGTCTGCGCGAGGCCGCCATGGCCGCCGTTGCCGCCGAGTCCAAGAAGCGCGATTTCTCAGGCGCCATGCCCGCACCCCGCCACCGCCGCTGGTCGCTGGTTGCCCTTGCGCTCCTCGCCGGTTCCACCGCAGTGCTAATCTTCACCCCGAAGGCAGGTCTCAACGCCCTTCAGCGCTGGCTGATGCCCCTCTCCGACACCCAGCGCTACACCTTCACCAAACTCGAGAATCCTCCCACCTACCTGCCTGTGCCCTACGGTGAGAGTTTCAAGGTGACCATCACCTTGGCTAAGGATTCGGAGCGTGAGCCCGCTTCGGCCGTGGCTCGCTACGCCTTGCAACCGGCCATCACCAGCAAGCGCGATGGCCGCGACTACGAATTCGAATTCCCCGGCCAACAAGACAAGGGTGTTGTGGTCTTCCGCCTCGGCGACATGCGTCACGAGATGGTCGTGGAGCCGCTGCAGCGCCCCTCGGTTGAGGAAGCTTGGGCCACCGTCACTCCACCAGCCTACCTCGGTTTGCCTGAAAAGCGCATGAACCTCTTCACCGGCTCGCTGAGCGCCGTCGAGGGCAGCACCCTGCAGTTCGGCCTCAACATGACCCGCCCGCTGATCGCCTCGAGCAGCTATGGTCCCATCGCCTTCACCCGCATCGACCCAGAAACCGGCGCCATTCAAGTCGAGAATTCCGGCAAGAAGCTGCCCCTCACGCTCAAGGGCCGTGAGGCGCTGACCAAAGTCTTCACCATCGATACCCGCGACTTCGAAATCCCCTTCACTTGGGCCGATACGAACGGTCTCGCCGGCGAACCCGGCTTCAAGCTGCGCGTCGACGCCATGGCCGATGCAGCACCCAACTGCTACCTTCAGGGCATCAACCGCCAGCACATCATGCTGCCGGAAGAAACCATCGAGTTTGAACTGCTCGCCGAGGACGACTTCGGCATCAAGGACAACGGCATCGAATGGATCGGCCAGTTCACCCGCCCCACCGGCAAGACTCCCGCCAACGGTGGCTTTGATCTGCCCTCCGGCCAACCCGGCCAGAGCCGCTTCACCAATCCCGTCTCCTTCTCACCCAAGGCCTTCGGCATCGAGCCTCAGAAGCTGATGCTTCGCGGTTGGACCACCGACCATCTTCCCGGACGCGCTCGCAGCTACTCCGAGCCCATCATCATCTACGTGCTGACCCGCGACGAGCACGCCCAACTCCTCAAGCACCGCTTCGATCGTCAGATCACGGAACTTGAGGACCTCGCCCGCCGCGAACTCAATCTGCTCGAAGAGAACCAGCGCCTCGAGCGTCTCAACGGTGAGGAACTGCAGAACGAGGAAAACCGCAAACGGATCGCCGAGCAGGCCCAGGAAGAGGCGGAGACCCGCCGTCGCACCGAAGATCTCGCCGAGCGCATGGAGGAACTCCTGAAGGACGCTGTCCGCAACGGTGACATCGACAAGGAGACCATGAAAAAGATGGCCGAGGCCCTTCAGAACATGAAGGAGCTCGCCCAACAGGAAGTGCCCGATGTGCAGCAGAAACTCGATCAGGCTGGCGACCCCTCCAACACCCCAGAGAAGAGCGAGTCAGAAATGAAGGAGGCCGTTGAGAAGCAGAAGGAGGTCGTCGAGAAAATGCAGGAGACCGTTGAAAAGGCCAACGAAGCCAACAAGAGCTTTGAAGCCGGCACCTTCGTCAAGCGCCTGCGCAAAGCTTCCAGCGAACAGAAAGGCATCACCGCCTCGCTCGTTCGCGAAATGACCGGTGCCCACACCCCACGTGGTGGCAAGGACATGCTCGGCCTCACCAACGATCAGGTCGATCCGGCCGTGCAGACCCTCTTCAACGAGAACACCCGTCAGCAGTCCGACACCGGTGCCGACGTGCGCTGGATCCAAGAGGACCTCGCCCACTTCCACGCTCGCACCCAAGGACCTGAATTCAAAGAAGTGCTCGATGAAATGCGCGACGCGGACATCACCGCCGAGCTCGAGGACGTTCGCAACAAGATCATGCAATCCCACTCCTTCGAAGCCGCACAGAACTCCAAGCAATGGGGGGATAAGCTCGAAGAATGGGCCGCCAAACTCGAAGGTGCTGATGACGGCAACGGTCCCGGAGGCCCTGGAGGTCCCGGAGGCCCGAGCAGCAACAGTGAAAACGAAGACTTTGAGTTCATGCTGCGCGTCATGAAAATGATTCAGACCCAGCAGGATCTGCGCGCCCGCACCCGAGCCCTCGAACAATTCAAACGCGATAACACTCCCAAGGAAATCGCTCCCTCGAAATAATCACCAGGAACCCAATACAGGAACCATCATCATGAAGACCCTTCCAGCAATCATCACCGCAGGCCTCTGCTTTCCACTGCTCCACGCAGAAGTGAAACTCGAGAACCTAGATCTCGGACCCAAGCTCAAGCCCACTGAAAAGCACGCTCAGGGTTCTGAAAAGGTCGCCGAGGATCAGGACGAACTCTCCGCCGACGTGCAACAGCTCGTCATCGAACAAACCAATCCCAAAGTGATCGAACTGCTGGATGAAGTGGAGAACATCATGGACGAAGCCACCGAAATGCTCATCGAGCACGACACCGGTGGCGCTACCATTGCCGCTCAGACCGAAATCATCGAAAAGATCCACGCCGCGGCCAAGGAGAAGCAGAAGCAGAGCGGAAGCAAATCCGGTGGCGCCATGATGGACATGATGGAGAAGATGATGGGCAAGGGTCAGGGTCAGCAGCCCGGTCAGGGCCAAGGCCAGGGTCAGGGCCAGGGTCAAGGTCAGGGCGAAGGACAAGGTGAAGGTCAGGGCAACGGTGGCAAGGGCCAGACCGGCGATTCCGACACCGCCAACACCGATCAGAACGGCATTGGCACCGAAAAATTTGAAGAACGCCGCATCCCCAAGGCCAGTGGCAGTGGCTCCATCGCCATCCCCGAAGAATACCGTAACGCCTTCGACGCCTACAACCGTGGCGCCGAGAAGCTTGTCCGCTGAATTTCACTCACCAAGACCACTCATGAGTCCCCGCATTCCCCTTTTCATCGCCCTCGTCGGCTCCAGCCTGCTTCCAGCCACCGCGCAGGAAGAATTGCTCGGTCGCCGCGTGGATGTGATCCCCGCCCAGGCTGAACTCGTTTACGAGAAAGGCATCAAGTTCCTCGCCGACACCCAGACCGAACAAGGCAACTGGTCAGACGGCAGCGGCAACGATCCCGGCGTGGTGGGACTCTGCATCAAGGCCTTCCTTGCCCACGGAGAAGATCCCGTCAACGGACCCTACTCCAAACACATCCAGAAGGCCGTCACCTACATCATCTCTCAGCAGAACGAGGCCAACGGCTACATCGGCAACAGCATGTATAACCATGCCTTCGCCACCACCGCCCTCGCCGAAGTCTATGGAATGATCCCCGATCCCAAGATCGCACCGGCACTTGAGAAGGCCGTGAAGCTCATCCTCAGCGCCCAAGAGCGCAACAACTTCGGTGGCTGGCGCTACACGCCCGATAGCCGCGATGCTGACACCACCGTCAGCGGCTGCCAGCTGGTTGCGCTCTTCGCCGCCCGCAATGCTGGCCTCGAAGTCCCCGACAAGGCCATGCGCAAGGGCCTCGCCTACATCGGCAACAACCGCTCCGCAGAAGGATCCTACGGTTATACCTCCGGGTCCGGTGGCAAGCCGACTCTCACCGCCATTGGTGTGATGTGCTACGCGCTGGCCAAGCAGAAGGACACCAAGGGTTTCGAGAACAGCGTCAACTACCTGAAGAAGAACCTCGATTACCGCGATCGCCACTACCCCTACTACTTCGAGTACTACATGTCGCAGGCCCTCTTCCATGCCGATGAGACCGCTTGGAACGAATGGAACCAGAAGAACATCCGTTACATGGCCACCATCCAGAACGCCGACGGGTCCTTCCCTGGCAACCACGGCACCGCTTTCAGCACTTCCGGTGCGCTTCTTTCCATCGCTCTGAATTACCGTTACCTCCCCATCTACGAGAAATGACCCGCCCCTTACTCATTGCTCTCGCTTCAGTTCTACCCGTACTGAATGCCGAGGAGCCGATCGACCTTCTTCGCTTCGCCGATGGCGACCAACTCCATGGTGAGTTTCAAGGTATCGCTGAAGGCCCCCGCCTGATCTGGAAACGCAAGGATCTGGATGAACCCGCCAAGTTCGGCATCGATAAACTCCGCCATCTGGTGATGCGCGGTGGCAACCCAGCTGCACCCCTCAAATCCATCTCCATCGTGGAATTGGTGAATGGCGATCAGATCCCAGGCACCGTCACCGCCCTCGATGAGAAGCAGGTGACCGTAGAAAGCTCATCTGCTGGAACGCTGACCATCGACCGCAACAAGATCGCTCGTATCGCCCCACAACCCCTAGGAGGCCGTCTGCATTATCACGGCCCTTTCTCCCAGGACGGTTGGGAGGTCACTTCCTACAATCCCGACAAGGAGGAAGGTCAGGAACAGGCTCAAAACGATCGTGAGATCCATGTCGATGGCTTCCGCGGCAGACCTGGTCAATTCGATGTAATACCCGCGGCTGAAGCTGGCAAGGAGGATGGCCCTGGTTGGAAACATTCCGGTGCCGCTTGGTATTGGAAAAGCGCCCAGCCCGGCACCGCGCTGATTCTCCGAGACAAGATGCCCAAGCGCTCGACCCTGCGCTTCGACATCGCCTGGAAAAGCCAGATGAATCTTGCGATCGCAGTGCACGCCGACTTCGACGTCAACAGGGGAGCTGACAACGAAGAGGCCAAGAAGGAGGCCGCGGAAGATGAGATCGTCCAACAGCGTGCGCAGTTCGTTCCCCACGACTCCAGCAGCCTGCCCAACATCTTCGGCAACGCCTTCGTCCTGCAGATCCACAGCAACTACATGGTGATCTATCGCACCATCGTCGACGACAAGGGCAACAAGTCCATCAAGCGCGTTAAGACAGCCTCCAACCGTCTACGCATCGGTGAAAACTCCACCTCAACCTTCGAGCTGCGCAGTGACCTAGAGACCTCCAACTTCTCGCTCTTCGTCAACGGTGAGTTCGTCACCCAGTGGGCCGACCCGGCCACCACGGATGAAAACATCGAAGCCGTGAGCGGTGGATCGCTGGCCTTCATGCCACAAATCGCCAATTCCCAGGTAAAACTCACCGACATCATCATTGCCGAGTGGAACGGCATGCCCGACTCGGCCCGCAGCCTGCAGGTCGAGGAACAGGACATCATCCTCATGACCAACGGTCTCGACCGCCTTTCCGGCAAGGCTGTCTCCCTCGAAGAAAACGGCATGCTGCGTTTCAAGGGCAAGCACGGCGAATTCATGCTGCCGCTGGATGAAATTTCCGAACTGCGCATGGCCACCAAGAACCAGATCAAAATGGAGCCCGCATCCGGCCAAATGCTCAAGGTGCGTTTCAGCCCCATGGGAAGCATCACCGGCACTCCGATATCAGGAGACCGCAAGAGCATGGTGCTTCACAGCCAACTCGCCGGGGACATCACCATCAACAACGATGCTGCCGTGATGTTCGAATTCGACGACAGCAACGATATCTTCACTGACTGGGATGCGAACTTCTAATCCACTCATCGCCGCCATCGGCCTCTTCACCGGCTCCGCGCTTCTACACGCGGATGTCGCCACGTTTGCAGCGACCGACGGCAAACTCACCGGCAGCCTGCAAGCCATCACCAAAGATGGCATCATCGAGTGGGAGAGCCCCTACTCCAAGCAGCCGCTCAAACTGCTCGCTGACAAACTTCAGCAGGTTGAGTTCTCCAATTCACCCAAGTCTGCGAAACCCAGCCCAATCCAACTGACCCTTCGTAACGGCGACATCCTGCCAGCCAATATGGTCCAAGGTCTGGAGGAAGCCGGATTGATCACCGACACCGCGATTGCCGGCACCCTGACCGTTCCTCGAGCCGCTTTGGCATCCGCTCAGTTCGGCATCACTGAACGCAACGTGATCTACAGCGGCTTCGACAACATCCGCGACTGGACCACCAACAAAGGGGAACCGGACAACTGGAAAAGACGTGGCAACGCCCTGGTCTCCAGTGGCCGCTCCATCGCCGCCCGTGACTTCGACATGCCTGAGAACTTCGTCATGAATTTCCAGCTCACTTGGGACAACCGCTCACCCAACTACTCGGTGGGTTTTGCCGACCCCTTGCTCAAGAATGACAGCAAGCAACCCCATTATCGTTTCAACTTCGACAGCTCCGGCATGCGCATCCTGCGCCAGGTCAAAGGTGAGGCCCGCGCCCGCACCCTAGCCCAATGGCCGCGCCGACCCACCGAGTTCAGCGATAAGAAAGTAAACATCGAACTTCGCGTCGATCGCAGCAAGCGACAGATCATCCTGCTCATTAACGGCGAGCCCGAGGCTCCCGTGGTCGACCATCTGGACGATATCCCAGCCGCCTCCGGAATCTCCTTCACCTGCCAGACTAGCTCCGGCGGCAGCCAGAGCATTGGTGGGCTGACCGTCACCGAGCTCCGCGACAGCCGCACCCGCCACCTTGCTGAAAAGCGTGGTGATGCCAGCCTCGACTGCATCATCACCACTGACGACGACCGCTGGAGCGGTGAACTTGTCAGCCTCACCGGAACTCCCGAAGAACAAATCATGGTCTTCAAAACCAAGTTCTCCGAAGAAGCCTGGGAAATCCCCGAGCAGGAGGTCTCCACTCTCTTCTTTGCCAACAATCCCTTCAAGGAGGGACCCGGCGGCAAACCAAAATTCACCATCGAATTCCACGGTAAGGGCAAGCTGACTGCCAACAGCCTGACCATCATCGAAGAAGAAATCGAAGTCATTCATCCGCTTCTCGGCACGCTTCAGATCGAGCGAAGCGCCGTCAAAACCATCCGCAGCATTGGCAAATAATCCGCTGCGACCCCACCTCTCATCTCTCATGAAGATCCAAGCACCTCTCAAGGCCATCGGCCTCTTCCTGACACTTTCCATCGGCATCCATGCCGAGGATGCCGATCAGGCAGTGATGCGCTTCCACAACGACGATCAAATCTCCGGCAAACTCAAAGCGCTGGGTGATGAATCGCTGGTGTGGGAATCCGACATCCTTGCCGAACCCGCCACCTTCGATCTGCAGCACGTGCTCAATCTCACTCTCAATGCCGAAAACAAGGCGCCCGAGGCCGGTCATGTCGCCATGCTCACCCTCAAGAATGGTGACCAGATCCACGGCCAGCTCGGCGGCATCACCGACGAGGCCATCACTATCGAGACTTGGTTCGCTGGTGTGATGAAATTCCGTCGTACCATGGTCTCCAAGATTGAGATCGAGGGCAGCAGCTCACTTCACTTCCGTGGCCCCAGTAGCATTGAAGAGTGGCAGCAAAGCCCTCAGGACAGCTGGGAATACAAGCGACAGGCTTTCATCTCACGCAAGATGGGCAGCATTGCCCGCGATAAGATCCTGCCTGATGAATGCACCATCGCCTTCACCGTTGAACGCAAGTCGGACCAACTGGACCTCAAACTGATGCTCTTCTCCAACGATGTGGAGAGCTCCCGCCCCCGCTCCGGCTACGAACTCTCCTTCCAACGCAGCAGCGTCTACCTGCGCAGCGGAAAAACCAGAAACTTCCTCGGCAGCGACCACTCGCGCGAACTGTCCCAGAATGACAAGGTTCGCATCGAAATCCGTGCCAGCCGCAAGACCGGCAAAGTCGTGCTGGTGATCAACGGTAAGGTCACCGAAGTCTGGAACGACCCCGGTGTCGACCGCAACGAATTCGGCAGCGCCCTCCACTTCATCTCCGGCAACAATCAGGTGATGCGGATTTCCGACATCGAGATTGGCCCATGGGACGGTCGGGTCGACCATCTGCCCCAACCCCGCGGCATCCGCGTCCACCGCCACAATCAGGTGCAGCCCAAGCCCGAGCCCGATGAAGAGGACACCAAAGGCCGCATGCAGCTGGCAAATGGAGACAGCCTGGAAGGCACGGTCAGCACCATCGAGGAGGGTCTGATCACCCTCGAGACCCCACTGGGTGAAATCAAACTTCCCGTCGAGCGTCTCCGCAGCCTCAACCTCAACGGCCTCGACACCGAGCGCGCCAAGCGCGAACGCGGCGACATCCGTGCCTACTTCGCCGATGGTTCCACCCTGGTGTTCCGCTTCTTGGAAGTCACCGACGACAAGGTGAAAGGCAGCAGCCAGAACTTCGGCGAAGCCACCTTCGACTTGAAGGCCATCAATCGCATCGAGTTCGATATCTACAACGAGAAACTCGAGGCGCTCCGCTCCGACCGGAACTGGTGAGCACTCGGCCCGCGACCGGGTCAGTCATCTGAGGAGAATCCGCGCATCCTTCGACATGGGATGCGCAGCGCCATAGGGCGGAAACCTTCAGCTTTTAGCTGAACGTTCCGCCAACCATGTGCTCCTCCATCTCTACTTTCTGCCAATGGCTCCTGCATGACATCAGTGGGGTCGCGTCTCCTGCAGCCATCGTTTTGCAGGGAGATCCCGTCTATATCAACACGGCCCTGATCGAGGATATCGCGGGCTACCTCAACGAATACGACGAAGAGGCGGACGGTTCCTGGCTCGGGGTCAGCGCCGACCTTTTGGAGGACCTTCACAAGGATCCCAATATGCGCAGTCTGCTGGGACTTGAGGATCAGGTGGTCGGCAAGGAAGAGGAAGCTGACATCCTCAAGCGATTGGCAGGTCATGGAAACCTGATCTTCGCCATGCCCGCCGGCCCGATCGATCTCCCCGAAGATATGGAGATGTTTCACGTCGGCATCGGCAGACACCAGGACATCCCCGGCCGCTGCCACATCACCATTGGCCCCGACATGATGGGCACCGGTCGCCTCCCACAGATCGTTGCGGACGTCTACCTCGAATGGAGTTTGGGACTGACGCAGAAGGCTCCTGCCGCTCGCGGTGCCTGATGATCGATGCACAGCAATTCAGCAAATCCGCAAGGCAGCCTCTCCCCCACTTTGATTTCCTAGAGCACTTTAAATCAAGATGCACCCATTGGTTTGTTTGAAATTTTTTGATTACAGCGGCTACGCCGATTGTTCAGGCGGGGACGGATGCTACCGCCTATCGCTGCGTTCTTGCTCAGTCATGGAGCTCGCTCCACTCCTTCGCAACGCCTTGCGCTACGCGCCACCATCTCGCCCCAATGGGCACATCTTTATTTAAAATACTCTAACCCCAAGCCCATGGACGTTCTCGCGTTGACCATTCTCGTCTCAACCAGCCTGGCCGGCATTTTCATTGCCTGCTTCGCCATGGAGCTGAAGCGCAACCGCTACGGCAGTGCGGAGCGCGACTCGCTTCTCCCATTGGACTCCCCATCCAGCCCAAAAGGGCCCTCCCAACCGCCCATCCCCAGCAAGAAAAACAAATAATTTCAGTTTTTTAGCATTTCAGCGTTTCAGCTTTTAAGAACATGACCACCCAAATCACTTACGACGACAAAACGGTCCGCCACTTCATGGTCGCCTCTATCTTCTGGGGCATCATCGGCATGTTGGTCGGTGTCATCATCGCGCTCCAACTATCCAGCTGGCAGATGAACGGCAAGTTCCTGGAATGGATCACCTTCGGCGCGATTCAGTCCGATGGCATCTCATTCCTCACCTTCGGTCGCCTGCGCCCGCTTCACACCAACGCGGTGATCTTCGCCTTCGTCGGTAACATGATGTTTGCGGGGGTCTACTACTCCACCCAGCGCTTGTGCAAATGTCGGATGGCGAGTGACCTGCTGAGCAAAATCCACTTCTGGGGCTGGCAGGCCATCATCGTATCCGCTGCCATCACCCTTCCCGCCGGCTTCAGCCGCGGTAAGGAATACGCCGAGCTGATCTGGCCCATCAACATCGCCGTGGTGGTGATCTGGGTGATCTTCGGCTTCAACTTCCTCTGGACCCTGGCCAAGCGCAATGAGCCCAGCCTCTACGTGGCCCTGTGGTTCTACATCTCGACGGTAGTCACCGTAGCGCTGCTCTACGTGGTCAACCACCTCTCGCTACCCACCTCCCTCACTCACTCCTATCCCATCTTCGGCGGCCTGCAGGATGGCCTGGTTCAGTGGTGGTATGGCCACAACGCCGTCGCCTTCTTCCTGACCACACCGATTCTGGGGATCATGTATTACTTCCTGCCGAAGGCAGCGAACCGCCCGGTTTACAGTTACCGGCTGTCCATTGTCCACTTCTGGTCACTGGTCTTCATCTACATCTGGGCGGGGCCTCACCACCTACTCAATACCGCCCTGCCGCAATGGCTGCAGCTACTCGGCATGTTGTTCTCCGTGATGCTCTGGGCGCCCTCCTGGGGTGGCCTGCTCAACGGCCTGCTGACCCTGCGCGGCGCATGGAACAAGCTACGCACCGACCCGGTGATCAAGTTCTTCGCCGCCGGTGTCACCTTCTACGGCATGGCCACCTTCGAGGGCCCGCTGCTTTCCATCACCAAGGTCAATGCCCTCTCCCACTACACCGACTGGACCATCGGTCACGTTCACTCCGGAGCCCTCGGCTGGAACGGCTTCATGGCCGCTGGCCTCTTCTACTGGCTGGCTCCGCGTCTGTGGCGCTCCAAGAAGGACGGCACGGGTGGTCTGTGGTCCACCTCACTGGCCAACATGCACTTCTGGATCGGGACTGTGGGCATCCTCCTCTACGTCGCCGCCATGTGGTGCGCGGGCATCATGCCGGGCCTCATGCTCAACGAAACCGGCCCCGGTGGCACCCCCCTGAAGTATGAGTACATGGAAACCCTCGACAGCATCCAGATCTTCTACTGGCTGCGCTCGATTGGCGGACTGCTCTTCCTGATCGGCTTCATCATGTGCGCCGTCAACATCTTCATGACCGCCCGCATGGGAGCCGCCGCCAATGAGTCGGTGGAGGTCAACATCCCCGAGAAATCGGGCAAGGACCGCATGCGCATCTTCAGCGAAGGCCTCTTCGCCGATCCCGTCACCCACATGGTGCTGGCCATGGTGTTTGTCATCCTCTGGCTGCTGCTGCCGCCACACGCCGACAAGGCTGCCCTGATCGTGGACGGTCTGCTGACCTGGCACACCGTTCGCACCTTCAAGGCCCAGAAGGAGAA
>CAZIPY010000200.1:0-14575 GCA_964541125.1 uncultured Luteolibacter sp. | reverse complement strand
ATATCAAGCGAATCATTATTGTGAATGCTATCAGCAGCATTTGATTTAATGGAAGCATCCTGTGTTCCGGAATAAACTCCTCCTGTAGGAGTTCCATCAATCGTAGGAATAAGGCCGTCTTGGAGCACTAAAACTGCAGCTTTTGTAGAACTCACTGAGATAAGCATCGCAGTCAGGCAGGGCAATGCGCACTTAATTGATTTTTTGATTATCGCCAGCATAAAAAAGTTTGTTAGGTGAATAGGCGCAGTCATTTATGTGAAGAACGCATCCCAATTCGATACGCATATTATCTGTTCGAATACTGCACATACAGTTTTTTAGAAATTTTAGGCTCTCCTCATACCACCATGATGAAAAGCGGGCCGAAATCATACTCGCTCATAGAAACCAAAATGACTCTTTGGCTTCCTTCCTGAGTGTCACTTCCTACGCATGCTCGGGCCTAGATCGAAGCCGCTAAAATCTGTTCAGATTAAACTATGCGTCTGGATGTTATCAAAACAGCCGATCAACCCAGAAATGGCTGGATGGCCCCCTTCTGCTTGAGCTTCAGGCGCTCCATTTCGAGATCAAAGTCTCCATAGTGTTCGATGGGGTTGCCGTGGGCATTGAGCAGTGTGGTGTACCAGTTACCGATGGTCTTGTGGCCCTCGGTGCCGTGGTAGGGCAGCCGGATGTAGCGCCCAAGCATATCGAGCGCGAAGTTATCGCCTGCAATTACGATCTGGGGTGCCTCAGTGCCGTGGCTGTGATGGGTCTCTCCGTTCTCCGGGAAATACACAATCATGGTGTTGTCAAACATCGTGCCCTTACCCTCGGGAACGGCCTTGAGCTTGTCCGCGATGGTTCTGACCTGGTCCATGTGTTCGATGCGCATGGTTTCGCGGATCTCATAGTCCGACCTGCCCGAGTAGCCACCACCATGTCCGAGTTCGTGGATGGAGACATTGTCGGTTTCATTGCCTTTCAAGCCCTGGATGGGAGTCGCCAGATCGTCGATGGTGTAGGTCACCACGTTCGTCAGGCCGGTGGCCAATGCGGCGACGAGAATGTCCGTCATCGCCTTGTGCTTCTCCGGACTTGTTGCATTTTCTCCACCGTTGGCGTGGACCGGATGGATCACTGGCAGGTGCGCCTTGATCTTGTCGGCCATTTTTTCGAGCTTCTTGTTGCGCTCACGGATCTCTTCAATCGAGGCGATGTGACTGGAAAGCTTGAGCTCCTCATAGCCCTCGAGCACCTCAGCCTTGAACGACTCATCCTTCTGCATAAATTCCAGCATGGCATTGTCTGAATCCACGCTGCTGGGGTTGAGAATACTCCTGAAGAGCTCATTATAAGCCGTCTGCGGGTCGGCGTAGCAATAGTTGCGTTGGTGGGCTGCCGGAGCCGAGAATCCGCTGACAATCCCATGACGCCATCCGCCGGCGTAGTTGCCGGATAAGGACAGCTCCACATGACCGAAGGGCGACGGGTAGAGTTTGGCCAGCTCGAAATCGATGGTCGCCCGCTTGATACCACTCAGCGAATTACGACCACTCTTGAAGGCTCCCATCACGGATGAAAAAGACCAGTGGCCGTTCTCACTCATCTTTGACGACAGGCCCTGCAGAATGGTCATGTTGGACTTGTAGTCACTCAGACCCTCCAGCCATTTGGGCAATTCATGGTCACGAAGATCCACCTCAAGTGGCTGCTTCTTCTTATCCAGCTTGAGCTGGTCTTCGGTAAAGCTGGGCAGCGCAACTTCCTTGGGGCGGATGCCATTGGACTTGCGGATGAACACAAAGCGGCGCACCTGACCGCCCAGCAAGCTGGGCAGGACTCCCTGAACTCCATCCTGGACTTGCGCTTCCAGAGCCGAGGCAAAAGGGCGCGCCATGGCGAGAGAGCCAACACCCAGCAGTGATGATTTGAGAAAGGATCTTCTGGTTTTCATGATGTCAGTCTTTGGATGCGGGAGCTTTGCGGTAGATGAATGAGTCCGAGGTCAGCAGAGACACAATCAGCTCGTCAAAGCTGCCACCACTCTTGAGATAAGCCTGATCCGCATCCATTAGGGTCTTGGAGTCGTTGAGCGTCTCGTTGCGGCCCATGAAGTAACGGAAGGCATGGCGGATGATGGACTGGCGCACGCGGTCGGATTTTGCCAATCGATCGATGAGGTCGAGCGCATCCCTGACCTCGCCATCCAGCTTACTGTCTCGAGTGCCATCCAAGTAGCCGCTGGGGTCAATGGGTAGGGATTTGTAAATGTTGCGGAGATCGCCTTCCACTGCGGCCTTTTCGGGCCCTTGCTTGATGAGGTTGTCAGGGTGTTCGAGGAATTCCTCGGTGCGGTAGCGGCCAAAGTCGTCATACATCTCGAAGGGCAGGCCCAGAGGATTGATCTTCTCGTGGCAGCGCATGCAGTAATTGTTATTGGTCTTCTCGTCGAGACGCTGCCTGAGAGTCTTGTGCGGGTTCTCGGGGATGACGGCATCCACGGTGATCGGCACGTCGGGAATGGTATCTGCGAGGAGCTTCTTGCGGATCCAGATTCCCTTGTGGATGGGGTCGGTCTGGGTGTTGCCGGAAAAGGAGATCAGCCAGGCTGGATGGGTCAGAATGCCTTTGCGATTGGGCAGCTTACTTGGCTGGGTTGTGGGATAATCCCAGTTCTTGAGATCAATGTTGTAGGCCTTGACCATGTCAACCGGTGTCAGGGCGCCGCCGTAGCGGGTCTGCCCGTTGCTGGGGCCGTGCGCCGGGAACGAGGGATAGGGCGCCGCGGCCTTCTGCCCATTGCCCAGACGTAGTTCAAAGCTCTCCATTTGCTTCGTGAACTGTTTGAGCGGGTTGTATCGATATCCATTTTGGTCACCATCCAGGCGCTTGGCATCGATGCCGCGCATTTTGGTCTCGGCAATGAAGTCCTTGTGCTTGCGCAAATCTTCCATGGTGAAATCACGCCAGCCCTTATCCTTGAAGTAATCGTATATCTTGCGGATTCGCTCCGAGTCCGCCTTCATCTGCTCGTTGTCGCCCGAATGGTAGACGTAATACTCATCGGTGGTTAGCAGCTTCTTGAAGACGTCCTGATCAGACTCCAGGATGTATTCCACCAGCTTGTCGGCTTCCGCCACGATCCGTTTTTTGGATGCGTCATAATTGGCCCCATACCGCTTGTTGTCCTTGAAGATCCCGAGGAGTTTATCGTAACCGAAGAACTCGCGGAAAAAGCGCAGTTCGCGAACCGGCATGTTGGTGAAGTTTGGTGAGCTCTTATGGTCGATTCTGGCGTCGATGATGCTGTAACGGTCGCGCCTGGCTAGCATGCGGCGCACTTCACGCTCGTAGTCTTCCCGGCTGTTCAGCCTGCCCTCGGCCGCAGCCTTGGCCAATTCGGCATCGGGGCTGGCATCGGTCAGGGCGTAGGCCAGAGCATAACTCGCATCATGCGGCGACATGAGCCGCCGCCCATGCTCGTCCGCTTCTCCCTTTCCAAACTCGGAGCGATAGACGAAGTCGGTGTTGAGCATCACCGTCTGGATGGTTTTCTCAATCGCATCGATCCGGCTGAGGCTCTCGAAGTATTTCTGACACAAGGAGCCGAACATCTGCACCTCATTCTTTGTAGGAGACCGCTCCATCACCAACTCAAAGGTCTGCGCGACCAAGTCATCCAGCAACTCGGCGGCTGGCACTTCCTGCGCCACTCGCTGCCGCTCAAATTTCCTTTCCCATTCCTCAAGGCATTTGTCGATGACTGCCTGAAAGGTGTCACCAGCCTTGCGGTGTTTCCTTAGGGCACTGCCAATCACCTGCATTTCATCATCCACCAAAGGCTTGTAGACAGGCTGTTTCTTTGAACGGGCGTAATTGTGTTTCTCGATGATGTCACGAAACTCGGACATGTAATTGATCAGGAAGGTGACACGCTCCTTGATCACCTTCTTGTTGTGGCCGTGATAGAACCACTCGCGCTCCATCGCCTCGATGAGCTGGGCGTCGTCCATGCCCGGCTTCTGGTGGCGCTGCATGCTTAGGAAAATCAAGAAGGCTTCCTCCTTCACAGGAGCAGCTGCGTGATAGGGCGCCTTCTTAATCTTTCCGCCCTTTACGAATGCCTCGGGCACCTCAACGCGCACAAACTCGGGCAGCATCGCCTGGTGCCGGTCGCCAAAGGCATCGATCAGCAAACGCTCGACATGCGTTTTCAGCATGTCCCGGCGGCCAGCTAGGATTTGCTGCTGGCGATCCTCAAACTCCATGATCTCCTTGATGGCCGGTAGGAAGGTTTTATCTTTGCGGGCCTTCACCGCCAAGTTCGCGGAAACTTCCTTCACATTGGCCAGCATGGTTTGCAAATGGCCGCCATCGAGCGTGCTGTTGGCGTAGTACCGCACCCCTGCATGGTTGGGCAGCAGAAAGGGGTTGCCCAAGTTGACCGCTGGGCTGAGAAACTGCCTGCTGCGACTGCCGTCGACGAGTACCCGCTTGCCATCAATTTCGCGCTTGTTCGCATGCTGCCCCAAAATGCGCGACATCTGGTTCTCAAAAATGTGTTCACTGATCATCCAGCGCCTGTCCTCGGTGTATGCGGGCAGATTGGCATGCTTGCCCGAGAATAATTCCTCGTGGTTGACATAATTGCCTGCCTCGGGGCGACGCATCTTCTCCGCTAGCTTGCCCGCCGCCTCACCCGTGAGCTGCTCCTTGAGCCACGCCAAAAGCACCTCGCGCTCGGCATCCGTGGGCTGCCTTTTTTCATCCTCCGGAGGCATTTCCTCAAAATGCAATGCGTCCTGGGCATTGAGAAACAAGTCCTGCAGATCCACCGCATCGATGGTTTCCATAGCATCAAAGCGCACCTTGCCCTTCTGCTTTTCCGGGCCGTGACAGGAGATGCAGTAGTGCTCAATGATCTCATGGGCGCGGGCCTGAAGCGTGCGCTCATCCTTGTCAGCCGGATTACTGGCAACGACTAGCTTCGACACCTTAGGGCCCTCAGCCACAATAGGCAAAGTCATACAAAAAACCAACGCAGCCGTAGCTGCGTTGGTTCGCCTGTTGTGTGTTTGGATGGAAAGTTTAATGCAGAACTCGGGCTCAATAGAATTTACGAGTAGCGGATCACCTACAGCGTCGACGGCGAAGCAAGAGCAAGAATCCAAGGCAACAAAGGATGGCTGCTTTGGGCTCTGGAATAGCAACCAATCCTGTTCCAGCTGCGGCATCGAGAACCAAAGTGCTACTGTCTGTAAGGCCTGCAGTGTTACCCAGCCCTGTAGTATATTCCCAAGTCTGCCCACCAATCAACACGCTGCCACTTCCAGCATCATGAACATCTTTGAGGCTCTCAAACAAATCAGCAGTATAGGAAAGTTGATTTCCCACATCATAATACCCTTTGATTTCGTCTGCAGTCAAAGCAACATCCCAAACTGCAATATCATCGATCAACCCATTTAGAAATCCTCCATCTCCTTGCGTATTGACCCCAATTCGATAAGCAAGATCGAGTGTATCGACTGTCCTGTTAGTAGTACTTACTGTAGTAGAGGTTTCTAACCCATCCAAGTAGGTGTATATATCGGTTATTTGTCCGCTCGTAACTGGGAGCGTAGAAACAACAAACATCCAGCGCCCTGTTAGCCCGGCAATTCCATTTGCTGTATTGCGACCACCTGCAACACCGACTTCGATGCCTCCATCTGCGTTATCTACACTGAAGTCCCACTTACCTCCATTAGCTCCATTGTCGCCGAAAGAAACCACATGACCAAGGCCTGTAGGCGCTGGAGAAGCCGATTGAAACACCCAGCCAGCTACAGTTCGTTGTGCTCCACCTAAAACGGGAGTGCCAGATTGCACATCGGCATAGTCTCCGACACCATCTAGACTAATTGCTTCTCCGAATCTACCCTGACTACCTGTAGTGATAGCAGCATCTCCCTGAAGAGTCAGCCCCGTAGCGTCATCCAAAGATAAATACGAAATAAGCGCAGCGTTGACTGAACCTGTAGCCAAGGAAAGCGCAGCAAAAAATGAGACGGTTTTTTTGTGTGTGGTAATCAAGATGCGGGGAATTTACACACAATTACAAAGCTGCACCTGCAACTTGAAGGACCATCTCGATTCCTAGCACTCCTCATACCAACAGGTTGAAATTACCATAAACACAGGCATATTAGACGATTCAAGGCCTCTTCCCTCCAATGCTAGCCGTGCATCATTTACCATTCACTCTCAATCCATCCTACACCTGTTGAGCGGCACACCCAATCGCCGAACTCAGCACTGGTTTGGCGCATTTCCAATCACTCCTCTTGCTTGCTGATCCATTCTTGAGCCATCCGAGACTTGCGCTCCTGATCATACACCTTGAAATACAGCGAAAGCTGACGACGACCGACATTCTTCAATTTGCCATCTACTTGGATTTCGGCAAATGGCCAGTCGTCACTGCGCTGGGTGGCGACGGGAACATCTGGTGCAGAAATCAGGTTTCCCATGGGATTGCGGGCCCATGCATAGCGGAATGCCACAGGACTTGGCACCATCGGGCTGCTTAGGATGACGGAATTGTCATTCCCAAGTTTCGCATCGGCTGGGTGAAACTTGCGGTCATCTCCCGCAATGGCGAAGCCTTCAATGGGCCCTCCATCGCGAACGGCTCCCACTCTGCCATCAAACATGACTTTCAGACTCCCCTCCTGAGTGATCCATTCCTTCGCATGCGCGGGCTTCCACTGCATTGCCTCGTTAAAGCCGTACTGGGTGGCCAATGCCCAGCGCGCGATGCGCTCACCGGCAGGCCGCTTGAGCTGCGGGTGAAACCAAGTGCGGCGCAAGTCATAGGTGCTAGCAAAGCCAATATTCGCATCACCCTTGTTGTAGAAATCAAGGAAGGTCTGGTATTGCCACTCACGGATATGAGGGCCGATATTGCCCATCATTTCGGAATAATTCTCCAAAGACTGCTTCTTGCCCATGGTGCATAGGGAGAGGATCCCAAATGGCATCTTGGGGTCACCAAACGCTTCTCGCCAGGAGTTGATCATGATTGGGAAAACGTCCGGATACATGCCTGCTGTCTTCATGCCATCGAGACCATTGTTGAAGCCTTGGTGAAATATGGCGCCTTTGACTTGGATGCCCCGCAATGGAGCAATCATTCCCGTGAAGCTGTTGCCCGGCCGGTTGCGATCGACTGCGGGGCCGGGGAGCATCTCCGTGGGCACTTTCCGAAAACGCCCAGGGACTTCAGTTCCCTTTTCGCGATGCTGCTCGGCAACCTTGCGCTGTCTCTCTTGGCGAGTTTCCAAATCCTTCTGGGGATCCCAATCGGCAATTTTTTGATCCCACATTGCCATCATGCTGGTGACAGTCTCCGCTTTGATGTTTCTCAAGGCCTCATCAGGCGTCCATGCCTCGACGGTCGTGCCACCAACTGACACATCCACCAAGCCAATGGGCACCTGAGCGGCCATGTGTAGATTGCGCCCAAAGACGTAGCCGATAGCAGAGAGTTCAGCCACAATTTCGGGCGAACATTCATCCCAATAACCCTTGCGATGGTGGGTTTTGAGAAAGGAATCCCATTCCTGCAAACGGGCAAAATTCTTCGGAGCATCAGCCGTAAAGGCCTGAGGAACGGTCAGGATGCGGATCTCAGGGTAATGGGCGGTCGCGATTTCCAGCTCACCGTTTTCCACCTTCCTCATCGGGAATTCCATGTTGCTTTGGCCTCCCAGCACCCAGACATCACCAATCAGGATGTTGTGGAGTTGAAGTTGCTTTTTGGCACCCTTGACGGTGATCGACAGTGGCTTGGTAGTTGCCTCCATGGGTGTGAATTGGACTTCCCATCGACTGCTTTTATCCGCTTGCGTGGACTGGGATTGTCCCGCAAGGGTTACTTTTACCGATTCACCCGCATCGGCCCAGCCCCATATCTTGATGGGCTTGCCACGTTGCAGCACCATGTTGGACTGGAATAGGGCATGCAGGCTCAGTCCGTCTGTTATTGCTGGGGTTTCGATGACATTTTCCTTGGGCAAGGGCGGTTCCTTGGCACAGAGCGGCAGAACGCAGGCCCCAAACAGGGCGATGAGATGAGTTTTCATGTTCATTCTGATTCCAACACTTACAATCGTTATATTCTTTGAAAAAATTTACCGCAACCTCTGCACGCGCCAAGAGGGCAGTTAAAAGGGCAACCTTGCTTGTCTCGCAACAGAATCAAGAAACGAAATCGACCAAAACTCTTCCAAATCGATGACCTACAATTTGAGGCAATTTTTCTGCGGCTACTTCGGCCTCATGTAGATGTGATACCCGCAATGGTAGTCATCAGGCACACTGGCCGTGGCTTCCTCTTCACTTTTAGGAACGGCACCGAATCCGCCACGCTCGACCACCAAAAACTCCCGGCCAGCAACGGTCATGACCTTCATGCGGACTGCCTGGGACGCATCCATCCCGATGAGCATGTCGCCGGACCAGAAGTGCCCTCTGTAATACTTTGATGACAATTTGCCATCTTCTTTGATCTCCAAAGTGTCCTTAGATCCTCTATCCAATTTTTTCGGCAAGGGCTTACCACCTTTGGTCTTTCTTTTGACCCATTCTTCAATTTTCGGGATGACCTCCTCTGGCTTGTTGGCAGGAGGGAAAACCGCCCATTGCCATTTGCCCATGACTTTGGGGTTGGGCTCAAATTTTCCACTGTAGCGGTACTCATCCGAGGCCTTGCCGCTCTTATGGGATTGAAGCGTGGTTTTGGGCAGTCGCATCACGAATTCCGTCCCTCCGGGAACGGCTTTGGCAATCATGCCAATGCGTGAGCGAACGGTTGTGGCTCCACCACTCATGACCGCACCGGTATGAGGCTCGACAAGCTGGTCGGGCACCTCTCTATACGTGCCCCTGATCAGCGGGCCGGCGAATTTCTTCACCTCGGGGCTGGCTCCTTTGATTGTTGCTGTAACGGCACGCGCCGCTTTCATTGAAGAGTGGTTGACGTAGTTTTTCGATGTTTTATCCAAAAGAAGCGGAAGCATCGTGCGGTAGTTATCCGGCTCTGCGGCAATGATTGAGAGTGCCTCAATGGCAGCAATTTCCAAATATCCGCATTCATACTCTGTGAGAAATTCCAAGAGGCGCTCCTTGTGCTTGCTGATGGCAGGTTTACCAAAAGTTGCCAGTGCCTGAATGGCGGTATGGGCGGTCCACCAAGCCTCATCCTTATCCATCACCATTTTGCTGACCTCCGCCATTATCTCTGGAGTGACTTGACCCTTGGGCAGGGCGCGCCCCTTGTACATGCCAGTGATGGCCAAAAGGCCGCATTGTCGCAGACGTGTATCCTTGTGCCTCAAGAGAGGCAGGATGAGATGGTATCGCCCCTTGGCCACCACGGCCCGAATAGCACCCTCTCGGTAACCATATTCAGGATGATGAAGATACTTGAGCAGGGCTTCGTCGCTGACTTTCTCGGCATTCGTGATTTTGAGGAAAGGAACTGAAGAACCGTTCTCCACGGTCTCTTTCAGCAGATCCTGCATGGTGAGTGGGCCGCCAGCAATGGGCTCAATCGAGTGATAGGCTTCATCCGCCTTATTCCCCCATGGCACAGCTACAGCCTCCGTTACGGCATGAGGGCTGCGTGGAGCGCCGAATATTTGGAGGTGCTTGCGCGGCAGCGTGTAGGTGAGGGCAAAGTAAGTCCCCCACGCAAGGCCATTGAAACAATTCGTGGATGAAACGTTGTAACGATCATCCATACCGGCGATAGCGATGGAGCCGTCGTGACGCCGGGAAAGCTCCATCACCCAACGGCGGGTGTCAAAGTAGGAGCGATATTGCTTTGAGCGCTTCTCGCGCATCTGATTCATCGAGGTGTGGTGCCAAATTTCCCCCATCCCACCACCCGTGTGTGCGGCGTGAAACCAGTTGGTGGCGTAAAATGCCTTCATGGCAGAGTTGTCACGAGCCTTGGCGTAAACTGAGTTCTCTCCGTCAGGATGCAGCAACGCCGCAGCCGCCAGACCGATCGCCAATCCCCCAGTCTTGCCGTTGTCGCGAAATCCACCTTCAGGCAGCATGTTGCCATAGGCGACATTGCCGTGTCCGGCAAAGCGGTAGAACTGAGCCCATGCCTCGTTAAGCATGTAGTCATCAATCTGCACACCGCAGAGTTTGGCCATGAGCAGGAAACTCATGCAGTGAACACCGGAAGCGTGCACCTGACCGTAGGTGAAGCGCGCAGGCCCCGCGCGTCCACTCCATCCCCCACGATACATGTTGGCCTTGAGCTGTTCACTCATGCGCTTGATGACAGGCAACACACTTTTGTCTCCTGTTCGTAAGTAGTACTCGCAGATACCCAAGCCGCGGTATCCTGTTTCCCAATTCATGCGACCGTAGCTTTCGTCAGCGTTCTTCATCCAGCGCTTGACCACCTCGAGATCCTTTTCTTCCCCCGTGGAGAGCATGAACAAAACGGAACCCCAGCTGGGCTTCTCTTCTTTTGCCAATACGGCAGCCATGCCCCGCACAATCTTGTCGGACTTTGTGCAGTCCATGGGCCAGGTTGGGCTGTAAGAGCCCATCACAGGAATCTGCACGGCAACGACTCCCGCATCCTTGATTTTGAGATCAATCTTACCATCTTTGGCTTCGGCCGCGGTGATGATATCGCCAAGAATGATACGAGGGTCGATATCCTTCAGAACCACCCCATTGATGCTCTCAATGATTTGCCCGGCTTTGAGTTTCCCGGTCTTGGCCGCAGGCGAGCCTTCCTCAACATTGGCAATCTTCATCGTCATGCCGGGGCGAACGAGATCAATACCAATTCCAACAGGCCCGAAGTAACGCACCCGCCAAGCACTGCCGGCACTACGCCCCGTATCGTTGGGATACGGATTGAAAAGCGCCATACCGGGATTCTTTCCGTAATAGCTTTTCTGAGCACTGGCAGTTTGCGCACTGATGCAAAGCATCGCGGCTGCAGAAATCCAATGGATGAGGAGTTTGTTGGGTGGTTTCATGGTATTTGATTCGAATGAAATGGATGCACTATGACTCCGAACTTTTGGCCTCATAAGACTTCATGGATTGGATGCTGGTTGATGCCGCCTGATCCGCATCAGGCATGGGGAATACCGCTGCGGATAAGTAGCCTCGGTATCCGATTTCATCCAATGCCTTCATTGCAGGAGTTGGGTCAATGCGACCCATTCCAAGCGCACAACGATTGGAGTCCGTGTAGTGAACATGCCCAATCAGCTCTCTGGCCGATATGATTTCCTTTGCCACGTCCAATCTCTCCATGTGCATGTGAAACATATCGGCAAGAATCTTCACACGATCGAGGCCATTGGATCTGATCCAGTCAGCGGCATCACTGACACTGTTAATCAGATTGGATTCAACGCGATTGAGGGGACCATATAAAACAGACTGTTCGTGATTCGCGGCAACATCGCCCGCAATTTTCAGAGCATCCTTCAAGCGCGACAAACCCCGCTGACTAGAGACCCCCTTCGCCCACCTTCCCTGGATTGAACTCAGAATCATTGGTGCCTTGAGGCGCCCGGAAAAATCGGCCAGCTCAGCAATGAATTTCAGAGCATCCCGCCGCTTGCCCTTGTCTGGGCATGTCACTGAAAATCCATGCTTGATCGCACCAGCACCTGAATTAACCGCCGCAATTTTTATTCCGTATTGATCTACCAACTGTTGTAGCTGCCAGATAAGTTTGTCGCTAGGATCAGAAACAAATAGCTCAACTGCATCATAACCGTGCTGGGCAGCCTTGGAAAAACCTTCAGCAGCATTACCATGATAGACGAACGGTCCGGCAGAAGCTTCCGGAACCAGGCACAGCGTGACAGCCGTTTTCACGCTCTTCGCCTGCTGCAAGACCAACTTGTTGCCCAGCAACTCATTTGGGCATTTGATCGTCTCAGCATCGGCATTCTTCGTCTGTAATTCTCTAAGCATCAGCATATCCCTGCCTTGGCGGCAGGCCATTGGTAAGGTTAGGATAATCTGCAACCTCAAGAGACGTCACATTCAGGCATCACATTTTTGTGACACCTAGATAGTAATGAGTCGCAAGTCATGGAATGAGATTCCCGTAGCCAGCCTCTCTCAATTTCACCATGTTGGGCTTGAATCACACTGACAGTCCGTCATTGTCATCACATGAAAAGCATTGAGGTGCTCACTGCATCCGAACAAGTGGCTCTGCACCTGAAAGAGGAACTTCTCCGTGGCACATGGGCGGAACTAATGCCCGGAGAAAACTATTTCATGTCCCAGCTTTGCGTAGGCCGCAACACGGTGAGAGAGGCCATGATCTTGCTTGAAGAGGAAGGCTATCTACAACGTAGCGGAACTGGAAAGCAACGCCGCATTACATTGCCTAAAAAACGTCCCAGCCAATCCCTCAGCGTTGGGGTCCTTCTATACGACGATGCCGACCTTGAGTTACCGAAGACCAACATACTCTGTCAGGGACTTTTACGCTCAGGGCACACACCCATGGTGGTGAACCGCACACTACACGATCTCCACTTCGACCCCGGAAAGGTCAAACGGCTCGTGAAACGACACGATTTTGATGCCTGGATCACCAATGCTGCGCCGAGCTCCATTCTCGAAAGTCTGGTTGAAACAAATTCGCCGACTTTTTCAATTTATGGCGGCCTCAAGGACCTGCCGGTTGCCGGTGTTTATGTCCATAAAATCCCTAAAATGGAGAATTTACTTCAGCATTTAGTGGATCTTGGCCACACCCGCATTGTCAATATCACAAGGCGAGAGCGGATCGTTCCGGAAGTCAGCCTCTTCGAGAAAAAATTCATTTCCAAACTCAACGAGTGTGGAATTCAGACCTCCGATTATCACCTGCCTGTATGGGGACCAGAGCCAAAGGGCCTATGTGCATGTCTAGACAAGATATTCCGCCACACGCCCCCGACTGCAATCTACACCGGTGAGTATCAGCTCTTCAATGCAATCTACAACCATCTCTCCGGCCAAGATATTCTGGCTCCCCGGGACGTGAGCCTGATCTGTGGTGAGTCACACAACTCCTTCCAGTGGTTCAAAACACCACCAGACCACTTTCATTGGGACCAAAACCGGATTGCTCAGTATGCCATTCGCTGGGTGGATCAAATCGCTCGCGGGAGGACAAACACCAAACAAACCAAAGTCAGCGTGCAACTCGTAAGAGGAGGCACCGTGGGCCCGCCGCCTTAGATTAAGCTGGTGGTATGAGGAGAGCACTGCAATGCCGAATCTCTCCTTCAAGAGCTGCTTAGTCGTGAGTGTTTGATTAAAGTTGAACAGATGCCTAAACATTCAACTGCACATAAGACACTATGCCGCTCCTTGTGGGAGTCCACTGGAATTATTATACTTCGCGGTTTATTTCTCATTACTCTCTTCACTGAGCCTCTATCCGCCGATAGGCCGCTCAATGTGGTTCTGCTCTACGCAGATGACTGGCGTCACGACACCTTAGGCGTAGCAGGCAACCCTGTGGTTAAAACGCCAAACCTCGATCGACTCGCCAAAACTGGCATTCGTTTCACCCACAACTGTGTCACCACCTCCACCTGCTGGGTCGGTCGTGCCAGCCTCTACACCGGTCAATGGATGTCGCGCCACGGCTGCCTTAGCTACCAGACTCCGCTACCGGAATGGAAAGATACTTACCCTGCAATTTTCAGGGCCGGAGGCTATCACACCGGGCACGTTGGAAAATGGCACAACGGTGACCTTCAGGAAGGCGCCTATGACTTTGCGACCAACTACTATGGGCGTCATTGGTATGAGCTGGATGATGGGCGGCGAGTTCATGTGACTCAACGCAATGAAGAGGACGCGCTGAATTTTTTGCGCACAAGACCTAAAGATAAGCCGTTCCTTCTCAATGTCTGCTTCTTTGCCACGCACGCAGAGGATCGGCATAAAGACCAATATCTACCCCAGCCGGAGAGCATGAAGTTGTATCAGGACGTCACGGTTCCAATTCCTCCGAATGCTAACGAGACATCGTGGCGCCGCATGCCGAGCTTTTTCCATGAAAGCAACGAAGGTCGTCGGAGATGGGGTAAGCGATTCAATACTCCGGAGAAATACCAGCGGATGATGAAGAACTACTACCGGCTAGCTACGGAAGTGGATGCGACCTGCGGCAAAATTATCGCCGAGCTGGAGAACCAAGGTGTAATGAATAAGACCTTGGTTGTCTTCACCACAGACAATGGCTACTACCACGCCGAACACGGCTTGGCTGATAAATGGTACCCACATCAGGAAAGTATCCGTGTGCCGCTAATTATCTGGGACCCCCGATTGCCCGTGGAAAAACGTGGGGCCATCAATGACTCCTTCACACTCAACGTCGATCTCGCGCCCACTTTTCTGTCTGCTGCAAACCTACCGATTCCACGTAGCATTCAAGGGTCAGACATGGCGCCACTTTATCTTGCCCAGGATCCTCCAGAATGGCGCGAGGAATTCTTCTATGAGCACCCCATGCTGGCATCCAACAAGTTCATTCCAG
>CAZIPY010000199.1:0-5490 GCA_964541125.1 uncultured Luteolibacter sp. | reverse complement strand
GGATGCGTTGCGCCCGGCATGGGTGGCGGATGGGCCATCCTCATCGGCGGGCGGAAAAACTGCCTTGGAGTCAGGGTATTGTCAAAGCCACATCTGGAGGAATCCCCTAAAAATGGGCCAAAAAAAAGCGCCCTGCGGCTGCAGGGCGCTCTGGTGAGAGTTTGAGGTTCGGAGGAACCGCTTCCTTACTTGGTGGGAACCACCGGGATGTCATCCGTGGTCGGATTGGCGTCCACAGCGGAGGGAAGCTCCTTGAAGTTCGGCATTTTGCGAAGCGTGGGAGCCGGGATCTCTTGCGGGCAGCCGCAGGACACGGTGAAGAAGGCAAGGGCGGGAACGGCCAGTAGGGAGACGATGCGGATCATGGAGTGCTTGGGTTGGTAGGTGGGATGAAGAATGATTATTTGCTGGGCTGGACATAAACGGCTTCGCCCGGACCCTTGGGGGCGGGACAGCAGGAAGCGGCGAACAAGGCGGCAGCGATGGAGAGCAAAATGAGTCGGATCATGGGCTTTGGTGGAGGCTCTGAGAGCTTTGAACTCTCGCAGACTAGACAAGCGTGTGTTTGCTGCAAGGCAAAATCTGGGATCTGCGGCCCCTCCCAACGGTTACAATCTAGTAAAAAGATTGTACATTCGGCCTTACGGCTTGCGGGTTCTGGGGCGGTTGGTTAGGCATCGGTGTGATGAAAAAAGCATTTATTTGGGTATTGGCTCCCGCCCTGATTTTCGGAGCCATTAGCTGTAAGAAGAAGGATCCTGCTGGCCAATCCTCCAATCCGGAGACCCCCGCAGAAGTTCCTCAGGATTCGAAGACCGGTGATACGGCTCCTCCGGTGGTCAAGCCTTCGATTACTCCTGAGAAGCGCGCCGAACTGGTCGGCTTTGCCAAGCACCTTCCCGCTGACACCGAATACATGATTAGCGTGCTCGACGGCACCGACGCCACTCGCCGCGTCATGGCCAGCAAGGTCTGGAAGACCTTCGCCGAGATGTCGGGCATGCCCGGTGGCGATGATCTCGAGGAAGCCGGTGAGGACATCATCGAGGAGGCCATGGCCGGTCCAGCCGCGATGTTCGCACACGAATTTACCATCGCCATGGGCAAGGGCACCAGCCAGCAGCTTCAGAACATGGTGGTGGCCAATAGTCGTCTCAGCTTCTTCCAGATGTCCGGTCTGGTTCAGATGATGGATTCCGCCATTGGTGATGGGGACGATGCCCTCGGTGCTGGTATCGACCGCTTCGACGAACAGTTCTTCATCGAGTTGCTCAACGACGAGCAGTCCGGTGTCGGTCTCTTCGAGAAGACCAACATGCCTCCCATGTATGTCGCCTTCAAGACCACCGATGAGAATCGCGAGATGATCAATCAGCAGGTGGCCAGCGGTTTGCAGTTCTTCGAATTCTTCGACGAAATGGTGGCGCCTGTGGACATCAAGCGTGGTGAAGCCGAGTTCAAGGGCTATCACCTGATTGGCGCTAACATCGCCAAGGAAATGGAAGGCGAGAAAGAAGACATGGAGGAAGTCATGCCTTCCGCCACCGCCGATCGTCTGATCAAGGCGATTGCTGAAAAGAACCTCTACGTCATGAGCGGCATGTATGGTGAGTATGTCGTGCTCTTCGCGGGTTCTTCTCCCGATGATCTCGTGTTTGCCGATAGCGTTGGCAGCAGTCTTGCCGGCGGCAATGCCCTCGCCTTCTGCGACGCCTATGCCGACAAGGATGTCCTCGCCATCGGCTACGGCAATGGCGAAGGCCTCAAGAAGGTCATGGATCAGGCCAAGGGTAGCTTCGCCGATATGTCGGCCGGTATCCGAGATGGTCTCTCAAACAGCGATAACTTCGGTGATACCCGCGATCTCGACGCCCTGCTGCGCATGGTGGAGGACCGCGAAGCCGCATTGCAGGCTCTCAGCAAGGTCAATGGCGGTGGCACCATCGCCTTCTTCGACGAAGGCCTGAAGATCGAGTCTTACGGTGGCATCGATTCCGGTTTCAACGACTGGGACAGCCCCAACAATCTCGCCGTGCTGGGTGAAGGCCCCGAAGTCATGCTCTTCATGAACATGACCAGTAACGTCGATTACGACACCAAGGCCCGCGACTACATCGAGGCCCTCTTCGAGACCGCATACACCGGCGCCATGAAGGTAGGTGATATGCCCATCCAAGAGGACGATCCCGACTTCAAGCAGTTCCGTCAGATGATGGGCCTCTTCGACACCAAGTTCCGCCCCGACCTTTTGGCCTTCTGGGACGGCTTCAGCAACGGCTTTGACGGCAGTCTGGGTCAGGAGCGCGCGCTGGTCGTCGATCTCGCCGGTGCCATGCCCGCCTTCCCGGGTGTGCCCCAAGCCATGGTCGACTCCGCCAAGTTCCCCCGTGCCACCTGGATCGCTCCTGTTAAGGACCGCGGCCGCCTGGCCGGTTCTTGGAAGAAGATGAATGCAAGCATGACCAATATCACCGCCAGCATCAGTGAGATCGTGGGTGAGGAAATCCCCATGCAGAAGCCGATGAGCTCGGACAAGGACGGCAGCACCACTTGGTTCTTCCCCATGCCCTTCTTCAACGACGACTTCCTGCCTTCTGTGACCGTGAATGACAAGTGGTTCACCGCCTCTACCTCCAAGCTTCAGGCCATCGATCTCATTGATAAGGCCAATGCCGGCGGCAAGGCCACGAACGGCTTCGTGCTGAGGGCCGACTTCACCCGCCTCCATGACTATGCCGAGGAAATGCTCGGTGTGGTTGCCAAGAACGGCGAAGACATGGGTATTTCTGAAGATGATCTCGGACAGGCCAAGATGGTCCTCGATGCCTTCTCCGAAATCGACTCGATGAACATCCACGTTCGCCGCGAAAAAGGCCAGCTGCGCAGCAGCTTCCACTTCAAGGTGACCGGCGAATAAGTTCACTGAAATTCACAAGCCGCGGGAGTATTGCTCCCGCGGCTTTTTTTGTGGCAGGATGACAACGATGACGATCGAACCCATCGCCCATGTCCGCTCTTGTTTCGGCGGCAAGTTTGCGGTGCCACGCCAGCCGGGCCTGTGCCCGAGTGCCTGGGGTGAGGTGGTGTTTGAGAAAGGTTACGACCAGCCCGAGGCGCTACGGGGTCTGGATGGCTTCTCCCACGTCTGGTTGGTCTTTGGCTTCCATCAGACTGCGGACAGAGGCTGGAAGCCGACCGTGCGTCCACCGCGACTGGGAGGCAACGAGCGGGTGGGGGTGTTTGCCAGCCGTGCGACTCACCGACCCAATGGCCTTGGTTTATCGCTGGTTGCCTTGGAGGCCATCGAACTGGAAGGCTCGGAGGCTCCCTTGTTGCGAGTTGGTGGACTGGACCTGCTCGATGGCACGCCCATCTACGACATTAAGCCCTACCTCGCTTATGCTGAGTCCGTGCCCGATGCGCGATCCGGCTTTGCAGGCCTTGAGGTTGAGCGGCTGGAGGTGTTGGTCGAGGATGCTGCGAGTGAAGTCTTCGGTGCGCTGCCTCCGCGAGCGCAGGCGGTGATCAAGGAGGCCTTGAGTCTCGATCCTCGTCCGGCCGTGCAGTCCGAGGAGACCGAGCGGGTCTACGGGGCTTCCATCTGCGATCACGATGTGCGCTTTGTGGTCGGTGAGGACGTCTGTAAGATCGTCGAGCTGGTGCCGCTCAGCTGATTCTTTCGCGGATTCGCTCCAGCAGGGTTTCGAGATGAGGCATTGGCACGCCAGCCGCCTTGGCCCTCTTCAGAGGCTCTTCCCAGATGGGTCCGACTTCGAGCACGCGTCCGTCGACGAAGTCGATCATGCTGGAGGTTCGGTAGGCTCCCATGGGACGGGTGCGCTCAATGTTGTCTTCGGCCATGCCCGGGGTGAGATCATGGCCTAAGGCTTGGGCTGCGGCAATGACCTCAGCCATCAGCGCGCGAATTTCCTCTACCTTTTCCTCATCGGCGAGAAGGACATCGGTGGTGACGCCCCCATCGGCCACCGATAGGCCGTTGAAGGGCACATTCCAGATCAGTTTCTCCCATTGGGCGGCCTCCAGATCCTCCACATGGCGGGATTTGATGTCAGCGGCGCGCATCATCTCATAGAGGGCAAGCGCATGGGACGCCGAGTCGGGATGCCAGGTGCCGATGCTAACCTTGCCGCCTCCACTGTGAACGATGCGGCCGGGTTCGTGACGATTGATGCAGACAAAACAGAGCCCGCCCAGCACGCGTTCCGGGCCGATGAGCTCAGCGATGGCCTCACAGTTGCAGAGGCCGTTTTGCAGGGTCAGCACACGCGTGTCTTTGTGGAGCAGGGGAGGCAATACGTCCGCAAGGTGAGCATTGGCGGTCGCCTTCCAAGCGACGATGACCAGATCGACCGGCCCGATGTCTTGTGGGCTGCGATGAATCTGTGGTGAGGACAGTTGAAAGTCGCCGTGGATGCTCTCGCAGGTGAGACCGTTCTGCGACAACCCGTCGTAATCGGAGCGAACCAGAAAGTGGACGTCTTCTCCGGCGGCAGCAAGTCGACCCCCGTAATACAGACCGACGGCTCCCGCGCCAACGATTGCAATGCGCATGCCCGAGCTCACTATTCCTTGTAGGGCTCGGCACGACGTTCATCGATGCACTGCTTCAGCCACTTCACCAACTTGTCGGCTTCCTCGGACTCATTGCAAAGCGAAGCCAACTCCATCCACTCCAGGTGACTGCGGCACTTGGGTGCGGCAATGCGGTTGACCTCAAGCTTGGACATGATGGCTTCGGTCTCGCGTGGATGGGCGTTGAAGATGTTGGCCGGGCGGGGGAGTTCATCGAGCACCTCGGGGGTGAGTCCAAAGGAGATCACACCGATGCCGTAGATGGCGCTGAGCCGGCGGAGTCCGTCGGCGAGGGCTTCGTCTTCAATGGGGGCGGCGTAGATCAATTCGCCGCCCTGAGCCCAAGAGGAAACGGCCAGCGTCTGGTAGAAGTCCTCACGGAAGGTCTCGAGGGAGGGTTGGATGCGCAAACGCCCGGAAACCAAGCGAAATGGGGTGATTCCGAGCCTTTGCTTGAGGCCCAGCATGGTGTCATCGAGGGCCATTTCCTCGTCTGGGGAGGCTCCGGTCTCCCAGTCCACCAGGACCATCTCGGGGAACTTCCAGAGGTTGCTCAGCGGTGCCTCCTTGGCGAAGGCCTCACGGAAGGAGAAGGGGAAGCGGCCGTTGATTTCGAAGTAGCGGGTGACGACTGCGCGGAACTTGCGAATCCGCAACATGGTGTTGTCGATCAGGTCCTGATCGACGGCGGTCAAATCCTCGAGTCGGCTTTGGGTGAGGGCAACCAATTCCTGGGCACCTGATAGAGCGGGAAGCGGTGCGCTGCGACGGTAGTAACCTTGTCCCTTTTCAACCTTTGCGATGGGTGAACCCGGATCGCAGGACATGATGGAAAAGTGATAGCGCAGTGATGCGTCAGAATAAGTCCCGTTGAGTTGCAGGCGTGCGAGCCGGATC
>CAZIPY010000198.1:0-2204 GCA_964541125.1 uncultured Luteolibacter sp. | reverse complement strand
CGGTCGGCGTGATCGTCATCTTCTGTCAGATGGCCACTCGCAAGATGGCACTCGTTCCGACGGGTCTGCAGAACTTCGCTGAGTGGGCGATCGAGTCGCTTTACGACTTCCTCGGTGGTCTGATCGGCGAGAAGCTCATCTCTCGCACCTTCTGGTTCTTCGGCACCATCTTCTTCTTCATCCTGGTCAACAACTACATGGCCTTGGTTCCCGGTGTCGGCACCATCACCTACAAGGGTACCTACCTGATGCGCGGCGGCAACGCCGACGTCAACATGACCCTCGCGATGGCCTCCACCTTCGCCATCCTCTGGTTCTACTGGGCCATCACGGAAACGTCCTTCAAGGACTTCATGGCCCACATCTTCGCACCTAAGGGCAAGTTCAAGGGCTTCATGCTGGCCTGCATGATCCCCGTCTTCCTCTTCGTTGGTGTGCTCGAGATCATCTCCATCGGCATCCGTCCCATCGCCCTGACCTTCCGTCTCTTCGGTAACATCTATGGCGGTGAGCAGACCCTTGAGTCGCTGATGCACCTTACCAGCAACAAATTCCTCCACTGGTTGCCGGCACTGCCCTTCTACTTCATGGAGCTGCTCGTCGGCTTCGTCCAAGCCCTCGTCTTCACCTTGCTCTGCGCCATCTTCCTCAAACTGATCTGCGATCACGGCGACGAACATCACTGACCCTTTCAACCCTTTCCGTCGTCTGACCATGGCAAGACTGTGGGGGCGGCAGAAAACCAACAACAAACATAAGAAACCATGACGTTTACCAAAGCATTCGCAGTGGCATTTGCAGCTCTCGGCTGCGGTCTCGGCATCGGCATCCTCGGCTCCAAAGCCGCTGAAGCCACCGGTCGCAATCCCGGCGCTGCTACCCCGATCCTGGTGATCTCGATCATTCTGGCCGCCCTGGTCGAAGGTCTGTTCATCATCACGGTCTTCGCCGCGGGTCTCTGATCCAATCCCGGTCATGCGCGCTACGGCGCGCGTGACCACCCCCTTTTCCCCACCAATCAAGCCCACAAGGCCCACCCGCCGATCCCACGACCATGTTCGATCTCATCCCCACCACTCTCGCAGCAGCAGCTCCTGAGGCCGCAGCTGGCGGCGACTCCAACGTTGCTGTCGAAACGGCCAAGACCTTCGGCATCAAGTGGCCGCTGTTCATCGCTCAGCTGGTGAACTTCTTCCTGGTCGTCTTCATCCTCAAGAAGTTCGCCTTCGGCCCCATCCAGAAAATGCTGGGTGAGCGTCGCGAGCGCATTGCCGAGGGCGAAGAGAAACTCAAGCAGATCGAAAAGCAGCTGGCTGAGTCCGAAGCGACCACCGCCGCCGCCATTGAAGAGGCCAATGCCCAAGCCAAGCGCCTCATCGAAGAGGCCAAGGAAGGTGCCCAAGCCTTCTCCGAGCAGAAGTCTCAGGAGGCTGTGGCCCAGGCTCAGCAGATCCTGACCAAGGCTGAGGCCGCCGCCAAGGCTGACCGCGACCGCCTGCAAGCCGAGCTCAAGGGCGAATTCGGCCGCCTGGTCGCCGCCACCACCTCCCAGGTTACCGGCAAGGTGCTCTCCGACGACGATCAGAAGCGCATCAACGACGAAGCGCTCGCGAAGATCAGTTAACCGCCTGTCACCCAGCTTCATTCATCCCTTCCTTCGCTGACCTGCCATGAAAATCTCCAAGACCGCCGCCGCTAGCGCCCGCCGACTTTTCGGCCTGTGTCAGGTTGATGGCCGTCTGGATGAGGATCGCCCGCGCAAGGTCATCAAGAGCATCTCCACCGAGAAGCCCCGCGACTACCACGCCATCCTCGGTGCCCTTCAGCGCCTGACCCGCCTCGAGCTCGAAAGCCGTAAGGTGGTGGTCGAAAGTGCTGCCGCCCTCGACGAGGCCACCCGCTCTCAGGTGGCGGCCAAGCTCAGCGGCCAGTATGGCTCCGATCTCGAGATCGAATACAAGATCAACGCCGAACTCATCGGCGGTCTCCGCATCCAGGTCGGCGACGACGTCTTCGACGGTTCGGTTGATGGCCGCCTCAAGCGCCTCGCAGCAGCATTCTAAATCAATGCCACCCGCCCACCCATTCCCCTCTCTAACTCACTCTCCTCAAACCAACTCATCCCATGAGCAACATCCTCCAGGAACTTGAACAAGAAATCGCCGGAATCACTTCTTCGGTTGAGAAAACCAACGTCGGCATCG
>CAZIPY010000197.1:0-5182 GCA_964541125.1 uncultured Luteolibacter sp. | reverse complement strand
CTTATCGGTGATGAACTGCTCCTGACGGACGGAGTAGTAACCTTGATAGCGTTTTTTGTAGATCTGGCCGCGATCGTAGAGCTCCTGGAGAATCGCTTGAACGCAGGCCTTGTGGCGATCGTCGGTGGTCTCCGCCCAGCCATCGTATTCGAGGCCAAGCGTTTCCCACAGTTTGGTGAACTTCTTGGTGGTCTTCTTGACGAAGGTGGCCGGGTGGATGCCTTCCTTCTCCGCGGTTTGCTGCACCTTCTGGCCGTGCTGGTCGACTCCAGTCAGGAAATAGGTCTCGTCACCTTTAAGACGGTGATATCGGGCGATGACATCGGCAAGCACCTTCTCGTAGGCGTGGCCGATGTGCGGCGAGCCGTTGGTGTAGTCGATGGCAGTGGTGACGTAGAACATATGAAAGGTGGGTTATGGGGCGGCTTGCCCGCCGAAGCCTTGGCGGAGGCGGGAAGTAATCAGAGGAGCCGCCCGGAGGCAAGCCGGATGAGGCTGATTACCAGCCCGGACTAAGGGACTTCAGCTGTTTACCAGGCTCAAGGGGGATGGTTTTGCCGTCAGCTCCCACAATCTCAAATGACAGAGTGGGTGCTTTGTCTCCTGCAAGGTAAAGGAGCTCTATGGGGTGCCAACCGGCCTTGAGTGGGAGCTTTTCCTCGCGGTTTCCTGAGCCTTCATCCAAAAGTCGGATGTCGTGGCAAAAAACCATGGCCAGCACATCGGATTGCAGCTTAATCGAGTAAGTTCCGTCTTTTGGGATGAGAACAGCGGCCTCCAATTTGACTGCATGTGGTCCATCCATCTTTTGCGGGGGCGGGTTGAAGCCCTTCGGATTGAGAGATAATGCGCCTTCATGTCTGAGGTTCGGAATCCATGAAAACTTACCCATGACATAGTGAGCGGCAGTGCCATTCATCCCTCTGGGTTCACCCTCCATGGCTGGAATCATCATGCGATCATAAGGTCGCTGAGCAGTCGGATTGGGAATGCGGCTCTGCAGAACCTTGGCCTGCATTCTTTTCTGAAGTTCGTTCATGCCCTCCTTACTGGCGAGGTCGTTCACCTCTTGGGTGTCCTTGTTGACGTCGTAGATTCGGAATGGTTCCGTGCCGTCCTTGATGCTGGTACGGATGCCCTTGTAGCCATCGATGTGAATGACCTGCATCTGACCTCGTGGCTTTCCTTGGTTGGACTTGTGGAAAGGTTTGTAGTTAGGGGTCTTTCCACCGACCGAATACTCGCTGTAGATGGTGCTCGGAATTTGATCAACTGTATCGCTTTTGCCACGGAGTGTGGGGAGTAGAGAGACACCATCACTTGCGGCAGGAGCAGGCAGTCCTGCTGCTTCTGCAAAGGTCGGAAGCCAATCCCAATGGCCGCTGGGTGCGGTGGAGATGGAGCCTGCTTTGGTCTTAGCGGGCCAGTGAGCGATGGTGGGCACGCGCAGGCCACCTTCGAGGGTGTCGCGTTTGATCCCATCGAAGGGACCGAAGCCGTGGAAGAAGTCGGGGTGGTAAGGCTTTCCTTTGAGGTAGGACTCCTGAGAGGGACCGTTGTCGGTGCTGAAGATGATCAGGGTGTTGTCGGCAATCTTCAGATCCACCATCAGTTGCATGAGGTCGCCCACGGTATCATCGATGCGGCGGACGTTGTTGGCGTAGCGGCGCTGGACGTCCGGCCATTCGACCTCGGGTGTCTTCGGGTCCTTGTCGTGATCCCAAGTCGCCTTGGCATAGTCAGGGTGCATCCAGCTGTCGTATTTGCCTTGGGCAGTGTTGATCATGTTGCCTTCTTTGCCGAGCCATTGGACGCCACCTTTGAGGCCTCCACCTTCTGGGTAGGCGCAGGGAGGATTCTGCAGAATGGCGTGCGGGGTGTCGTGGGCCAAATAGACCATGAAGGGCTGATCGGGGCTCTTCTTGTGCTGATCGATAATCCAGCGTTTGGCGGCTGCGGTGAACAGGTCGGTGGTGAAGCAGAGCTCCATACCCTTGGAAACCTCGGTCTTGTTCTCCCAGACCTGTTTCTTGTCCTCCACGGGATAGTGGCGGTGGCCGTCGCGGTGGCGAACAAAGCCGAAGTAGTAATCGAAGCCGCGATCGACAGGGGTGGAGGGCCAGTCGGGGAACTTGGCACCCATGGGTTGGTCTTTCTTCCTTTCTTCTTTACTGAGATTGGAGCCTTGCAGACCCCACTTGCCGAAGGCAGCGGTAGCGTAGCCGGCCTCCTTTAGAACACTGCCGATGGTGTGGGTGTCAGGGAGTTCCTTATCGAACTGGTTGTCGCGGATGGGGGAGTGCCCCTGGTGGACGCCCAAGAGCAGGGATGCGCGTGAGGGGGCGCAGACCGGGGCCGAGCAGTAATGCTGGCGGAACTGAATGCCGCCATTGGCCATGGCATCCAGATGTGGAGTGTGGAAGTAGGGGACACTGGCGTCCTTCTTGGCTGCGCGCTCGTTCTGGTGGAAGACGCCAACATCGCCGTAGCCGAGGTCATCGCAGAAGATGAAGATGATGTTGGGCTTGGGGGCCTCGCCGGAGGCAAAGAAGGCGCTGGCGAGCAGCAATAGTGCGGTTTTGAGGGTCTGCATGGGTGTGTGGAGAGGCTAAGGGCGGGTTGCGGGTGTCTCCAAGGCCGGAAATCCAAGGATTTGAGTGTCTGTGACTTGCCAAGGGGCGCGACATGGTTACCTTCCGCCAGCCCATGGCCTTACCTGAAAACTTCGAGCCCGCCGTAAGGGATCCCAAGAAGCTGCTTCGAACCGCCCTGATTCTCGTGGGGGTCATGATTGTCGGTGGCTGGTTTGTGATGAGGGCCTACACCAAATGGGCCAGTGAAAGGGTAGCCGATGACCGACCTGCGATCATTCACCGAATCCAGCCGGAGCGCTCTTTGAGAGTTGTTCGGCAGGACGGCGAAATTGCGGACCTGATGGATTTGCGCGGCAAGGTCTTCGCGATCCATGTGATCGATCTCGACCAGTTGGAGCGATCTCAACTGAGCCTTGATGCTCTCAAGAAGATCTCCCTGGAATACGCGGAGGAAGATAAGTTTCGAGTAGTGACTCTGATCCTTAACCCAGGACCTGCTTCCGGTTTGGTGAAGAAGCTGGAGGGGGCAGCAACCACTCTGCAGGTAGAGATGCCACAACGTTGGGTGGCAAGTACTCAATCAGAGACCCTGACCAAATTCATCCGCAAGGAGCTCAAGCCTTCGTCACCGCCGGTGGAAATCGACAACTGGGAGTTCGACTCCAGTGTCGTTTTGGTGGATCGCAACGGACACCTGCGCCAGGCGGTGATCCCGATGAAGGACAAAAAGACCGGTCAGGTAGTCTCTAGCCAGAAGGTGCCCTTCGATTTTGATCAGGCGAAGACCTGGGATGAATCAGGCAAGGGAACCGGGACCGAACTGACCAATGTGGAAACACTCGAGCAACTGATGAGCGAGACCATTGCCAAGCTCATCGTGGAAGAACACGTTGAGAAAAAGAGCGGCATCTTGCCGGTCATTCTCGGTGGCCTGTTTCTTCTGATGCTGCTTGTGATCGTCATCAAAATCATCCGTTCAAGGACCTCTTCACCCGCCTAGTCATGAGCAAAAAGACCACACTGATTCTTTTTTACGGTTCGATCGCGCTGATCAGCATCGGGATCATTTTCCTGTCTCGTTACCTGCATCACCAAAATGAGGGGAGTGGCGAGAATCTCGATCATTTGGTGGTGAACTCGGGTAAGACCGAGACCAAGTACTGGTTCCCCATTGAGGAAGATCTTGCGGGCACCAATCAGGAAGGTGAGGAGATCAAATTGTCTGACCTCAAGGGGAAGGTATGGCTGATTGCCAACTTTTTTGCAGTATGCCCAATGTGTGCCCAACGCAATGGCGAGGAGCTCACCAAGATTTATCAGGAGTTCAAGGGTGACCCAGACTTCCACATCGTCTGCATTTCCGTAGATCCGGAGAACGATGATGTTGAGAAACTCAAGGACTACGGAAAGGCGTTGAATGCCGATCCAGCGAACTGGTGGTTCATCAATGCTGGCAGCGAGGAGGACACACACCGCTATCTCGAAGAAGAATTGAAATACTTCGAGATTAAGGAGCGCAAAAACCCTGTGGATATTCAGGCCAACGGCCGCTTCATGCATGACCTCGGATTCATCCTCGTTGATGCCGATTTCAATGTGGTCGGCAAATGGCCACTCGCAGATGCTCGCTCGCCCCTCGCGATGAAGCAGGATCCAGAACTGTATGAGCGGACCAAGAAGGATCTCTTCAAACGCATCCAAACGGAACTCGATAAGAAGCCATGAACGTAGACGAACGCAGTGCATGGCTGAAGCGTCCGGCCAATGAGGAGCTTTCGCGTAAGCTTAAGGCCATCTCGTGGGTGCTGTCTTCGGTGGTGCTGCTGATGGTTTTTCTGATGCAAAAGATCAGCTTCGATCTACCCGAAGGTTGGTCGACGATGTTTCTGGTTCCCTTCCATGCATCGGTGAACGCTCTTGTAGGGGTGTTCCTCATTGTCTCGCTGGCGGCCATCAAGATGGGTAAGGTGCGTCTCCACCGTTCGACCATGGTGGCAGCGATGGGATTTTCGGTGGTCTTTCTTTTGTCCTATGTGGCCTATCACATGACCAACGAGCCGACCAAATACGGCGGAGAAGGGGTCATGCGCTTGATCTACTTTCTGCTGCTGATCTCTCACATCATTTTCGCCGCCATCAGCCTGCCCTTCATCCTGTTCACTTTCATTGCGGGCTGGACCAATCGCTTTGAGGCTCACCGTCGGCTGGCTCGCTGGGTCTACCCGATGTGGCTCTATGTGGCCCTGTCGGGGCCCGTGTGCTACCTCATGCTGAGGCCGTATTACGACTGAGGGCTTGGCAAGTGCGGGGGAATCCTTCAAGACACGGGCATGGACGCATTCGGATTCCAGGAACTCATTGTGATGTTCGCAGTGGCCCTCAAATTCCTGTTTTCCATGTTTTGAGCGCATTGTCGCCTGAAAGGATTACTCATTCTTGCAGGTAAATGCGTTGCATCGGCTCTTAAGCGGGCTTAACTTCCTCTCCCAACACTAAGGGTTTTCCCGCCCACCACACCCAGATTTCTCCACCCAACCCACCCAGATTTTATGCAAAACCTCGCAATCATTGGATCCCTCGGCGGCCCC
>CAZIPY010000196.1:0-2192 GCA_964541125.1 uncultured Luteolibacter sp. | reverse complement strand
CGAGTCGTAGAGCTCGAGGTGGGCCAGTGAGTGGGTGACCGACATCACGATGCGGCCGTCCTTGCGGGAAAGGTCGTGCAGCAGGCGCACGATCTCGCGCTCAGAGCGGGGATCGAGACCGGAGGTCACCTCATCACAAAGAAGCAGGCGCGGATCGGAGACCAATTCCATCGCCAGTCCGAGGCGACGCTTCTGACCACCGGACAGCACCCTCACCTTGCGGTCGGCGATTTGGGTCAGACCGGTTTCATCAAGCACGCGGTCGATGCGACGGTCGAGTTCGCCGGAGTTCTTGGTCTTCACCCGCAAGCGGGTGGCGGCTTCGATCGACTCATCAACGGTAAGCGGATCGTAGGCGATGGAGAACTGGGGCACGTAGCCCAGTTCGGTGGGTTCGAAGTCGCCCTCTTCGGAAAGATTTCGACCCTCCCAGATCAGTGCACCATCAGACTCCGGATTCAGGCCGGCAATGGTTTTAAGCAGCGTGGTCTTGCCGCAACCGGAGGGGCCCACGATGGCCATGAAGTGACCGCGGGGTACTTTGAGGGAAACCTTGTTCACCAGGTTTACATCCTCGCCATCCTTCTGGATGGTGAAACAAACGTCTTGAAGCTCAATCAAAGGGACAGGGATTGGGTTGTAAGCGGCCATTCAACACCGGCCGATGCACTTCGTGCAATGTTAAAACCCCACGCAAAAGCGTTGGTTGCGCCACGTTAGGAGCACTCAATTCCTTTCAAGAATTTCACTCATCCAAGGGCACGATGCGGATTCCTCCCTTGGGCTGCTTCTGCATGTCGGCACTGAGGGTGGGAGCAGCGTCATTCGAAGCCGGGGCGTCACCAACCTCAGCCTCTCCATCCAGAGCATTGCGGAGCGCACCCTCCACCAACTGACCACAATGGATCTTCATCGGAGGCAAAGCCCCGAGGTCCCCGCTCAGCTCATCCGGAGTCAGGTTCTTGGCTTCCTCGGCAGTTTTGCCTTTGAGCAACTCGGTGGCCATGGAGGCAACCGCAATTGCCGTCTGACAACCGAAGGCCTGGAAAGAAGCACGATCGATGACCTTCTTGCCATCCTTCTCCTTGAACTTGAGCCACATCCTCAGCATGTCGCCGCATTCAGGCGAGCCAACCGTGCCGACGGCATCGGCCTCGTTCATCTCTCCCTGGTTCTGAGGATTGGCGAGGGCCTCCTGCACCTTGTCTTCGAAGTCGCTCATGAGGCAAACATGCCCGGCTCCTCCCATGGAGCAATCAACAAATCGTTTGTCCGCATTTTTGTCGTTTCCATCGTAGCTCTAGCCGCTAAAAGGGCCTCCGCATCATGTGGAAAGGACGCTTCGCTCAGGACACTTCGTCGCTCGTTGAACAGTTTGGTGAATCCATCACCTACGACTGGCGTCTCTTTGCGCACGACGTGGCGGGCTCGATCGCCCACGCCCGCGCTCAGAAGGAAGCGGGACTCCTGACCGACGAGGAGTTCTCTGCCATCGAGAAGGGCCTGCGCGAGATCGAAGCCGACATCGCCGGCGGCAACTTCGAGTTCAAGACCTCTCTCGAGGACATCCACATGAACATCGAAGCCGAGCTCACCAACCGCTTCGGCCGCACAGGCGCCAAGATTCACGCCGCACGCTCACGCAACGACAAGGTCGCCACCGACACCCGCCTCTATTGCCGCACCGAAATCGGACTCCTCGCCGATGCCTGCTCTCAACTCCAACTCGCCCTCTTGAATCGGGCCGAGGCCTATGCGGACACCCTCATTCCCGGCTACACCCACCTACAGCGTGGCCAGCCTGTGACCGTGGGCCATCACCTGCTCGCTTATGTGGAAATGCTTGAGCGCGACAAGTCACGTCTCACCGACTGCCGCAAGCGCCTCAACGTGTCGCCTCTCGGCTCCGGTGCACTCGCCGGCTCCACCATCAATCTCGACCGCGAAGCCATCGCCAAAGAACTTGGGTTTGATGCCGTAACCACCAACTCGATGGATGCCATCGCCGACCGCGACTACATCGCCGAACTCCTATTCGTGATGGCGCTGACTGGCGCCCACCTGTCACGGCTCAGCGAAGACCTCATCCTCTGGTGTTCCGCGGAGTTCGGTTTTGCCACCCTGTCCGACGCCCACACCACCGGTTCGTCCCTGATGCCCCAGAAGAAGAACCCGGACGTCTGCGAACTCAC
>CAZIPY010000195.1:0-22999 GCA_964541125.1 uncultured Luteolibacter sp. | reverse complement strand
GGTGCAGAATTCCCTCTAATTTGGCTCGTTCGGTGTCATTCTCGAAGACGCGCTCACGCAGAAAGGCTCGGTCAACTCGGCCGTCAGCGCCCACAGCGCCAGAACCGAAGGTCCCCAGAATCTCCCCTGCTACTCGGGCATCCGAGTCCAGCAGTGCACCCACGGCGGCGTCGCAATCGAAGATCACGGCATCGGATAGCATCTCACGGATCAAGTCGCAGACGGTCGACTTGCCGCAGGCAATGCCGCCGGTGAGCACCATCACCCGGGTGGTGGGCGGGAAACCTTGGCTGTTGGTAGGCGAGGCACTCATTGTAGAATCAGGCCGGGTTGCTTTCTCAAACCGAGCGCCACCGGCACCATGGCCAACAGCACACCGAACAAGCCGGCCAATAGAATGACTCCGAAGTCGGTCAGGGGTACCCCAATGACATCGTTAGCCTCAAAGCCCAGAGAGCGCATGAAAGGTGCAGACATCTTCAGCACCGGCCCCCATAGCAGACGGACCAAGGAAATGCCGATGACCACCAGCAGAAGGTTCTCAAGGAAGGCATGAAGCAGCAGCATCCAAGTGGGTGCTCCAAAGCTTTTGAGTAGAGCGAGCAGATAGGAGTCCTGACGGTATTCCAGCCAGGCCACACTGCCGAGGGTCATTGCCAGGATAACACCGCAAGCAATGACGATGAGACTTCTTACCACTTTCTGAATCAGAGTCAGGCGTTCGAGGCTCTCAAGAATCTCCAGCGCTGAGACGATATTCACCTGACGGCGATCGGCGTCGTAATAGGCTCGCGACTCTGCAAGGAAACTACGCACCTGGCCGAGATCATCAAAAGTAGCCGAGATATGACAAATGAAACCCTTATCAAGCACCGGGCGCGCCAACTCGTCCGGCACCATGAGCGCGGTATCGACGGATAGATGCTGCTCCATCCACTCCGGCAACTTTCCTGATTTCACCATCAACCTTCGGTTTGCCACGTAGACTTCAATCCATTCGGCAGGCAGCCTATTATCCCTTGTTAGAATCTTACCCACTGGGAAGTCATATTCTGCCTCAAATCCTTCTGAACTGAGTTTATCAGAGCTTTGCGAATAAATTGGCATTGGGCGCCCACCTTTCCACTTGGCAGATCCTATGGGTTGCCGAACCACTCGCACTCCAGCACCATATTTTTCCTGCCACATGGCCTCATCTTCATAAGTCTTTCGCAGAAGAGTCGGCGCCTTCTCCCAAGACACAAATTCATTACTATAGACCGAGTAGACCGAAGCTTCTTTCAATTGCTCGCGCAACTCCTGCTCAATCGCTGCAAAAAGAGCCAAGACCACAAGCGCCAAAAATCCCAAGAGGGCCGGCATGAGTAGTTTGGAAACCGGCGAAACCGGATACTCAAACCAGCGCCTGCAGGTGTTCTTCCACAGGTAAAAAGGTATTAAAGTCCAGGATCTCATCGGCAATAGCCTCAAGTCGTTGGTCGTGGGTGGCGATCAGGCAGATCGATTCGGGCTCCATGGCGGAGCGAACCGATTTCGCAATCACTTCGGTATTCAAATCGTCGAGCCCGGAGGTGGGCTCGTCCAGCAGTAGAATGGGTGGGCGCTTGGCCAGCGCGCGCGCGATACTTGCGCGTTGTTGCTGGCCACCGGAAAGCTTTGTCGGCTTACTGTCGGCGTATTCGGTCAAACCCAGCAGCCTGACCCAGCGCTCCACATCACCTCCACTTCCTCCGGCCAACTCAACCGCCAGCATGATATTGCGACGGACACTCGCAAGTGGCAGCAGGTTCAGTTGCTGAAAGACGAACCCGACCTCGTATTGGAGATACTTCGAACTGCCCACCGGATAGGCTGAATCTACCTTAATCTCGCCCTTCTTGGGCTTGATCAGGCCAGCAATCAATCTGAGGAGCGTGCTCTTGCCACAACCAGAAAAGCCTTTGGCCAAGGTGATGCCAGGCTTCAGCTCAAGATCCAGACCCTTGAATACCGGAGTCTTCGCACCGGGATAGCTGTAGTGCAGCTGCTCAATTGCAATCGTCATCTCGCCGGTTCGATTGCGATGCTCTGGGGAGCCACCTGAATGACTTTACTGCCTGGCCATGTTTTTTGAACTATGCCAGCCCATCCCGATCGCTCGAGCGCCTCCGGATCAGCGAAGACAAGATCCTTCTTCGAAACGAGGCGATAAGGTTTGTCAAACCTGCGATACACGTGAATGGAGTTGCTAGAGCCACTGGCTCGTCTCGCGGCCTTGATTCCATCTTCATCAACCCGGAAGATAAAATCTCGTTGGATCTGTTTACCGCTATCGCGTTCATCAGCCCTCGTATACACACCTTGAATTTTCCTGCCTGTGCGAGGGTCTTGAAAAAAGACCAGCAACTGATCCGTCGGTATACCAGAAAGCAGGGGGCCGCTGGCAGATACGATGATTTCATATGCATCATCACTGGAAATACTTCCGATCAACTCATTCGCACCAACCCAAACAAGATCACGCTCCTTGGCGCCCTCTTCCAATTCACGCTTGATCAACCCTCCGAGCTCCAGCTTTCCCGCCTCTTTCGCCACGAGCATTGAATACTTCTCAAGAGTTTTGGACTTGAGATCCCTTTGAGCCGCCTGGATGCTGTAATCTTCCTGAACAAGCTTCAGGCTTTCTTGTAAGGCATCATCCGTAACCTGTTTTTCGAGGACTGCAATCTGCTCCTTGAGCTGCGCCATGGCTTTTTGAACTCGCTGCCCGAAAACAGCATCCAGATCTCCTGAATCACGCAGCTCCTGCATGGTGGCGTGTTGAGCTTGCATTTCGTGCAGCTCGCGAATCTTGTTAACGTGTCGCTCCCTTGCTTCCTGCAACGCATCCTGTTCTTTGTTGATGGCTTTCGCATCCTCAAGCTCCTTCGTGCGGCGTTCTAGTTCCAAATTCTCAGGATCAATCGTCGCCCAATGCTCACCTTTCTTGAGCATCTGTCCATCATTGGCATGGATGGCAACATACGCATCCCCATCCGGGCGAAACTGCTCATAGTTAGCAGGCCGCAGAACACCTTCCTCCACACCCATCCACATCCGGGTCACTTCCGGGTATTCGCTGAGTGGCTTAACTTCTGCGAATGTAGGTGAGACCACACACAACAGGATCGAAACAATCAGTAAGTTATGATTTCCAGAATTTTTCATCCCATAGAAGATATTGGAGAGACATACCTCTGAGCTTGCGCTCAATCTGTAGCAATTCCGCTTCGAGTTGATATTGCTTGGTCAGATCGTCGATGACAACCTCGGCGAGGGCATTGCTCCTCTTTTTAATTCTGTTGATTTCGGCTTGAAGACTTCTTCTCTGACGCAGCGCTTGGCCATAGCTTTTCTGAAGATCATCCAAACGAATGACTTCCCGTTCCATTGAAAAGCGCAATTGGTCACGCACTACTTTGAGTCGGAATTCAGCATCTGCAACCCGCTCCCTGCCTGCAAAATCCACAAGATCATAGGTCTTAGAGACCCCTGTGAAAAGAATGACATTCTCTCCATTCCAGTCCGTGTCCTGATCGCTGACAAAGAGAGGTGGGGTGCTAAGCCCGAAGCTAAGTGATGGCCATTGTTGGAATTTGATTCTTCTCGTGCTGAGGATTGCTCTTTCAACACGGATAGCATGCATATTCAATGCGAGTTTACCGAAGTCCTCACCGATCTCAAACTTCCGGTATTTTGTCTCGTAGGAGATCTGGGGAACGCCTCCACGTAATGACCAATTTCCACCGGGCGTATTGAGCAGCCGATTGACATTAACTCGATGTGTTTTTTCACGCCGTTTCAGAAAATTGCTCTCATTTTCATAGGATTCGATCTCACTGAGTAACTCACTTTCAGCCGAAACCAGTCCCACTCTCCATTTTCTCTCAAAGAATTCTCTTTCTCTTCTTAGAGATTCAGCATCCATAAACGCGGAATACAGCTCGATGTAAGCTCGACGCTTGTCGAGCTCATGAGACCAATTCGCACTCACCTCTTGCAGGGCTGCCGAATATAGCCTGGCATGAAAGTCGAAGGGATTGGGAATACTGAAGTTCGCGATCAGGCGTGTATTCAGGTCATCACCTGAAAAATCACTGATCGAACCAAAATCCTTGCTGAGCTGTACAAAGCCACCAACTCGAGGAACCAAGGTCAGCCACTGCTTGGTCTGAAGGCTTTCTGAGCGCTCCAATAACTTTTTAGATCGCAATAGATTGATGTTATCGCTGCGCATTTTCGCAAGCGCATCGGGCCATGTGATAACGCTTGGCTTGGTCTCTTCAAGATCTCGGATCAATTCACGAATTTCTCGCTCCCGTTCCTTCGAGCTGGCGGAGAGCCGCTTATTCACCTTGTTGGTCACACAGCCACACAACAAAAACAGCGCGACCAAGGCCGCGCTGATTCGCAAAAGGATGTTTATGATTGGTTGTCGCATGGGCGGATAGGATCAGCCTCACTCATCCTATGGGCAGAGGTTGGGCGCCTCACCCAAATGAATAATGGGCATCACGGCGGGGGCAGTGCACCATTCTCCAAGTAGAGGAAGGTGCCAGTCCTCTCCGGAGCACCACCATCATAGGTGCCGTTGTCGTTGCCTAAGAATGTGACGAGATACGTGCCATTCATGAAAGTGTTAGGCGCTTGAACACCGAAGATACGCAGAGTAGCAGTATCGGTCCCGTCGATTCGTGTCCATTCGTAAGAAAGACCATCAATAATAGCTGCCCCACCATCCACAACTAGAGACCCAAGGCCCCACTCATCCGCTGGATCGGATGGCGTTTGGCGAGTTCCCGTAGCACCGAATAGGATAAAGAAATCATTAGCGTCATCAGTGTCATTATTGCCCCTGAAGAGATCGCCATCCAAAGATTCAGGAACAATCTTACTCGGACGGTTTTCGTCAATCTCCGGATTATAATTTTCGGGAACAGGCGTTGAATTGGAAGTTTCAATAGAAGCGGTGTTCACAACATAACCTTCTGGTCCTAGCTGACCACCATTGAGCGATCGAATAACCGTCTGGCCCAAATTAATGGTGGAGCCATTGGTTGTAAAAACCAGTTCGATGGTGAGTTCGTTATCAATGTCGAATTGCGATTGACCGAAGACGTTGACCGGCCCGGCTTGGGATGCATTGACATCAAAACCCTCTAGAATCAGTGTCCCGCTAAGATTTGTGTTAGGAATGTACTGATAACCCACAGTTTGAATCTCGGTTGGCCAAGATACATCAGCATCTGCGAGTTCAGAATCCACACTTTCATAATTAAAAACCAGATTCCCTGCATCTCCTGAAGATGCCGTATAGAGGAAGGTGCCGACTTCAATATCGCCATTACTGATGGCTGCAGGCGTACCAATGGTGCGGTTGAATGCGAAGCGTTGCCCATCAATCACGATGACCAGCTCATCCAGGGTCTTAGGACGCACGGTAGGAGTCCCATCACCACCACCGCCACCGCAGGAGGGAAGGCTAAGGCCGATGGCAAGCGCGGCAACACCTGTGGTGGCACATGCTAGAAACTTTGATGCAATGGATTGCGACATAACGAAGAGGGATGAATGTAAGGAATGAGTGGGCGGATCAGCCCATAACCAGGATCAATAATAGGGGATCAAAGACCGGCGTTGATGTCGGTCACGTCCGTGGAGATCGGGGTGACAGGCTGGACGCTGGCGCCATCCTCACCACGCAGCGGACGACCGGTGGGATCGATGATCTGGGCCTTCACGAAGATGATGAGGTTACTCTTAATGCGACGCTCAGCCTTGGTCTGGAAGAGGCGGCCGACGATGGGGATGTCACCCAGCACGGGAACCTTGTCCTCCACGTTCTGCACGTCCTCGCGCATCAGGCCACCAATGGCGACGGTGTAGCCGTCATAGATGGTAAGAGCGGAGTTCACGCGGCGTGTCGCGAAGACCGGCATTTCGATGCGGTTTTCGGTGATGACCACGGAAACAGGGTTACCGAGGGCGTCGGTGCCGGCGGTTTGAATGGGGCTGCCGTAGTTGATGAAGCCTTCGAACTCAACGATCTCGGGCACGAAGCGCAGGTTGATCATGAAGTCGTTCTCACCAATGGTGGGCTCGATCTCGAGGGTCACACCGGTATTGCGGGTTTCGAAAGCAGTCGGGTTGGCAGGCACGACGGGGAAGGCCTGAACCTGGGCACCACCGGCGCCACCACCACCACCTCCGCCGAAGCCGAACTGGTTACCACCACCGGATTGCAGTTCCGGGGGATCGTATTCGGTCGGGTAGATGAATTCGCGAATGATTTCGATGGTTGCCTTCTCACCGGAACGGGCGGTGATCGAGGGTGCGGTCATGAGGTCCACACCCTTCTTCTGGGAGAGGCCGCGCATGATGACCTTGAGTTGGCCGTCCGAGAAGAGACCCGTGAGTGACATGATGCCGGGAGCGACGGTCTGGCGCTGTGTGGCACGGCTGGGATTGTTGAGGATGGCATCGATGGTGTTGCCGACGATGGCGAAGTCACCACTGCGGTTACCACCGGTCACCACATTGCTGACGGTGACGTCACTCGGGGTGACACCGGGAACCAACGGGCCGGTGAAGTCGAGGCCGGTACGGTTGCTGCCATTGCCGATGGTGCCGCCGGCACCTGCGAGGTTGCCGTCACCGCTGAAGAAGGGACCGACGACCCAGTCGAAACCGAGCTCTTCGCCATTCTCCTGAGTCACCTCCACAAATTTGGTGGTGATGCGGACCTGCTTGGGCTGCTTGTTGGCATGGATTTCGACCAGTTGCTCGATCTTATCGAGCTCAGTCGGGGTGTTGGACACCATCAGCTTGTTGCCAGTGAGCGAAGCCGAGGCGCCTTCTGGAAAGGTGATGCCGTTCTTCTTGAGGGACTCCAGCACAGTGGGAAGAATCTCGATGGAAGAACCGCCGCCAGCGGGGACCGGATCGAAGGGGTTAGCTTCAGCCGCAGGACCTGCGCCATCTGCGATCGCAGAACGGAAGTCGGGTGGAACGGTGAAGGTGCGAGTAAAGATGTCCTCACCAGTTTCAGTCTGGGGAACGAGAGTCACCGCGTAGTTGTCGATCTTGTAACGCAGCTTGGTGGCGTCACAGATGTATTTCAGGGCAACTTCGAGGGGGACGTTGCGAACACGCAGTTCGTCGATGCGGAGGCTGCCTGGATCACCGCCAGCAAGACCAGCGGCTGCATCGCCGAGGGCGGCTTCAAGACCGGCATCGCCACCACCACCACCTGCACTCGAAGGAGCGCGGACGACGAAGTTCACACCTTTCTTGGCAGGATCGATCTCCAGCTTGTCGAGCTCAGCAGAGCGCTGACGGAGGAATTCAATGGCATCTTCGACAGTGGTGTCCTCGAAGTTGATGCTGGGAATGATGATGCGGCGGAGCTTCTCAGTGATGTATGCGACACCAAACTCGTCCTGTTTATTCGGATCGACCGGCGGAGGAGCCACGGGATTCTCATCGGGCACGGCGATCTCCCAAGCGGCGTCCACCTGCTGGAGCAGTTCGGAGCGGGTGTGGTCATAGGCCGCGCGGAAGTAATCCATCTTGGTGGCGTTGACACGCTCAAGACCACGACGAGCAGTGATGTTGTATTTGTCGATGCTGAGGATCTTTTCGTAGGCGCGCTTGGCCTCGTTGAATTTGCCAAGCATGAAGGCGCTATCGGCCATGACCAGCAACTCGTTCACCTTGGCGACGTCTTCGACATATTTCTTAGTCAGCGCAGGAGGAGTGCGGGTCGGATCCTGCAGTCGTGCAAGTTGACGCGCCGCATCCTGATTGGTCGGGTTGTCGGTGAGAATTTCCTGAAGCAGGGTCTCGGCCTCCTCAAGTTGGCCACCCTTGGTGTAAACCATGGCCAGAGCAACCCGGGAGTCGGTCAGATGCTCATTGTAAGCCTTGCGGCGATCAGCAAAGAGGGGAGCGTCGGGCACCTTCTGGAGAGCGGAACTGAACTTGTCCACGGCCATCTGGTAATCACCAGCCTGATAGGCTTCGCGGCCTTCCATGAAAAGGACATCACCTTCAGCAACATCGTTCTGACGACGAATCATCTCGCGTTTGGCGAGGGCGCTGAGGTTGCCGACGGCGGGCGCTTGGGCGGGCGCCTCGGTGGACATCAAGGGAAGAGCGGCAGCCACACCAGCAAGGACGGTGAGATTGCGACTAAGGGAGAGGGAGGGTGTTTTTTCCATAACAGGCAGGCGATTTCTGAAGATCTTTTAAGGATTTGGAAAGGGATTTTTTGAAAGAATTCACATATTAGAGCCGAGCCACGCCCCCTTTGGCGATCTCAACTTCACGCTTCAATCCCCCTTCTATGGGGAATTCCACGACAATTTTGTCCGGGGTGACGGACTTCAGCAGGTAGGGTTTCTCGGCCTGGCCGGCAGGCAGGGAAAATCGGGTGTTTTCCTCAATCACGAACTGCTTTCCACCCTGACCGAGGGCCTCGAGGACCAATACGGCGGAGCGATCGTGCTGGATATGCTTAGCCCGATCTCCGGCTTTGAGGGGGGCGGGAATCTCATAGACTTTCTTGTCTTTGTTGGGCTTCTGGTCTTCTACCCGGGCAAATACGATCTCCTCCTCCACATTGATGGCCGGGTTCATGACCTTGCGTTTGACGTGGCCAAGGAATTTGAAACGGCCCTGCGCGGCGCCATTGTTGAAGAACAATTGGTTGGGCTTCAGTGGATCGGCGGCACCGGCGTTGTTCTTGAGGCCCTTGATGTCCTCGAATTTCATGGGCATGGCACCATTCTGGCCAAGGAATCCGGGCCTCAGCAGCCAAGAAACCGTCTCATCCTCAATGAAACGCAGTTTACCGATGAGCGCGGGATGGCTGCTGGGATCGGTGGGGTCAGTTCCTCCGCGAAATTCCTCGAGGTTGGTGAATCCGTCACCATCAGGATCCTGCAGCGGGGAATCGGCAAAGCCTGGATCAACGCCATATTTCAGCCACCAGTCATTGGGAATGGGAGGGTGAACCGGCTGATCTTTGAACAAATCGATGGCTTGGCCGTTGGTGTCGCGCTTAATGAAAAGCGGAACGCCGGTCATCATATCCACCAGGCGGCCGTCTTCAGCGACCGGCCGCTTGATTCCGTGATCTAGAGTCATGGACTGGCTGGTAAAGGCAATCTCTTCGGCTCCCTCCACGCCAGTCTTGATCTTACCCCCTCCCATCAGGCGATCGCTGAACTCCTTGCCGGAGAGTTGCGACTGGGACCAGCCAAAATAGAGGAGGCCGAGGGAGATCAAGCCACCTCCTGCGAGGAGGGCTTTGTCGTAATTGGAAGAGAACCAGGACATGGATGGGGTTTGGTGAGGGAGAGAATGAAAAGGGTTGGCGAGTCAGGGTTTAGGGCAATTTCTTTGGCTCAAGGAAGATGAGCAGATCAACACGGACGAAGACCTCCAATTCTTCCTGACCCAGCACCTGGGCAAGGATGCGACTGGAGTCGCCAGCGACAAAGACGGGCTCGGGCGCAGGTGCTGGCTGGACTTCTGCCTCGCCCTCAGCTTCGCCTTCACCTTCAGCGGCGCCATCTGGCGCTGCGCCATCACCAGTTGGGTTGAACAGCTCGTTGAAATTGGGCGCCCCCTCTGGAGCACCACCCCCACCCGCAGGCTTGCCCCCGGGAGCACGGCCCTCGAAACGCACGTCCGATTTGCGCGGCGGAACAACCTTCTCACTATTGATTCTGACGCTACGCACAACCAGATAATGCTCCTTATCGTTGACGAGAGAGGAGAGAAACTGGCGGACGGATTCTTCCGACCCCTTAAACACCACTTCCATGGGAAGCGCGCGCGCGACCTGTTTTTTGTCGGGCTCAAAGGCCTTGTTTTCCTCCTCGGGCAATGTGACGCGATGGAGGCTGATCAGTTTGCTGACCTCGGCTTCGGCGAGATTGAGCATGAGCTGCTTCACGACGCCCAATTGATGATTCAGAATGCCGGTGGCATTGCCGGTCGGAAGGGCATTGCGATAGATTTCGAAACCGCAGAAGTAGGCCTCGGGGATGGCGATTTCATCACCGAATGCCGCACGAGTCTCCTTATTGGCTTCCTTGAGAGCACTGGAAAACACCTGCGGTGAGATGTTCTCCAAAGTCTCGGGCCGGTATTCTTGGAAGGCCTTCTGAAGTGCATCGGTCTCTTCACCGTATTCCTGCACGGCCAGCTTCTTGCTCTGGAGGTGTTCCCGGGTCGGGTAGGGCTCAAGCTTCTCGAAGGTCTTCGATTGTTCGTAAGCCTTTTGGTATTCATCTTTGGCAGCATCATATCGGCTGGCGGCAGAAGAGCCGAATATCCAGAGCACGATACCGCCGACGACGGCAGTGACGATGAGACCAAAGTTGAAGGTGTTTTGCTTGATCCAGTTCATATTGGGCGGGTGGGCGGATAAAATGTGGCCGGGTGCGTGGAAGAGGTGTGGCCGGGCGGGCGGGATGGTGGAAGGCGCCGGGGTGTCGGGATGCCTCAGCTAATGTGAATCATTTGAAGGAAACCGGACGTGCTAGCGGAAGTACGATTTCGAAAGATTGGGCCAGATCCTCTTCGGTTTCGGCTTCGTTCGTCACCTTAAGGATGAGGTTGATGTATTGGTTGGCCGTGAGATTGATAGGCTGTTGACCCCTGCCCTGCTCAACCTCGAAGTTGAAGCTGTCGGAGTTCTCCTGCAGCTTCTTGAGCATGTCGGAAACCAAGTTCTGGCTGCGGGGGTTCTCGCGCCAGAAGCCACGCACGCGGATGGCATTGGTCTTGGGACCTTCAGGCACTTGGGCAGCCCGGCGACCACGCCTTCTTTGACTGGTCTGGGTTTTAATCTCGCGAAGCGAATTGAGTGCGGAAAGACCGTAGTCAACTTGGAAGAAGGAAGGGTTGACCACACTCTGGACTGTATTGCTCCTCGGATCATCGGTTTCACCTGCAATCAACTTTTTGCTATCGAAGCCGGTGATGGGCTCGAACTCGGTCAACCACAGAGAATCACTCGCAAAGGCTGAGCCCAGTTCATTGATCAGAGCAAACCAGAAGACACGGTCGCTTTGCGCCTCAGTGTAGCGCGAAGCAATCTCGCGCAGTTGGCCCTCCTTGCGGATCTGGGACTTAATCTGGCTGTGGAAGGGAGCAAGCTCATCACGCTGACTAGCCATGATTTTGGCTGCCTCTTCCGCCTTGTTGGCGGCTGAGTTGTGCATCAGAGCCCAAATGAGCATGCCGGCCAGAAAAACCGCCACGGCTGCAATGAGGATGGGTTTGCGACGCTCATCGGCGCGGGCCTGCTCCACCACTGAGGGGACTAGGTCGATGTGAATTTCAGATTGACCGCAACCACGCAGTCCCAGACCCACCAGTTCGCCCATGGTGTGGCCCTGAGCCTGGACGATCTCGGGCTGCATGTCCTTGGCCAGGGTGAGGTGGCGGACGGGGTTGAAGTATTCGATAGGGAGTTTGAGTTTCTCGCGGAAGAACTCGAGCGTGTAGGGCAGGTTGGCGCCACCACCAGCGATCATGATGCGCTTGGGTGCGCTGCCGCCATGCTGACTGCGATAGTAGTTAGTGGTGCGTGCGATCTCGGCGGGAAGACGGCTCATCGCATTGCGAATGACCATGGCCAAGGCGGCGACGGCCTCTTCGAGTTGCTCGGTATGTCCGCCGCCAAGAGCAACCAGACCATTGGTGGTCTTCTGCTTCTCGGCCTCGGCAAAGGAGACGCCGTATTCCTTGGCAATCGCGGCGGTCACCGACATGCCACCAATGGGAATACTGCGAGTGAAGAAGCGCTGGCCTTCGATGTAGATCAAATCACTGGTCTTGGCGCCGATATCGATCAACAGGACTGGCTCCTCGGGAACGCCATACTCTGCACGGAAGGCGTTGTAGAGTGCCATCGGCGCGACATCGACCTCGGCTGTTTCGAATCCGCTGTCGTTGATGGACGAGTTGATCTCGTCGAGAGCCTCGCTCTTGATCGCGACGATCACCGCCTCCTGCTCGGAACCTCCCTTGATCAGCTCGTAATCCCAAACCACCTCGTCGAGCGGGAATGGGACGTGCTGCTGGGCTTCGAAGGTCACCAGCTGGTCGATGTTGTCCTGCTGGATGGGCGGGAGTTTGACGAAACGAGTGAAGACCGCATGGCCAGCGATGGCATAGCGGGTCTTGGCATTGGAGATGCCAAGGCGCTGAGCCAGATCAGCCACCGCAATTCGGGTCTGACCAGCACGGGCGGCATCTAGGGCCGGATCGGCCATGATCTCCTCGTAGTCGTATGCCTTGAGGACCAAACCTCCGGTCTTGGAGGGCTCGAACACGGCCATGCCGATGCGTTGCGAGCCGATATTGATAGCGACGGTCGTCTTTGAGTCTACCATGGTAGGGATGTGCGAGAGGGAATAGAGAGAAGAAGGGAAGGGTCAGAGTCGGTGATCAGCGCTTGTCGGATTCGACTTCCGCGTAACGGTCCCACCACATGATGCTGAAGGGAGTTTCCGATTTGTCGAGCAATCGGACGACTTCACTGCGGACGAGCTTGTCGCCGCCTGCGTTCCACCAGCCGTGTTTGAATTTCTTGTTATTGGTGCCGTAGGCCTTGGCTTCGCCGTTGATGAGCACTTCGTAGGAACAGACCGTCACGGCTTTCTCGGGATTGCGGGCCACACCAAGAATGCGGCGGATGGACGCGGGAGACATGTAGGTGGAAACGTAGATCTCCTCGTTGGTGGGAATGTTCACGTGATTCACGTCGCGGACGAACAGAAGGTAGCTGCCGCGTTGTTCTGGATTTTCCACCGCGATGTACCACTTCACGGTGATGTTGTCAGCGGTCTTGGATTTGGGTTCGGGCGCCATCTGGACCAGCAAGCGGGCTTCCACTTCGAGCCACTCTTTGGGCCGGAAGTTCTTACCGCCGCCAAGCTGAGGCGAAAGCAAGGCCTCGAGCTGAGGGTCTTCTCCAGTCACTTTGAATTGCTGAGCTTGCGCGTTGGGTGCGGACCATGCAGCCAACAGCACGGCGCCGAGCAATGGGAAAATCCGTCGCAGGGATGGGGTGATCATCATGAGTTTTCAACTAAACTAGGGGACTAGGCTTTGCCTTGGCCAGAGAAAAGCGTGGCATTTACTTTGTATTTGAAAGATCTGATTTAGGCCATACGTCCGCCCCGGCGAATGTCGGTGCGCCATTGACGAGTCCTCTTTCAAACTCCAACACTCCCCGCATGGCGATCTCCTGCCCCAAACTGATCAATGGCTCCCGTTTGGTGGTCGGAAGCACTGCATCGGCGGCAGATCTACTCTTGGCCACTGCAGAAGAGGCTGCCGCCTGCTGCGAGCTGGTAGAAGTTCGTCTCGACCTGCTAGAGGACCCGAAATTACGGCCCTGGCAGCATTTGGGCTCCCTGCCCCTGCTGTTCACCGCCCGCTGGGCCGGAGAGGGCGGCGGTGGAGATCTGAACGCCGATGAACGCATGAAGCTGCTCAGGGAAGTGCTCGACGAAGCCTCCCTGATCGATATCGAAGTCGCCTCAATCCCCGAAATGGCAAGCCTCCTGGATGAGCTTGCGGCGCGAGGCCTGTCTTGGGTCGGCTCCTTCCACGACTTCGAGAAGCTGCCACACAGCGACGTGATAGAGGAGGCTGCGAGCAAGGCCTTGGAGGCCGGAGCTGCCGCCTTCAAGGTGGCCGCTCACCTTGAAGGCCCGGACGATCTCAACCGCCTAATCGAATTCCAGGCCGCCGATCATGGCCTGCCAGTGGCATCGATGGGCATGGGTCCACTGGCGCCGATGTCGCGCGTCCAGTGTGCACAGGCTGGAAGCACCCTCAATTACGGCTTCCTCGGCGAGACCGCAACCGCCCCCGGTCAGTGGAGCGCCAAGCAGCTCAAGCAGGCCATCCAGGAGTTGGATGAGTTGTCGGACAAGTAAGGCACTCGATTGAATATTGTATATTGATTATTGAATATTGTGTATCGGGCCCGAATGCCATGGATGCATCGTATACTAATTGCTTGCTGGTTTTTTGCCCACCGATTGCAAGGAGTGGTTCAAGGGTAGGCTGACCAATTGGAGTCTCAACAGCTGGATGAGTTCCTCAGGCCACGTCAGCCACGCCAGCCAATAATCAATATCCAATAATCAATATTCAATTCCGCCCGCAGCCCTAGGAAGTGACAATCTCAACTGGCGCCTCGGGTAGCGCCTTAAGGAAGGCCTTGCCGTAGCGCTTGGTGAGGATTCGGTTGTCGAGGATACAGACGTAACCCGAGTCGGTGGTATTGCGGATCAGACGGCCCACTCCCTGGCGCAGCTTGAGAATTGCTTCGGGCAAGGAGTATTCCATGAAAGGATTGCCACCGGCTTCGGTGATGGCCTCTAGGCGCGAAGCGGTGAGCGGATGATCTGGCACCGCAAAGGGCAGGCGGGTAACTACCACATTGGAAAGCGCTTCTCCGGGCACATCGACTCCGGTCCAAAAGCTATCGGTGCCGAAGAGTACGCTCGAAACATCCTCACGGAACTCCTCAATCATGCGATGACGGGGCATGCCCTCGCCTTGAACCAACAGCCTCCAGCCGCGCTTTTTGAAGAAGGGCCTGAGACGATCGGCGGCGTCTCGCATGGTGCGGTAACTGGTGAAGAGCACGAAAGCGCGGCCCTCGCTGACCTCAACCGAGGCCTGGATGCCCTTGGCGAGTTCAGCGTCGTATTCGGGAGTGCCCGGATCAGGCACACTCTTGTGAATGCGCACCTTCATCTGCCGTTCAAAGTCGAAGGGGCTGCCGATACATTGCGCATCCGCCTCCTCGGCTCCGACCCGGTTGCGGAAGTAATTGAGCGAAGCATCCCCCACCCCGAGCGTGGCGCTGGTCATCACCAGCGACTTGTCCGGACCGAAGAGCAGGGGCCGCAAGCGATCGGCCACCTTGATCGGCGCGGCGTGCAGACTGAACTGGGTTTCGTCTCGGCCCGCCTTTTCGATCCAATAAACATTGTCCTCACCATCCTGATCCAGAAAGACCGAGACCGCGCCGTGCACTTCGCGCAGCCGCCTTGAAGCATCCTGCAGTTCGGCGCGGCTAGTCTCGCCCTCCTCCTCAGCGGCCACCTCATCGATCTGCTGCCACAAGCGACGCAGGGGTTCGGCAAGTTGATTAGGAACCAACTCGGGTTGGCGCACCCGAAACTCGCGACCGAACTGGCCGAAATTTGCGGCGTCACCCAGCTCGTGGAAGAATCCATCGCCGGCAATCAGGGCATCCTCGACCGCCGCCAGCAGCGAAGCTTTGCGATAACTCTTGAGTAAACCTTTGCGGGTACGCGGGTGATACAGCCGCTGCAGATCGAAGCGCAAACCCGACTGCGACACGCGCAATCCGAGCTGCACCGCCGCCACTTGCTCGATGGTGTGGGCCTCGTCGAGCACGGCAAAGTCATTGGGAAACAGGAAGCCCTTGGTCTGCTGGCCTTCGTCACCAAAGTCCTCAAGCTCGGTGTTGAGCAGGGCAAAGAAGAGGGTGTGGTTGACCACCACGATCTTGGCCTCCGCCGCCGCCTTGCGCGCTTCCTGGAAGAAGCAGTTGCCGCGCGGCCCGCAATGACGTGCCGTGCAAAGATGGGGCTCGGAACAGACCTGTGACCAAACCTTGGGCATGGGTTGGAAGTCGAGGTCGCTGAGGGTACCGTCGCGAGTACTTTCTGCCCATTGGCGGATCTGCTCGAGCTCCTCGTTTTCGCGACTGGTGAAGAGGTCCCCCGTCGTGGCGACCGCACGATTGAGGCGCGCCGGGCAAAGGTAGTTCTGACGACCCTTGAGCAGCACCGCAGGCAACTCGTGACCGAGCAGTTTGCGCACGATGGGGATGTCCTTGCGCACCAGTTGCTCCTGCAGGTTGATCGTGTGGGTGGAGATCACCGCCTTGCGGCCGGTCTCCAGGGCAAAGCGTGCGGCAGGCAGCAGGTAAGCCAGCGATTTGCCGACTCCCGTGCCGGCTTCGGCGACCAGTGGGCGACCCTGCTGGATGGATTCAGCGACGGCCACCGCGAGTTGCTGCTGCTCGGGACGGAACTCGAAATCGGGAGACTTGGCGAGTAGACCCGAGTCGGAGAAGGCATCGTGCACTTCATCCGGAAGCCCGGGTGCTGCTTCGCCTTCAGTCAGTCCAATCATCGCCCCCGCACGATGCGGTCGTCAGCGAGCAAGGAGCAAGGAGTAAAGAGCGGGCGACAACGGGATCGATGCTCGACACCCCTGCCCCGCCACGGCCATGCTCCGGGCCTCGGCCCTCATGAATTTTCCCTCGTCGGTTCCAAGCTGGTTGAAGCAACTGCCTCGCCATTGGGTTTTGGTGCTCGGAGTGTCGATCGTCGGCCTCATCGCCACACTCATCCTGTTGCCCTTCGAGTTGAGCGCTGTGAATCAGCAACTGCTGGGTTTTCCCGATTCCCACGTGATGACCGAGCAGGCCCGACCCTGGGTGATGGCGGGCATCTGCCTGCTGCCGGCAATCGGTGCGTGGCTCTATAGTCTGGGTGACATTCTCGACCGCTACATCACCCGCCGCTTCCTCACCATGTTCGGCATCTGCCTCGCCGCCCTCTACATCGTCTGGTTGCTTCTCGACCTCTCCGACAATGTGGGCGAACTGACACGGGGAGACAACGTGATCTCCACGATGTTTGTCTACTACTTCACCAGGCTGCCAGCCGTGTTGATGCTACTCCTGCCCTACGCCCTGCTGCTCTCGCTATTGGAGTCCCTGGGCAAGCTCTCCTCCAACCGCGAAGTGATCGCGATCATTCAGGCCGGCCGCAGTGTCCTGCGCCTGTGTGTGCCACTGATGGTGGGGGGTGCCATGTGCACCATCCTTGCGCTCGGCATCAACTACCATTGGGCCCCGGTAGCTGAAGGTAGCGAAAAGGAGATTCTCGATCGCGCTTCCGGCAAGCAGCAGAACAAGGCCACCAAGGTACTCTACCGCAACCTGCACACCGGGCGTCTGTGGATGGTCAACAGCTTCCCGCCGGATTATCAGAAGGGCAAGGCACTCCGCGGGGTGGAAGTCACCACCACCGATGAGAATGACCGACTCAAAACACGCCTGAGTGCAAAACGTGCAAGTTGGGACCCCAACACCGGCGCGTGGACTTTCTACGATGCGGAGACCTGTCACTACTCGCAGGAGCCCATGGGCACCTATGAAATTCACGAGGGCCCCTATGTCGTCAGCGACTGGTCCGAAACCCCGTGGCAGATCATCAAGCCCGGACTACCGGCCGAACATCTCGGCATCCCTGGCCTCACCGCATGGCTGGAAACCCATGAGCGCTTTCCCCACATCGCCGACCCAGAACCCTACCTGACCCACCGCCACTACCGCTTTGCCCTGCCATTCGCCTGCCTGATCACCGTGCTGCTGGCGGCACCCCTGGCCATTCAGTTCTCCCGCCGAGGCTCCACCGGCGGCATCTTTCTCGCAGTGTCACTTGCCTGCTTGATGCTCTTGATCAACACCATCATCCTCGCCTTCGGTGAGTCCGGACACCTGCCACCGATGTTCGCAGCCTGGCTGCCCAACATGATCTTCGGCGGCATCGGCAGCTACCTACTCTACCGCCGCATCACCGGTCGACCCATCTATGCCAGCATCCGCAGCTGGTTCTCCCCCGCATAATCATCCCGCACACCTGACCCTCCATCATGGCCCTCGCAGAATCTTGGCACGTCCGATCGCGTTCACGCGAATGCACCGCCACCCAACGCCCCTTCGAAGACGAAGAAGCCATCGTCACCGCTCTGTTTCCAGATCCCGAAAGCTCGGGCTATCTGCGACGTGACTTCTGCATCGATGCTTGGGAGGCACGCGGTGAGGACGATGAAGCCCCCTTCTCCTTCTGGCGCTCGAGCTACCACCTTCCCGACTCGGAGACCAAAGAAGATCCGATCAAGCAACTCAGTCCTGAAGAACTGCTCGAGCGTCTGATCGAGGAAGATCAGGAACACACCGAGAACACCCGCTACATCCTGGCAGTCATGCTCGAACGCAAGAAGCTCTTGCGCGAGACCGACAGTCAGGAAATGCCCAATGGCATCATGCGCGTCTACGAACACCGCAAAACTGGCGAGGTCTATCTGGTGCGCGATCCCAACATCCCCTTGGAAGAGGTGGAAAAGGTGCAGGAAGAGGTCTTCGTCCTGCTCGACAACAACGGCAAATTGCCCGAGCCCGAACCAGAACCAGAACCAGAAGCAGAAGCAGCTGAAGCTCCCACCGAAGAAAGCGAAGGTGAAGAAGAAGGGGAGAACGAAGAGGTGAGCGAGGATGTCGAGGACGAAGGCGCCTCTGAGGAAGAGAGCGAAGACGAAGGCGAGGACGAAGACGTCACCAAGAGCGACTGAACCATGGCCGACGGATCGCTGTTGATGGTCGGTCTGGAGGGACCGGAGCTAACGTCCGAGGAAGCCCGGCGTTACCAGCAACTGCAACCAGCCGGCTATATTCTCTTCAGCCGCAATATCGCCTCTCCCGAACAGACCCGCAAACTCACCGACGATCTGCGCGAATTGCACGGCGGCGTGCCGCCCATCATCGCCATCGATCAAGAGGGTGGACGAGTCACCCGCACCAAAGATATCGCTCCCTCACCACCTTCCGCAGCCGCCTTTGCCAAGCATGGCGACATGGGGCTGATCGCCGACGCCGCTTGTCACACCGCCGACCTACTGCGCCTGCTCGGCTGCAACCTCAACTTCGCGCCGGTGCTCGACATCGATCACCACCCCACCGAGTCCAACGCTCTGCGCGGACGCTGCTGGGGCGACCACAACCAAAACGTCATCGACCGTGCCGGTCACTGGAACCGGTGGCAACGCAAACGCTACATGTCGGGCTGCGCCAAACACTTCCCCGCTGGCGGACGTGCCGAAAGCGATCCTCATCACGACCTGCCGAGCTGCCGGGCCACACTCGACGAACTACTCGCCGACGACGTACTGCCCTACACCGCCTTGATGCCCGAACTCGACGCCATCATGCTCACGCACGTCGACTTCCCCAACATCGATCCGGATCATCCCGCCTCACTCTCTCCCGTCATCATCAACCGCTTCCTGCGTAACCAACTCGGCTTCGACAAGCACCTAGTGCTCACCGACGACCTCGATATGGGCGCCATTCAGCAGCGCTACAGCGGCGGAGAAGACGCCCGCCTGGCGATCGCGGCCGGCAACGACATCGCCCTGATCTGCCACCAAACCGAGCGCGCCGAGGAAGCCGCCGAGGCCATCGCTACCCTGCCCCACAGCGTCCGCGACGATGCCCTGCAACGGGTGGAGCGCTTCCGCCACAAGCGCCTCCACAGCCCCCTGAGCTGGTCGGATTCCCAATGGGAAAAGACCTGCAATGCCTTGGAAGGCCTGAGCCGAGACATTCCCGAGGAAGAGCGGGACGCCCAAAGTCCGGTGGAAGAGTATTGAATCTTACTTTACCAAAAGGCTACCAAATCGAACTTGCGGGTGCCCGTCGCGGGGTTACCTTCACCTTCTCGCGACTTTCCCCTCGCCCCAATTCCCATGGATGCCCTTACCACCACTCTGCAAGTGATCCTCTTGATCCTAATCGTGCTTGCGGTCTTTAACATCATCATCTTTGTCCACGAGCTCGGGCACTTCTGGGCGGCCAAATGGCGCGGCCTGCAGATCGACCGCTTCCAGATCTGGTTCGGCAAACCCATCTGGAAGAAGACCATCAACGGCGTTCAATACGGTCTGGGTTGGATTCCCGCCGGCGGCTTCGTCGCGCTGCCGCAGATGGCTCCGATGGAATCCATTGAGGGAGACAACCGGGAGAAGAAGGACAGCAAACCCTTGGACCCCATCACCCCGATGGACAAGATCATCGTCGCCTTTGCCGGCCCGCTGTTCTCCATGCTGCTAGCTCTGGTATCTGCCGTGCTGATCTGGGGCGTCGGCAAACCAGCCGACAAAATCCCCACTCAGGTCATTGGTTACGTCAAGCCCGGCAGCCCTGCCGATGAGTATGGCCTCAAGCTCGGTGATCAGATCATCGCCATCAATGGTGAAGAGGTGGATGGCTTCCGCGGCTCACTCGACTCCGTCACCGAACGCATCATCCTGAGCAGTTCGGATCAAATCGAATTCAAGGTGATTCGTGATGGTCATGATGACCCCTTGTTCATCAAGACCGGCTTCAATGTGCCAGAAACCAAACTCTGGGAACGTAGCGGCCTGCGCCAAGTCGGCATCAGTGAGGAGAAGCCACTCATCATCTACAGTGTGGCCAAGAACAGCCCGGCCGCCAAAAAGGGGCTCAAGCGTGGCGACGCTATCACCCTAATGGATGGCAATCCAGTCTACAGCCCGAGTGCCTTTGCCGAATACATGGAGGCCAACGAATGGAAGACCATGGTACTCACCGTCGTCTCTCCTGGCAGCAGCCCTCGTGAAGTCGAGATCACTCCGGTAAAACCCAAGACCCCCAAGGGTGAAAATCCTCAAATCGGCGTCAAGTGGGACCGCCGCGCTGGCGTCGATACTCAGATCGTCAATCCCGGCCCATTCGAGCAAGTGGGCGACAGCGTGGAGATGATGTGGGTCACCATCAGCAACCTCTTCAACCCCAAGTCCGAGGTCAATGTCAGCCACCTCAGCGGACCGGCGGGCATCGGCAACCTGATGTTCCAATTCCTCAAGATGGAAGACGGCTGGCGACGCATCCTCGCCTTCATGGTGCTTTTCAACGTCAACCTCGCCATTCTCAACATGCTGCCCATGCCGGTGCTCGACGGTGGTCACATCACGCTCGCCATCCTTGAAAAAATCGCCGGTCGACCGGTGCAGGCCAAACCGTTGGAAATTATCCAGACCGTCTGTGCTCTCGCCCTGATTTCGCTGATGCTCTTCGTCACCAGCAAGGACTTACCGGAGATGTTCGGCGGCAATCCCAAACGGGAGCCGACGGTGTTCGAATGAGCCAGTCGCGCCTGCGGCGCTCGAACGTCCAACGCTCAACGCTTAACGTCCAACGTTGAAGTTTTTCCAAGGACTGCAGAGCTGGCACACGAATCGCAAGGCGCACAGCCTACGCTGCCAGAGCATCAGCAAATTATTGAAGCAGCTGACTTGATGCATGCAAACTTCGACGTTCAACGTTAAACGTTGGATGTTCAACGTTTGGAATTCAGCTCAGCTGAATTCCCACCGGGCAATGGTCCGAGCCCATCACCTCAGGTAGGATGCGCGCCTTGCTGACGCGGTCGGTGATGCTATCTGAGACACCGAAGTAATCGATGCGCCAGCCGACGTTTCTCTGACGTGCACCACCGCGGTAAGACCACCATGAATAGGCGTCCGTGAGGTCGGGGAACTCGTGGCGGAAGGTATCGACGAAGCCGGCATCGAGAAGTTCGGTGAAGCCGGCGCGCTCTTCATCCGAGAAGCCCGGGCTCATGCGGTTGGCCTTGGGCCGGGCAAGATCGATCTCCTCGTGGGCCACATTGAGGTCGCCACAGAAGACTACCGGTTTGCGTTTGGCTTGGGTGGCGCAATGCTCACGGAAGGCCTTGTCCCACTCCATGCGATAGGGCAGCCGGCGTAGTCCATCCTGTGCGTTCGGGGTGTAGACGTTGACCAAAATGAAGTCGTCGTATTCCAAAGTCAGCACACGACCTTCTTGGTCGTGCTCTTCGATGCCGAGGCCTTCCTGAACCTCCTTAGGTTCGTCGCGGGTGAACACTGCCACACCTGAGTAACCTGGTTTCACCGCCGAGCTCCAGTAGTCCTTGTATGCGCCAAACTCGAGTGGCAGATCCACTTGTTCTGGGCGCGCCTTGGTTTCCTGAAGGCAGAGAATATCCGGCGCTTCCTCGCTGACCCAGTCGGCGAAGCCCTTTTTGAGCACCGCTCGGATGCCATTGACGTTCCACGAAATCAGCTTCATCGGCAGGAGCTTCCCACAAGCCCAGCCTATGACAAGCGCTGAGGAAGCTTGGCTTGCCCCAAATCAGAACTACCCCTAGGCTGCGCGCCCCATGCCCGAGGCAACCCAGACAAAGTTCCACGATATCGGCAGCGCACAGGACCCTGTGCAGCTGGCGGGTGGTGGCTCCTTGCCCGGCGTTCGGCTTGCCTACGAGAGCTGGGGCACCCTCAACGAGGACAAGTCCAACGCCATCCTGCTCTTCCACGCCCTTTCGGGCTCGCATCACGCTGCTGGTATCACCACCAGCATCGAGGGCACAGGGGATTTCTGGCAGGAGGAACTCCACGCCGGCTGGTGGGAGGACATGGTTGGCCCCGGCAAGGCACTCGACACCGATAAGTATTTCATCATCTGCGCCAACTACCTCGGCGGCTGCTACGGCAGCACCGGGCCGGCGTCCATCAACCCCGAGACTGGCAAGGCATGGGGATCCAGTTTCCCCGCCATCTCCGCCTCCGATCAGGTGAATGTGATTGCCAGCCTCCTGGACTCATTCGGCATCGATCAACTGCACGCTGCCGTCGGCCCATCCGTCGGCGGCCTGATCACCCTGACCTTTGCGACCATGCTTCCCGATCGGGTGCGCAACGTCATCCCCATTGCATCCGGCTTCAAGACCACCGTGCTCAACCGCCTGATCCTCTTCGAGCAGATCCTGGCGATCGAAAACGACCCGCACTTCAACGGTGGGGATTACTACGAAGGAGACGGCCCGCTCTATGGACTGGCGCTGGCCCGCATGATCTCGCACAAGACCTTCGTCCACCTCGACGCCATCGAGCGCCGTGCCCGCAAGGACGTGGTGCAACCGGAGGACACCCTCGCTTGGTATCAGGTGCAGGATCAGTTCCAGAGCTACATGCTGCATCAGGGCAAGAAGTTCGTGCAGCGCTTCGATGCCAACACCTACCTGCGCATCATCGACCTCTGGTCGCGCTACGATGC
>CAZIPY010000194.1:0-2108 GCA_964541125.1 uncultured Luteolibacter sp. | reverse complement strand
GTCGCCTGAGTGCTGAGGTCCGCCGTGTTTCCGTTGAGCGAACCCACCGTGGTATCATACTCGATGGTAAGTGTCTTGCCTGCTGGGAGGGCTGGCAGATCGAGCGTGATCTGGGGGGCGACCACGACCCCTGCCATCAACGAAGGGACAGAAGCAATTGACGCGATAAAGAGCAGGAGTGACTTGGGGATCATGAGAGTGCGGTGTGGAAAGGGTAAGGGTCAGGAAATGGCTTTCCATTCCATGAGGTGATAGACGCCATTGGTGCTGATGTGGCGGAAGCCCAGGCGTAGATAAAGGCTCATGGCCGGGTTGTTGAATTCGACATGGATCGAGACAGCCTTATTGCAATTGCCGGCTTCTTCGAGAAGACGTCGTAGGATGGCTCCACCGATGCCACGACTGCGCCACTCCGGCAGGAGAGCGATGTCGACGATCCGGAACTCTTGTTGCCGGCGGTCGAGATAGAGACGTCCGATGGGCGCTTCGGACTCCCGGTCCAAGAGCAGGTCAAAGGAGGAGGAGGCGTAGTGCTCCATGTAGTGCTTATGCTGCGCTTCGAATTGGCTGGCGAGAAAGGCGTCGATCTGGTGCTGTGACCAGTCGGTGACGGCGAGTTCCTCTTGGCGGGTACTCGCGTAGAGCTTCGCCAGGAAAGGCAGATCAGCGTCCGAGATTGGGCGCATGTCGCAGGGGATCTGATCAAGCATGGGGCACCTCCCGTGGTGGGGTGTTGCAACGGCGGGTTGATCCCCAAGAACCGCGGCCATCGAAGATGGCAGCGAGACTTTTCATGCAAAAAATGTTGGAGTGGGCCGCCAGAAGTCCCGACTTCCGAGAAGGAAGTCGCACTTCAAGGACTCGGTGGAGTCCGGTTGGCGTGATGATCGGCATCGGGTCAGTTGCGGGACGGATAGGTGCCTACGAGAGCGATGATGAAGTTGATTCCGAGGGAGGGCTGAATGTTGTTGTGCGGCTGTCCTCCGCCGGGCCCGCCAGCTGGAGCCAGGGCGGTGGCGAGCATGGGGGTTGTGGGGCCGTCGTTGCTTCCGTAGAGGTTGGTTCCACCGCTGCGACCAAAGACTTGTGCTGGCACAGACCCGGCCGGGTTGTTGTTGTTCGGTGCTTCAGCCGCTCCTTGGAGCGTGTGGCTGTGCGAGGGCATCTGACCTTCGGTGAGTGTCACCGTGCCGGTGCCAAGTTTTTCTCCGAGGCGGCGGGAAGTGAGTCCAGGGCCACGGCCTGGGTGCATCGGGGCCCGGCCCTGCAGGTTCGGGAGTGCGGTGGTGGTGCGCCCGTCACCCCCGTAGGTGGTGCCGATCAGGGAGAAGAGAGCGGTATTCTGCGAAATGGGTAGGAGTTGCCCATTGCAGAAGGCATATCCGCGTGGTGCGAAGTTGCCAGCGAACATCTTGATTTCAGCGACGAATGGTTCGGACATGATGAGGTGATGTCAGTTGCGGGATGGAAAGATTCCGACGAGGGCAACGATGAAATTGATACAGAGAGTGGGTTGCAGGTTGGTGTGAGACTGACTGCCACCCGCCGAACTGACGGCCTTGTTGCCGAAATTGGCGTTCAATGGGCCGCCCGCCTTGTAAGGTAAGGTGGTACCGCTGGGGTTGGCGAAAGTGGCGCCGGCCGGGCTTGCCGTTGTCCCGGTTCCGGCGGTCTGGAGTTCGTGGGTATGGCTGGGGATGTTGTTGGCCGAAAGTGTGACGGTTTCCGCACCCCCCTTGGCGCCAATGCGGCGATCCGATAACCCTGCTCCTTGGCCTTCGTGGACCGGAACGCGGCCGCGGAGATCGGGAAGTCCAAAGGTGGTCCTTCCGTCGCCACCGTAAATGGTCCCGAAGAGCGAGAAGAGGGCGTCGTTCTGCGAGATGCTGAGCAATTGGCCGTCACACAAAGCATAGCCGCGGGGCGCGAAGTTCCCTGCGAACATCTTGATTTCACCTAAATAGGGCTCGGACATGGATCAGGAGGAATTGGGGTTCAATTGCGAGAGGGGAACAGGCCCTGGAGGGCGATACAGAATTCGACGGCCTGAAAAGGCTGCATGTTGTTATGTGCCTGACCGCTGCCATTCCCGCTGACCATGCCGGATT
>CAZIPY010000193.1:0-12135 GCA_964541125.1 uncultured Luteolibacter sp. | reverse complement strand
GAAGCAGGACGAGATCGCCGGCCGCGTCGGCAAGTCGCGCGCCCGCGTGGCCAATGCCATGCGCCTACTCGACCTTCACGATGACGTCCAGGCCATGCTCGCCCAAGGCCACCTCACAGTCGGTCACGCCAAGGCCGTACTCTCCGTCAAGGACCAGGAGGCCCACAAACTGATCGCCGAACAGATCATCCGCCGCCAACTCACCGTTCGCGCGGCAGAAAAACTGGCCCAAGACACTCTCAAAGAGAGCTCCAACTCCGGTAAAAAGGGCTCCAAGACCACCACCGCAGGCTCGGTGGACCCTCAAATCCGTGCGATTTCCAACCGTCTGCGCGAGCGTCTCGCCACCCACGTGGTCGTTCACCACGGCACCAAAAAGGGCAAGATCGAGATCGAATACTACGGTGACGACGACCTTCAACGCGTGCTCGAACTGTTGGGCGTCGAAGGCGAGTGAGGCCTTGCCCAAGTCGTGCCCCCAACTAAGCTGACGTCATCAAGCGACGCTCCTTCAGCCTTCTCCTCGCCCGGCGCTACCTTAACCCGCGCCGGGCCATGCTATCCTCCTTCACCCTGATTTCGGTGATCGGCGTGATGCTCGGTGTGCTGGTGCTGGTCGTGGTGATGGCGGTATTCTCCGGACTCGAACGGCAGGTCAAGGAACGCATCCTCGGCTTCACACCCCACATCCTCGTGCAGGACACACTGTTGGGAAGCGAAGGACTCAAAGACGGTGGCTGGGAACGCATTGCCAGTCGTGTGCAAAAACTGGAACAAGTCGAGTCCGCTACCCCTCACATTTCCGATCATGTGATCATGGACGTCGCCTCTTGGCAGCGGCCAGTCAAATTCCACGCCATCGACAGTTACGACACTTCACAGATCCAAGGCGTGACCGACATGCTCGACATGAAGGGCCATCCGGAATCAACCGCTGACCTTGGCATTGATGACCGCGCTGTGATCTCCTCCACCCTCGCCGAGCAATATGGCATCGGTGTCGGCGCGATCATACGCCTCTACTCCACTCGCAATTTCGAGGAGGTGATGCAGGCTTACAAGAGCACCGAAGACCCGCCGCTCCGCGAAGCATGGAGCGCTCAGTGGAAGATGGTCACCGATACTTTTGGCGGAGAATGGAAACTCGTGGGTGACCAACCCTCCCTCTCCGTCGAAGCGGCCCTCAAGGCCCAGGATCAGATCTTCTTCATCATCGATCAGAACATTCGTGTCCCTGAACGCGAACTACTCTACTCCATGCTCGATCTGTTGAAAAAAAACATGGTCAAAAAGGATGAGGAAACCGGGATCTTTCTCTTCGAACCAGGCACCTCGGAGAAGTTTGCTGACCTGATTCAGGCCGTCGAAAGCACCGATCCCGAGAAGATGGACGCCGACATTCTCAAGGGCATGAAATCCTTCGTTCTACCCAAAGAACTCGAAGTGGTCGGCGTCTACATGGCCTCACAAATGGCCATGACCCCTGATCTCTTCGTTCCGCTGCACATCGGTCAGGATCTCGCTGGCCTCGAGGACGCGGTGCAGGGCGTGGCCCTGCGGCTGGAGGACGCCTACATGGCCGAAGAGATTGCCATCGAGGCCAGAGAGCTTCTGGGCGACAACTGGAACATGGTCACCTGGGGCGAGGAATACCGCCCCTTCTTCCTGCTCATGGCTCAGCAGCGGATGATGATGTACTTCGCCCTGTCCTTCATCGTGTTGGTCTCCGCCTTCTCGATGATGGCCGTCATGTTTACCGTGACCATTCAGAAGAAACGTGAAATCGGCGTGATGAAGGCCCTCGGCGCAGCACCCGGCCAGATCGTGCGCGTCTTCCTCTATCAGGGCATGCTCTTGGGTGCTATTGGCTCCTTGATCGGGATTGGACTGGGTCATGTCGTCATTCACTTCCGCGGTGGTGTTCAGGCCTTCATGCGCACACTGGGCTTCGACCCCTTTTCTGCCTCACTCACCGGCTTCGACACCCTACCTGCACATCACAATCCGCTGGAACAGGCCTTGATCGGCTTTTCCGCCTTCGTCCTCTGCTCCATCGCCGCTCTGGTGCCGGCCTTTTTTGCCGCGCGCAGCGATGCGGCGAAGTCGTTGCGCAATCTCTGATCTCAGCGCTTGCCTCGGATCCGATCGAGAAGCGGGATGATTTGGTGGTCTGTCCGGTTCAGGTCATTGAGACCACGCAGCGCCCAGTAGGCCGCAAACGGAAGATAAACCATCAGCATAAACAGGCCTAGAATTGGGAGCATCCATGCCGGCATGATCTGCTCAGCCCATTGGAGAATATTGAATGGCAACAGCAGGACCCAAATGATCACGGCCAAAAGGAGCGCCTTCGCAATCAGCACCCAACCCTGTTTGTAGATCTTCAACAGCGCTTTCATCTCCTTGAGCCTTATTCAACGAGTCCACTTCCGGACCACAAAGTCTTCAAACTCTTCGACCACCTCACAGTTGGGAAACTGATCTTCGAACTCAGGGAAACGGGTATCACCTTCGTAAGCCTGTTTCACATGACTGACGATGAGTTCGTCGAGGTGCGGCAGGAAGGCGGCGTAGATTTCTGAACCACCGATAATGAAGACTTTCCCTTCAATGCCTTCCATGGCCTTCAGGGCTTCAGGGGTGTGAATCACCTCCACCCCTTCAGCACTCCATGAAGTATCGCGCGTCAGCACGATGTTGCGGCGCTTGGGCAGAGGAAAGCCGATCGAGTCATAGGTCTTTCGGCCCATCACGATGGGATGACCCGAGGTGGTGCGCTTGAAGAACTTGAGGTCCTCGGGCAGATGCCAGGGAAGATCCCCTCCCTTGCCGATCACGCGATCGGGAGTCATGGCAACGATGGCGGAGAGCTGCATTACTGAGTGAGGAAACCGGTGAGCGGGCTAGTGGCGCTGGCCTCTTCGATGGCATCAGGTAGGCCCAATTCAAAAGCCTGACGACCGGCACGCACGGCCTGATCAAAAGCGATTCCCATTTTCACCGGATCAGAGGCAATGGCGATGGCGGTGTTGACCAGCACGGCGTCTGCTCCCAACTCCATTGCTTCGGCAGCGTGACTGGGAGCACCGATACCCGCATCGACCACCACGGGCACCATGGCCTGCTCGATGATGATGCGAATCTGATCGCGGGTGGCGATACCCCGGTTGGAGCCGATAGGTGCACCCAAAGGCATCACGGTGGCGGTGCCAACCTCCTGCAAGCGCTTGGCGAGAACCGGGTCTGCATTGATGTAGGGCAGGACGGTGAAGCCTTCCTTCACCAGCATCTCAGCGGCCTTGAGGGTCTCGATGGGATCGGGCAGCAGGTAGGTAGGGTCCGGGTGAATCTCGAGCTTCACCCATTTCGGAAGACCAGCTGCTTCGGCGAGACGGGCCAGACGCACGGCCTCCTCGGCGTTCATCGCTCCACTGGTGTTGGGCAAGATGAGATACTTCTCGGAATCGATAAACTCCAGAATGTTGGCGTAGGGATCGCCCTCTCCACTGAGGTCGGCACGGCGCAGAGCCACGGTCACCATCTCGGTGCCGCTGGCATCAAGCGCATCGCGCATGGACTCATTGGAGGAAAACTTGCCAGTCCCGACAAAGAGACGGGAATCGAAGGATCGACCGGCGATGACCAGGGGCTGGCTCATGCGGATACTCTATCCCTCCTCCTTGGGTCCTTGTCCAGTCGCAGCTCCAATATGATCCAAAACGTAGCGAGCCGCCACCTGCGCTCCATCCTTGCGGTCGTGCTTGATCAACCCCCGCTTCATTTCGCGCCAGCCACCGGCGTCGTTGGCCAGCAGACTGGTAATCTTACCCTTGAGAAGCCTCGGTGTGTCCGCAAGTGCTCCACCTCCGATGGATTCGAGCAGCTGCAGATTGCCCTCCTCCTGACCCGGAACGAGGTGATGAATCAGCATGGGGCAGCAGGCGGCAATGGCCTCGTGCACCGTGGCTCCGCCCGCCTTACCGACCACCAGATGGTGGCGCGCAAGCAACTGCGGCACTCGGCGAGTCCACCCAATCAACTTCACTCGCCCCGGATAGGCATCCTTGAGTTCCTTGGCCCGTTTAAAGAGTTTGCGGACATTCCGACCCATGACGATCGTCAGACGAATTTCCGGCGAGCTATCCAGCAATGCCCTGCCATGAGAGCTCAGCAGCGACTTTTTGGCGGTGGGAAAATAAAGCACGCGGAAGGGCGAGCAGGCATCGTCCTCAGACACAGTCTCGAGAGAGGCAAAGCGTGGATGCACCGGAAAACCCGTAGCCACGATCTTGTCTTTGGAAACAGGAGGGTCCATGCGCTCGCGCGTCTTGGGATCGGTGACCAACCAGCAATCGGATGGAGCACGTAGCCAGGAGGCGTTGATCTCGATCGAATCGGTCACCACGGTCAGCATGGGAATCGAGCCATCGATCCCCTGACGGATGCGCGGTAGGAAATAAGGATAGATCGGATAGGTCGAGACGATGGCATCCGGCTTGAACTGATCGATGAGCCGGCCCATCGCCTTCTCCGGAAAGCGCATGACGGGCAGCTGACGCTTGCTGAAATCGCAGCGATCGGTCGACTGGTAGATCTTGTACCACACCCAGGGCAGCCGGGTGGTTACGAAGCGGTAGGCGCGACTGATGATCGCGGCAGTGATCGGTGCACCCTGCAGGATAGGATCTGCAACCTGGCAGACCGCGCCCTCGGCATCCAGCGCCAGCGCCATGTTGCGTGCCGCACTATTGTGCCCCTCACCAAAGGCGGCGGTGACGATCAGGATGCGCGGGGTTTCATTCATGGAAAGCCCTCGAGGTCTACTGCGCCTCGTTGCTCAGGTCGATGGCTTTTTGGACACTTGCTTGTCACGATCGCCATTGGCAGACTCCCGGGGCCTTGAGCAAGCCCTCTGACAAGTCGGAAAAGACGGAAAAGCCCCGGAGCGTCGATGCCCCTCTGAACGCCCCATTCTGGCAGGTGTTGGCGGGTGTAACCGTGTTTCTCGCCATCCAATACGGTCTGTCGCTGTGGAAGCTGACTCAGAGCTCCACTGAAATGGCCAACAAGTTCAGCGCGTTGGCCCGTGAGAAGCACCTCAGCTTCCTGATCCTGCAGAATCTATGGATGCTACTCGCTTATGGCCTCCTGGCCCTCGCCGGCGCCGTGATTCTCCAACCCGCGACTCACTACTTCTTTCTGTGGGTCAAGCGTAAGGGTTGGATGATACAGCACCTGTGGTGGGGGGTGATGGGCATCTCTTTCGTCGGCGCTGCTGCGCTGCACATGTTCTTCACCCTGCGGCTGATGCATAGCCGACCCTACTTCATCAACGAAGCAGAGTTTGGCCACTGGTATTACAAGGCATTTGACTTCATTCCCGAAGCCGTTCAACCCGCCGCTTTCTTCATCCTTTTCGTACTTCTGCCGATTCTAGTGCTAATCGCTGTTCTCTGCTGGCAAGCCCATCGCTTTGGGCGCCGTGGCTGGATTACCTTCGGCACAGCGGTGGTGCTGCTACTCGGCCTCAGCTCACTCTCCGGTCTGGGCGGCGGCAAGGTGGATCCTCAGTCCGCCAACAAAGACCTGCCCAACATCATCATTATCGGCTCCGACTCACTGCGCGCCGACCGCCTGGGCTACGCCGGCTTCCGTCCATCGCGTACCGATGGACTGGCAGCCGCTGGGGTCTCACCTAACATCGATGCACTCGCTGCACGCTCGCACCGCTTCCAGCGCTGCTACGTCCCCATCGCTTCCACACTGGAATCTGGTACATCGCTGATGACCTCGCTCTATCCGCACAGCCACGGCATTCGCCAGATGTATCCGGATCAGGTCAATGTGGCTGAGACTAAAGAGCGCATCGCACCCATCGCCCGACTACTGCGCGAAAAGGGTTACGACACCGCCGCTATCGGCGATTGGTGCGCCGGCTACTACGAGCTCATGCCCATGGACATGGAGCACGTCTCGGTCTCGAGCTACGACAATTTCAAAATCTACATGAGCCAGGCAGTGGTCATGGCGCACTTCGTCATCCCGCTCTACTTCGACAACGAGGTGGGCTACAAACTCTTCCCACAGCTTCAGTCCTTCGCCCAGTTCGTGACCCCCAAGGTCGTCAATCGCAGGGTTGAGTCTCGGCTGCGCCAGGTCTCCAAAAGCGGCCAACCCTTCTTCTGGCACGTCTTCTTTTCCTGCAATCACCTCCCCTATCGCAGCCCCGAGCCCTACAACTCGATGTTCGCCGATCCGAGCTACGACGGACCGAACCGCACCGGCGTGGACTTCGACATCGACAATTTCATCGGCGGCACCGATCTCGAGTCCAAATGGAAGGCTCTGCCGCCGAAGGAGGCCGATCAGATCCGCGCTCTCTTTGACGGCTGCACCCGCTACTTCGATGACTGCGTCGGCCAGATCCTCGATGCACTTGAAAAGTCCGGCCTCGCTAACAACACCATCATCGTCATCACCTCCGATCACGGCGACGATCTCTACGAACCCGGCGTGACCCTTGGCCATGGCCTGACCTTCAATGGTGGTCTGTACGCCAACCACGTTCCCCTGCTGATCCATGTCCCCGGCATGGAGCCCAGTGATCATCCCCAGACCGTGCGCAGCATCGACATCATCCCCACCCTCGCCGAACTGGCCGGAATCGAACCCGCCACCAATTGGGAGGGCCGCAGTCTTGCCGGCTGGATGGATGGAAAAACCGAGGCCATCGACCTACCGGTCTACATGGAGACCGGCTTCCCCTTCATCCAGTTCAGCGTCGAGGGAGTGGAACGCCCCAAGCTCCCACCCATGGACGAAGTCACCATGATCGACGAGGAATTCAACTACCAGTTCGTGGTCCAGCCCGAGTTCCGCCAGCGGATTGTCGACGCCAAGCAGCGCTGTCTGGTCACCCGCAACTGGAAGCTGGTCTGCACCCCAACGGCGGATGGCGGCCGTCACTTTGGCCTCTACCACATGGCCTTGGATCCCAATGCCCAGGAAGAGGTTTCCGCCAAGCACCCACAGCTGTTCGCGGGCATGAAAAAAGCCTTGGAACGCTGGATGGACCAGCGCATCGAGACGCCGATAGCTGACATCTTTCCAGATGGTGAACCGTAAAGATCCTTCTGAGACTTGAAACAGGTCCGACTCCTGCCATGCTCGCCGCGGCCCGAACCTTAGACCCCCTGACCCATCCCATGAATGCACGATCACTGACCTGCCTAGCCTTCGCTGCCAGCCTGGCCTTCGCCTCTGCCGAGGAAGGCACCCCCAAGATCTTCGAAGGCTTGCTGACTAAGGACAAACCCGTCAGGGCTCAAATCGGCCTAATCATCCCACCCTCTGAAATCGACAAGTATGTGGCCAAGGTCGCAGCCGCTCGCCGTAAGAATCCGGCATGGTTCGAGGAGCAGGAAGCAAAAGTCCAGCCGGGCATCCCACTGCCCTATCACGAGAATCTGGGGCTGACCAAGGAGGAGTATGACGAGCACATGAAGCTTTGGGGCCAGCGTGAATTCAAAGCCAATGAGGAGGTCGTGATCATGGTGCGCGAAAGCAGCGACAAGACCTGGATCATCAGCGGCACTGGAACGGCAGGTACGCTTTCCACCCTGCGCTACCAGCCCTCGACCGACAGCTTCCGCTCGCCGAATGGCAAACTCGAGCGAATCGCAGACATCGACGCCCCCGCGGAAAGCGCCCTCGGCGCCTGGAAGGGCAAGGAGTGGCGCTTCATCGAGGAAACCAGTCTTGGAGTCACCAAGGAAAACATCGCTCTGGGTCAAACCGGAGACGGCAAATACGCAATGGTCGTCTATCGGGTACAGGAGCTGACCTCCGCAGGAACCCGCCTGCTCGACAAGAGCATGGTGATCCGATTCCCGATTGTCCCCAAGAAGCCCTGAGACGCTCCTCCCATCCATGAGGATCATCTCAGGCAAGGCCGGTCGCACCACCATCAAGGTGCCCGCTCAGGTCACCCGCCCGACCACCGACTTCCTTCGTCAGGCCATTTTTTCCATCCTCGGCGAATCAGTTGCTGAAACCACGGTGCTCGACCTCTTTGCCGGATCGGGCGCCATCGGCCTCGAAGCCCTAAGCCGCGGCGCAGCCAGTTGTTGCTTCGTCGAGCAGCAACGTCAGGCCTGTTCGGTGATTGAACAAAACCTCAAAAAGAGCCGGCTCGATGGTGGACGTGTCGTTTGCAGCGACGTCCTCAAATTCATCAAGCGAGACCCGGGAGAATATGATCTAATCTTCGCCGACCCGCCCTACTGGAAACATTACGGTGATAAGGACCTCATCGCCGATCTTCTCGAACCCGCCGCCCCCCGCCTCAAGCCCGACGGCTGGCTGATCGCCGAAGCATCTTCTGGCTACGAGGCACCCACCGCTCCGGGCCTGAAACTCGAGGATCGGCGGGAATATGGCAGCAGTTCCATCCTGCTTTACGCACCAGACTCCAAACCCTAAGCTGCAACCTTTGATGAGTTGGTCCCTCGCTCTACTGTTCTATCGGCTGCTACTGCCCGTACTTTTCATCGCAGCCTTCCCCGGCTGGGTGATCAAGATGCTGCGTCGTGATGGCATGGGCACCGGTCTCTTTGAGCGCATCGGCCTCTATACTGAGCCCGATGAATTCGAACCCTACGAAGCCGTGCACATCCACTCGGTCAGTGTGGGCGAAACCCTGCTGTCGCTGAAACTCATCCGCGAGTGGCGCAAGCGCGATCCGGACTTGGCCTTCGTGGTTGCGGTTGGCACCGCCACCGGGCATCACGTGGCCACCCAGGCTGGCATCGAGAATCTTCGGGTGACCTACGCCCCACTCGACTTTCGCTGGATGGTGCGGCGTTATCTGAACCGCTTCGAACCTTCCAAGCTAGTGCTCATCGAAGGAGAAGCATGGCCGCACATGCTGCTGACATGTGAAACCCGCGACATCCCAGTGACCCTCGTTAACGCGCGAGTCTCGCCCCGATCCGCACGCCGCTTCCGTAAGTTCGCCCCCATCATCAAGCCGCTCTATTCAAGATTGCGTGCCGTGGCCATTCAGGAGCTTGAGGACTCCAGTCTGTGGCGTGAGCTGGGAATCCCCGCCGAACGCATCCAGCATACCGGCAGCCTCAAATTCGATCCAGGTAGCGGCGAAGCCCCACAAACGCGCCCCGAATTTCAAGCGATACTCGATGCTTACCCAGAGGAGCGTCCTGTCATCATGGCTGCCAGCACCCACGTCGGCGAACACGCCTGGATCGCACGTGCCGTGCGCGACCATCTCCCAGAAGCCATCATCGCCATCGTGCCTCGCCATGCTGAACTCCGCAGAGAGGTGCAACAGGAACTCAAACAGGCTGGACTGAAGAGTGTGCTGCGCTCTGGCATGGAGTCTACCCCTGCCAATCTGGAAGACGAGGTTCTCGTCATCGACTCCACCGGAGAGCTCAAGGACTGGACCGCCCACGCCGACGTCGTGATCATCGGCAAAAGCTTCCTCTCCCGTGGCGGCCAGAACCCCTGCGAGGCCATCCGTGCCCATAAACCGGTCATCCTCGGCCCCCACATGGAGAACTTTGAGCCTCTGGCCAGTCAGTTGCATGAAGCCGAAGGTGTGGCTCTCGCCGCCAATCCAAACCAATTGGGTGAAGCGATCCAGCAGGCCCTGAAGACCCAGAACGCCGCCCTGATGACTCGCAATGCCTCACAGATCCTTCAGGTCCACGCCGGTGCCACCGGCCGCATCATCGACCTGATCGAAGGGCCTTGATCGAATCGCCCTGATACAGACAGAATCCCCTATCGTGCCTGACAAAGAACAGCCTCCCCTCGACGACCTCCTGTCCAACTTTGCGTTGGGACCTGCCTGGGCGCGGGGTGACGAAAAAGAAAAACGCCCCTCTGGCAAAAAGGGAGGCGGCAAAAAGGGCGGCAACTTCAAGGGCGGAGGCAAACGCGATTTCAAGGAAGGTGGTGACCGCCGTGACGATCGCAGCGACGGCGGTAAGTTCCAGAAGGGCAAACGCCCCTTCAAGAAGGGTGACCGCTTTCAGGACAAGGGAGGTCATTCCCGCCACCCATCCCATCGCGACCAAACCCCACCGGCCACTGGCGTGCGTGTCACCATCCTGCCCGACACCGAAGCCGTGCACCTCATCGTCAAAGAAGTGCAGCAGGTCGCACGGGTCTATTCCCTCTTCGACATCGCCTCCACCCTCCTCAGCAAACGGGAACGCTGCCATGCCATCTTCGAAATGAAGGAGAGCATGGATCCCATGTGGGTCACACAATCCGGAGATGCCCTATTCCTCAGCAAGGAAGACGCCCAAGCCCATCTCTGGCACAGCGATCTGCGCAAGGAACACCTCGAGGAGGAAACCATCGAGGTCGACCCTCCTTCCGGCAACTTTCAAGCCGTCGCCAAATGCGGCCTCTCCGGCAAGTGGCTCGGCCCGCCGAACTTCCACACCTATCAGACCGAGCTGCATCGCCTGCACCGCGAGCGTTTCTCCAACATGCCCTTCGAGGCTTACTCGGCCAAAGTCCGCACCGAGCGTGGCGAAGAGGCCGTGAATGCTTGGCTGGAAACCATGACCAAGAAGACTCGCTGGCGTGCCAAGGGTGAGACCGATGAGGACAAGTGGATCGACGACCAGACCCAGGCCAAGCACATGCTTGCCTCCGTGGCCTTCGATCAAGCCTTCAAGGCGACCCACCGTGCTGAGCTTCCGGCCTCTGCCTCCGGCCATCAGCTCTCCGCCCCCCTCCGCATCTCTCTCAAGCTGGCGTTCAACCATGCCCGCAAACATGCGGCGATGATCATTCCTTCGCTGTGTAAAGTACTCGAAGCTGAGCACCTGCCCGTGTTCAAGCGCAAGGGCAAGCTCTACACCGGCCCAGTGCGTCCCCAGCCGCTACCCAAGGATGCCACCCTCGCACCTCGCCCCAAAGAGATGGTCGAATGGATCCGCGCCAACCGCGCCGAAGCCAAACTCGAAGGTTTGTGGCAGGCCGTGCTTCCCGAAGGCAGCACCGCACCACCGGCCGAATACGCCGCCGACCTCTTCTGGCTCCTGCAACAAGGCCACATCCAGCTCTACATGGACGACACTCTCGTGGTGATGGAGGAGCGGGAGAAGCCGGCTCCCAAAAAGAAAGCTGCGAAGGAGAAAACTGCGAAGGCCGACGAACCCATCCAGGAGAAGGCGGCTAAAGAAGAGGCCAAGACTGAGGAGCCCAAGGCCGAAGAAGCCCCCGCTACCGAGAAGCCCATGGCCGAGGAAGCGCCCAAGGTTGAAGTGCCTACCGAAGAGTCCAAGCCGGAGACTCGGAAACAGGACTGAGCTTGCCGAGAAATCCGCCCTTTCTCCAATCCACATTCGACAAGCGGATGGATGCCGGGTTTGATCCACCCCGTCCCACCATGATCCTCACTGACTCCGCCATCCTCAAAGGCATCGAAGACGGCTCGATCGTCATCGAGCCCTACAAGCGCGAATGCCTCGGCACCAACAGCTATGATGTGCATCTGGGCAAGAACCTCGCCACCTACAAGGAGCGGGTACTCGACGCCAAGGCGCACAACCAGATTGAGCATTTCGAAATTCCCGAGGAAGGCTTCGTGCTCGAACCCGGCATCAACTACCTAGGCATCACCCAGGAATACACCGAGACCCACGCCACGGTTCCCTTTCTTGAGGGCAAGTCGAGCGTTGGACGTCTCGGCATCGACATCCACGCCACCGCTGGCAAAGGCGATGTGGGCTTCTGCAACTACTGGACTCTGGAGATCTCGGTGAAGCAACCCGTGCGGGTCTATGCCGGCATGCCGGTGGGCCAGCTCATCTATTTCCAAGTGGAAGGTGAAGTCCACACCTCCTACGCGGACAAGAAGTCTGCCAAATACAATCAGCGCTCCGACCGACCTCAGGAGTCGATGATGTGGCAGAATTCGTTCTAGGGGAAGTGGCGGAACGGGAGGGGTTATCCTCACCCCGTTCGGGTCACGAGGGGTGCGGTGTCTCTGCTGCCATGCAGGAGGGATTGATGCTTCTCCGAAGCATCCACGAGGGGTGCGCCCCCCGCCGGGGCCGGCTGGATGATAGCCAACTCGCGTTGCTCGTCGGCCCT
>CAZIPY010000192.1:0-31335 GCA_964541125.1 uncultured Luteolibacter sp. | reverse complement strand
GGATCTCAGCCAAGTCGGCTCAGGCCATCCTCGATCACCTTACAAACTAGTTACACCTTTCCACTCGCCCCTATCAGGGCGGGGGCTCATGCTGCCGGCTGCCATGAAGCAGCACCTCGTTATTCCCGCCCTCACTCTCGTCGTTGGTATTGGCATCGGCGTCGTCGTGGATCGAAACGTCATCTCCAGCAGCACTTCTGAGGAGGGCTCCTCAGATCATCAATCTTCCGCCCGCCAGATGGGCCCCCGTGCGGCGACTGCCGGCGGTCGCGATGCTCGCAGCAACTCCAAGGCCGGCACCCGCAAGCACCTCGATCGCAATGTGGTTGCCACCATCCACCGGGTGCATCAGCAGCTCGAAATGTCGCCCATGGCCAACATGGATTTCGAGAGCATGTTCGAGGCTTACGAGGCGATTCGTTGGATGAGCCCCGAAGACATTCAGATTGCACTTGGTGAACTGAAGGAGAGTTCAGGTGTCAATCAGGGCACGATGATGCTGCGTTTCATGCTGATGGGCCTTTGGTCCAAGTCGGATGGCAAGGGCGCCACCGAATATGCCATGTCATTGAAGCAACCCACCGACCGCATGATGAGCGTGATGAGCAGTGTGTCAGGCTGGATGAAGCACGACCCCGAAGGAGCCTATGAGTGGTACCGCAACAACCGCAGCGAAATGAAGGGCGGCCTTTATGGGGGAATGCAGATGGATGGAATGTTCCTCGCTTCAATGGCACAGAACGACATGGGTCGTGCCTTCAAGGAGCTCAATGAACTCAAGGGACATCAACAGACGTCCGCCATTACGATGATGGCTTCAGCAGTTGGCATGGATGATGTACGCAGAGAAGAGTTCCTCAAAGAACTCGACAAGTTGGGAGACGAAAACCTCAAACAGTCCGGTATGAGCGGAATGATTACCAATTGGGCCATGGCCGATCCTCAAGGTGCGGTGAAGTACCTCGAGGACATGAATCCCAAACCAAAGAACTATGATTCTCTCATGCAGACCGTCGCTTCCAGCTGGGGCATGATGGATCCTGAGGGAGCGATCACATGGCAGCTCGAGAACATCAAGGAAGGTGAAGAACCCAGCTCCAAAATCGCCATGAGTTTCGGGCAATGGGCCGCAAACGATCCTGAGGGTGCCATTGAATGGCTGGACCAACAACCCAAGGAGATGGCCACTGATGAGCTCTACAATCAGGCGGCCAGCAGCGCGGCATGGATGGATCCCGAGGCCGCCACCAAGATGGCAATGAAGATCGAGAACAAGGAACAGCGCGAGATGTCGCTGGCGACCATTCACAGCGCCGTGCAGAGTCAGGGTGAGGAAGCGCTCAAGGAATGGAAGGAGGGGTTGAGCCCCGAAGACCGCGAGGCGGTAGAAAAATTCAGCACTGAAACCAGCTCATCCTTTGAGATTCCGATGATCGACGGCGTCGATGATCCTGAGTTTCGTCAGCAAATGAAGCAAATTGAAGCCATCACCAAGCAGTTGGAGAATTCCGAGAACATGACTCCCGAGCAGGTCGAGGCCCTGATGAAGCAGCTCGAGAGCATTAGTGAGTGACCGGTTCCGTGGGCTTTCCATCCGTCCGCCAATGTGCTGATGTGATTGGGTGAAGTTTTCGCTCAAGACCCTGGGCATCGGCTTTGGCATCCTCGCCGTGGTCTGGGTGGTGCTGCATCAGGTCGATCGCTCGATCAAGGAGTCTGGGGAAGGCGTTACTGAAAACACGCGTCTGGGCCCGCGAGCGATTCAAGGTTTGGAGGAAAACGCCGCCAAGCAGCAGCGGCTGAAGCGGGCGCGAAAGTTGAGCTCGGCAGAAGCAGCACAATTGCTCAAGGAGATCATCATCCCGAGAGCCGAGTTTGAAGACACGAGCCTAGTTGATGCCTTGGATTTTCTGAACGCGGAGATCGCTAAGCAGATTCCCGAAGATCAGCCACGGCCCATGGTAAAGGTCGACCAGGTGTATCTGAATGCGCAAAAGGAAAGTTACGCTGCTTATCAGGACGTCTTGGGCTATACAACTTTCGACCACGCGGAAATCGGTGAGCTACGTGTCATCAATACTCCCGCAGAAGCGTTGTTGAGATACATCTGTGATGCGACTCACACCCGCTATTGGCTCTATGAAGGCAATGCCTATCTTTCCCCCTATCCGGGACCATACTCGGAAGAACGTTTTTTGTATGAGGAGGTCTTTAATAAAGTCGACTTGATGGATGTGGCTTTGGATCAGGTGCAAGGAACGATGAACGAGGTGGTATCGCGGCACGAATATTACGGTCACAAGAGAGATGTCCAATTCATGATGTCCGAAAAGGCGCGTCAGGCACTCCTGTCCGGTCAGGTGAATTTCCCCAAGCTCAATCTCAAGATGGAAAACACGACCATGATCGATGTCTTGGGTGCCATCTGCAAGCAGCCCAATTTGCATTATCACATCGTTGGAGTGGGTGAAATAATTTTTGATCCCTTAGGGGAGTATGCGGATTATGCGTCGCGTGTGAACCCCTTCGATGCTGAGCCAGCGAGCGACAGCCCTTTCGTTGTCCCATTGGACGAAAATTGGAAAACCTGGAAGCCGCCAGTCATCGAGCCCTTTCCCGTGACACCCGCGTCCCCCACGAGTTTCGAAACCAGACCGTTGAGGGAAGGGGAAAAGCGTCGATAAGTCGCTTGGCGTAAGAGCTAGCAGTAGTGGAGGCCCTCAGCGCCGACGGCGCAGCAGAATACATCCACCCAGCAGGCCCAGCAGTGCGGTGCCTGGCTCGGGAATGGCGACTAGGTCGACGTGAAATACGCGGTCCAGGTTGCGGCTGATCACATTGTTGAGAACAGGGACGTTATTGTCGCCGCTGCTCAGTGCGGTGCCACCGGTATATGTGGAGTCATCGAGATTATTTGAAGTGACGAAACCTTCCCCGTTGGATCCCCAAATGAAGGCATATGTGGTGTTGGCTGCGAGTGTAAGCGGCGTATCGAAGGTGAACGTGATGTAGTCGCCGGGCGTGTAGTTGGGGGCGGCTCCCGTCTCGGTGCTGCCTATCTGAGTCAAAGTCGTGCCAGCAAAGCTGCCAACCAACACATTGAAGGTGGGGTTGGAGCTGACGTTGTTGCTGAGATTTTGGAGTGTGACAGCGTTGAGTTGATAGCCTCCTGTATTGGAACCCGTGATGAAGCTCTGACCCTGATGCGGCCTGTTGCTCCACATGTGGCCGTTGTTTCCAGACCCACCGGCATCGGAGCCGCCACTGAGGTTGGCGATGTCCGCACCATCAATGGTGGGCGCGGTAGTGGAAATCGTGACTGTGGCCGCCATCGCCGGGCTCAAGAGGAGCAGGGCGGAGAAGATGGAGCTGGATGCAATATTCATGGGCGGAACCATGCTGTTTGTAACAGATTGCCCACCAGATGCAATCTCAGCGGAACAGCTGGCAGTAGTGACGGTTGTGCACACCCAGACCGATGATGCGGAAGTCGGCCTTGAACATGTTCTTGTGGTGGCCGGGGCTGAAGAACCAAGCCTGATTGGCGGCGCTGGTGGAATTGTTGATGGCAATGTTCTCACCGCGGGCACTGGTGCCAAATTTTGCGGCGCGATCCCAAGGGCTCTTCTTGCCCTTCACCGGACTTTCATGGGCGAAGAAGTTCAGTCGCTCCATGTCCTTGCAGTGATCGCGTGAGGCGTCGTTGAGCTTGGGGTCGATCAGCAGGGGATTCAGGCCCAAGGCAATGCGCCAGTGATTGAGTTCGAGGATGCCAGTGTATTCCTTGGCGGGAATCTTGCCTTTGAATCGTTCGTTCTCCTTGAGCACGGAGGCGGCCTTGAAATTGGCGCGAATGGCGGCTGCCTCACCCGTGCTTGATGCCTTCTTGGCGATTTCATCAATCTCACTGCTCACATCGGTGACCGACTGCTTGAGCTTCTTGCGCAGCTTATAGCGATACTCGCCCACCTGCTGGGCCTGCTTGCGTGCAGCCTGAGCTTTTTCAGGATCGGGTCCGGAGAGGGAAGTGTTGCCAAGTGACGTGATGGTAGAACCGTTGAGGCGCAGCAATTCCTTGAGCGCCGACCATCCGGTCTCCTGGAGCACCTTCTTCATCGCGTTCTCGTCTTTCATGCCGCGGATCTGCTCGAGCTGCTGTTGCAGTTCCTTGATCTTGCGTGCGTCACTTGGGCTTGGGGTGCGCATGCCGAAGCTGTCGCCGGTCTTGGCCTTGGCGTATTCGGCTGATTTTTTCTCAAACTGGTCATCCAGCCAGGTCATCAGACGCTGCTGCACGGTGGGTGAGAGATTGGAGAGAGTCTCGTAGATTTCATCGGCCTTATCTTCGTCCGTGTAGACGGCCTTGCTGAATGCAGGGAAGAGAGTGCGGGCTTTCTCCAAGTCCGGGTCGGCGTGGGCCAAGCCGGCAGTGGCGAGAATCAGGGACGCGGTAAGGGAGGTTTTAAGGGTTTTCTGAAGAGGGAACTTCATCCCTTACCCCTAATGCCCAAATCTCCTCGGATCAAGGGGCAAGGACGATTTCAGGCTGCCTTTTTCATTTTCGCCTGTGCCCTCCGTGCATAAGTTGTTTTTCCCGTGAATCATCAACAAATCCCGTTTTTGGCGGCGCTCCTATTCAGCGCTTTCTCGATCCATCCATGCCTCGCTCAGGCCGGTGATGCTCCCCACTTAGAAACAAAATATGGGAAGCTATCCATTCTGCCCGCTGACAGCCCATGGAACCAGAAAGTGACCAAGCTCAAGGTGCATCCGAAGTCGGATGCCTTTGTGGCCTCCATCGGTGCCGACAAGCCATTGCATCCCGATTTTGGAACCGAGTGGAATGGCGCACCCAACGGCATTCCCTTTGTGGTGGTGCGTGGTGATCAGAAGAAGGTGCCCGTGAAGTTTCAATACGCGGACGAGAGTGACAAAGGCCCGTATCCCATTCCGCCGGATGCGCCCATTGAGGGCGGACCGAACGGCAAGGGTGACCGCCACATCATCGTCTTGGATTACGACAACAAGAAGCTCTATGAGGTCTTCAGTGCTCACAAGGATGGCAAGGGCTGGCGTTGTGGGTCCGGTGCCATCTTCGATCTCAATAAGAAGGCAGAGCGTCCAGTCGGTTGGACTTCGGCGGATGCCGCGGGCCTGCCCATCTTTCCCGGACTAGTCCGGTATGATGAAGTGGAGCGGGGCGAGATCCGGCATGCCCTGCGTTTTACAGTTCGCAAGTCACAGAAGGCCTACATTCCTCCCGCCACGCATTATGCTAGCAAGCATGTCGACCCGAACCTGCCGCCCATGGGGCTGCGTTTTCGACTGAAGGAGGACTTCGATATCTCCAAGTTTCCTCCCCAAGCGAAGATCGTGGCTCAGGCGCTCAAAACCTACGGCATGATCGTGGCCGACAACGGCGGTGATTGGTTCATTTCTGGAGCGCCCAACGAAAAGTGGGACAACGACGACCTGCGCTGGCTGAAGAAGATCAAGGGCAGTGACCTGGAGGCGGTGTTCACCGGTGAGACCTTTACCAAGTATCAGCGGAGAGGCCGCTGATCAGTCCACTCCTTCGGTTACGACGATGTTGTCAAAGTAGGCGTGAACGGTGGCGTAACCGCCCTGCTTGTCTTTGGGGGCCCAGCCTGGATCGTGACCGCCGTGGAAGGTGCTGAAGAGGAAGTGATTGATGAGCGTGTGGTCTCCACCCACTCCGCGCAGTTCGATCGCACGTGAGGAAGCGATGCGCTTGCGATCGACCTCGATGCTGACCGCCCCGTTCTTCTTGCCGGGGTCGTTGAGCTTCACCTTGTAGACCACCTTGTGCCACTTGCCAGGGCGGAAGGCCCGCGCTCCCGTCTTGCCCACACCCCACTTGCTTTTGGGGTCCTGATCGTAGAGGTAGGTGCCGAGCTTGCCATCCTGTTTCCACATCATACGCGCGCTCCAGCCATCGGGGCGACGGTCGTTGCCGCCGGTCACCGAATGCTGAGGGCCGAGTCCGTGGAGTTTGCCGCCCTTCACCCATTGGAAGTCCTCCTCGAACATCACATCGAAAGTGAGAGTAGCCTCGGTCACGCCCTTGCTCAGGCGGTGACGGCTGACGACGCGGTGACTACCGCGCTCATAGCCGACATAGGCGACTTTGATGCAGTTTGAGCCGTCAGGCCCTTTACCCTCGGCCAGGCTGATGTGCTTGTTGCGCAGAAGACCACCTGAGACCCCGTTGGAGTCGTTGAAGTCGGCTTTGAGTAGGACTTCGCCTGCTAAGAGCGTTGAAGCGGAAAGCAGGGTGGCGAAGATGACCAGGGTTTTCATCACCCTAGCCTACTTCTTCTCCATCGGATGTTCTTTCAGCAGGTCTTCAGCCTGATAGAACATGGTCTGATCTTTGGTCGCCTCGCGGACTCGTTTGACGGTTTCTGCTTTTACCGGCGCAGCCTTGTTGCCAAAGGAGTTGCGGACGAAAGTCAGCACGTCGGCGATTTCCTGATCCTTGAGGTTTTTGAAGGAGCGCATCGGGACCTGGCCGGGATACTTCACGCCATTGACTTCCAAGGGCCCCATCAGTCCATGGAGCGTCAGTTTGATCAGGCGTTCTTCGTTGCCTGTGACCCATAGGCTCTCGGCCAGTGGCGGGAATTGGGCGGCAGGCAGTCCTTTGCCATCCTCTTGGTGGCAGGTGGCACAGCTGCCTTCGATGTGGAACTGAGCGGCGCCACGCAGGAAAGACTCCTTATCCTTGCCGGTGAGGTGGGTCTTGTAAGTGGGCTTGGGCGGAATATCGATAATCGTACCTTCCAGCGCTGCCTTAGCGGTCTTGAAGGCGGCTTCCATGGTTCTGTCCACGCCGGCGGCTTCGGCCTTGGCGATGACAGCCAGGCCATCGGCCTTCTTCAGCCATGAGGCGGCGATGATGGCTTCGAGGCGCACACGGCCATGCGAATCGCTAGCGGCTTGCTCGATGAGCTTGGCGTGGTTTGAGATGCGGTGGCCGTTGTAGCGCAGCGCTCGCACGGCGACGCAGCGGGCACGGTGATCTTTGGCCTGAAGCAGTTGCAGCACGAGGGCTTCATCGATGCGGTTGATGCCCCAAGTGACCCATAAGGCTTCACAAAGGTGGTGTTCGTAGTTGGCGTCCTTCTTGTCCAATGCCGCAGTCCAGGTTTTGATCGCGGCAATGACTTCATCGTGATCACGACCACGCAGCTCACGACGCGTGCGATAGCGGGCGCGATACTCGGGCAGCTTGAGATTCTCAAGGAGTTCGAGGATGCTGGCGCCAGCAATCTTGGGAGCCTTGACCAAAGGACGACCCGGATAAGTCACCCGATAAATGCGGCCGTGGGCGTGGTCGCGGTTGGGGTCGCGCGCGCTGTGCTGCATGTGGCCGATAAGGGCGTTGTGCCAATCGACGATGTAGAGCGAGCCATCGGGAGCAAACTCCATGTCGACCGGGCGGAAGTTGGCGTTGTCACTCACCACGAGGTCGTGACGGAAGGTGGATTTGAAACCGGTGCCGTCCTCGGCCATGGTGTGCTGCTTGGTGCCAAGGAAACCGATGGTGTTGTTGATCAGCACATCGCCCTGCACTTCATCGGGGAAGTGGCGGCTGGAAACGAACTCCAGACCCGAGGTCGGCCGCACGCGCACCTTGAGGAGGTTGGGCGGGTTGGGCGTGAACTCGCCGTAGTTGACCTGCACCGAACCCGGCAGCATCCAGCGCATGTCGGGCCCGGAGGTGTCGGCGAAGAAGTCCTGACCCCAGTGATCGAAGGCGATGCCCCAGGGGTTGGGAATGGAGAGGCGAGCGGTGCGCTCGAGGTGACGACGCGCTGGGTTGTAGCGGAAGAAGCCACCGTTGGAGCTACGCTGCGGACCATAGGCGGTTTCCACGTGGCTGTGAAGGAAGGTGCCTTCGCCCATGAGAAAGGCGCCACTCGGATCGGCACAGAATGCGGAGATCGCGTGGTGGGTGTCGTGATCATCAAAGCCGGCCATCACCACTTCGCGGACGTCAGCCTTATCGTCGCCATCGGTGTCGGCCACGAAGAGAAGTTTGTAGCCCTGCGAGATGTAAACGCCGTTGTGGGAGAACTCGAAGCCCATGGGTAGGTGGAGGCCATCAACAAAGACAGTCTGCTTGTCCGCTTTGCCGTCGCCATTGGTGTCCTCGAGGATAAGCAGTTTGTCATCGGGGAGTGGATCACCGGGCTTGTAGTGCGGGTAGCTGGGCATGGTGGCCACCCACAGGCGGCCCTTGTTGTCGAAGGACATCTGCACCGGGTTGGCGAGGTCGGGGAAGGTGTCTTCATCCGCAAAGAGCTCGATCTTGTAGCCCTCGGGAACCTTGATGCTCTTGAGGACTTCGCTACCGGAGATGTACTTGATCGGGCCCTTATTGCCACGGGGTCGGTAGTTGGTATGGACCTCGGGGAGTTCGCCGGTTCTGGCATCGCCGCCTTCGAGGTCGAAGGGTTTGCCGTTTACCATCGCCCAGATCGCCTGGTCGCGCACCTCAACCATCTTGGCAAGCTTCTTCAGCTCGAAGGGGTAGTTGCCGGGGCCGTAGGGTTTGTGGCGGGCGCCAAAGACATGAACGCCGTTGGGGATCTTGTAGTAGTTCTGCCACATCCAGTTTTTGGTCATCACCGCCTGATGGACGACGGCCCGTTTGCTCTCGAGCCCCTTCTTCTTGCCGAAGAGGGTGTCGGCGAGGACGGGGGCGAGTTTGGCGTAGCCCTTGTCGATCCACAGGGCGCCGTCTCGGGTGAGGGGGGTCTTGTCCTTTTCGAAGAGGGTGCTGGTGGGGCCAAAGAGGTTCACGAAGAGTACATTGTTGGCCATCGCCACGTCTTGCATGGCCTTGGTGTAGAGGGCGAGGTTGGCGTTCTGGCTGACGCCGTTAGGCGTGCCATACATTTTGGAGAGATCTTGGAAGGCGGTGGGGGAAACCAGTGCGAGTTGGGGTGCCGCCTTGCCGTTGTACTTCTGAGCGAGGGTATGCTTGATGAATGCAGTCAGCTCCTCCTTGTAGGCATCGAGGCCGTTGGGACCTTTGAATGATTCGTTGTAGCCGAAGAAGGCGACGATGATGTCCGGTTTAATTTCATTCAGCCAGGCGTCGGGGGTTTTCTCAAAGCCGCGGCCGGTACTGCTCGAGCCCCAGCGGTCCTTGGTCTTGGATACGGGGAAGAACTTCTCGCCGCCGGGGAAGGCGTAGGGATTGCTGCGGCCGGAATGGGGACGGAAGGCAGGGGTGTTGCCCTCGTCACAGGCGTTGCGGATGGTCAGGTTGAGATCCGGGTAGCGCAGCTGAAGTTCGGTCTCGAAGTGACCAAAATGCATCATGCGCGAGCCGAGACCGTTGCCGACGAGGGCGATGCGGCTACCTTTCTCGAGCTTGAGTTCGGCGTGGGCGCTGAGGGCCAGGAGTAGAGAGGTAAAAAGGGTGAGAAGGCGCAGAGACATGACGGAGTGGGGAAAAGGGTCAGATGAGGGAGACGGGTGAATCCCACAAAATCATACGTACCACAAGAAGAGATCGGGGTGGGCCCTATAACCAGATCTACAAAAAACCCCGAACCGCCAATGGCGATTCGGGGTTGAAGGGGGTGGGGGAGTCTTATTCGCCGGAGAGGTAGTCGGAGACACCCTGATGATCCGCGGTCATGGCGGACTCACCTTTTTGCCAGTCCATGGGGCAGACTTCGCCGTGTTCCTCGAAGTGCTGAAGAGCATCGATCACGCGCAGGCATTCCTTGATCGAGCGACCGAGGGGCATGTCGTTGACCACCTGATGGCGGACGATGCCGTTGAGGTCGATGAGGAAGAGGCCGCGGTAGGCGACGAGCTCACCGTCCACCTGAAGGTTGCCTTCCTCGTCGATGCTCTCGTTGCCGGCGAGCACGTCGTAGTCGGCGGAGATGGTCTTGTTGATGTCGGCCACTAGTGGGTAGCTCACGCCTTCGATGCCACCCTTGTTCTTGGGGGTGTTCAGCCATGCCCAGTGGGAAAATTCGGAGTCGGTGGAGCAACCAACCACGGCCACGTTGCGGGATTCGAACTCGGCGATTTCCTCCTGGAAACGGTGGAGCTCGGTGGGACACACGAAGGTGAAGTCCTTGGGGTAGAAGAAGAACACGACATATTTCTTGCCGATGAACTGCTCGAGGGAGAATTGATCAATGATGTTTTCACCTTGGACCGCCTTAGCGGTGAAGGTCGGAGCTTTCTTTCCAATGAGTACGGACATGTTGGTTTGGTTGAATTCGCGGGGGCAGTAACGGGGTGGCCCACCGGGGTCAAGCCGTGTGGGGCCTGAAAAATGTCCCGGAGGCCTTCAGGGACGAAAAAGCCGAGATTTCCTGACCGTTTAGTAGGCAAGCCAGCGGCCCTTTTCGTCTTTCACCGGGCGGTGCCGGGGTTAATCTGCACAGCGCATGTTGAAGTCATCGTCATCCCTCTCCGCCGCCATGTTCGGCATGGCCCTGCTGGCTGCGTGTGTGCAAGCCGAGGAGAAGGTCAGCTTTAATATGCAGATCCGCCCCATCCTCTCGGAGAAGTGCTACTTCTGCCACGGCCCGGACAAGGCGGAGATCAAGGGCAAGCTCCAGCTCCATACCTTCGAGCATGCGACCTCGGATCGTGATGGCGATGGCGCGGCCATCGTGCCGGGCAAGGTGGAGGATAGCCTGCTTTGGGAGCGCATCACTTCCACCGATCCAGACGAGGTCATGCCTCCGCCCAAGAGTCACATGACGGTGACTCCGGAGGAACAGAAACTCATCAAGGCCTGGATCGAGCAGGGCGCGGAGTACGAAGGCCTCTGGTCCTTCCAGCCGCTGCCGAAGTCCGTGGCCGTGCCACTGATTGCGAGGGATTCAAACCGTATTATTCGGCTCCGCAACCCCATCGATCACTTCATTCAAGATGAGTTGATTCAAAAGGAATTGCCTATTTCAAAAGAGGCCGATCCCGAGGTGCTACTTCGCCGCGTGCATCTTGCGCTGACCGGACTGGTCCCAACCCCGGAAGAGATCGCTGCCTTCAAGGCTGACGACAGCGGCAAGGCATACGAGAACGCCGTCGACCGATTGCTTCAGACACAGGCTTACGCCGAGCACCTGACCGTCGATTGGTTGGATGTCTCACGCTATGCGGACTCCTTTGGCTACCAGCGCGACAACAACCGCCAGGTTTGGCCTTGGCGCGACTGGGTGCTCGGGGCCTTCAAGGACAACATGACTTACGACCAGTTCATCAAACAGCAGCTGGCTGGTGACCTGATGAAGAACAGCGACGATCAGATGAAGATCGCCACCGCCTTCAACCGTCTGCATGGAATGAAGGTTGAGGGCGGGTCGGTGCCCGAAGAATTTCGCACCGAGTATGTCGCCGACCGCGCCCAAACCGCGGCCACCGCTTTCCTCGGGCTGACCATGGAGTGCGCGCGCTGTCACGATCACAAGTACGACCCCATTAGCATGGAGGACTACTACTCCACCTTCGCGATTTTCAACAACATCGACGAAGCCGGCTTGGACTCCTATTTCACCAACGCCGTGCCCAGTCCGAGCCTGCCGGTGGTCAACGCCGACCAGCGCCAGAAGCTCGCCGACCTGAAGAAGGCGGTCGAGGCGGCGGAGATGCATCTGGCTCAGGCTCGCAAGTCGGAGCATGAGGCCTTCAAGGCTTGGCTGAGTCGATGGGATAAGAAGCTCACTTCTACCGGCCGCGTGGCCTATTTCAGTTTTGATGCCGATGGCGGCATGAGTAACGCCGACAATCCCAAGCAGAGCCTCAAGAGTGTCAAGGGCGCGGAAAATGTCGACGGAGGATTCAGTGGCAAAGGCATGCACTACGATGGCGACACTGGAACGGGCCTCGGCAAACTTGGCCCCTTTGCCCGTCACTCGCCCTTCAGCATTAGCCTGGCGATCAACGTTCCGGTGGAGCACGAGCGTGCGATCATCCTGCATCGCAGCCGAGCTTGGACAGATGCGGCGAGTAAGGGCTATGAGCTGATGGTCGGCGAAGGCCGTATTGAATTCGCCTTGGTGCACTTCTCACCGGGTAATGAAATACGTGTGCGCACCAAGCAGAAGGTGGCCATTGACACCTGGACCCGCGTGACGGTCACCTACGACGGCTCCTCCAAGGCCGAAGGCATGGGTATTTATCTCGATGGTATGCCTGCGGAAGTGGAAGTGATGAGCGACCACCTCACCAAGCAGATCCATTATGGTGGTAAGATGGGAATTAGTCTGGCCCAGCGTTTTCGCGACATGGGTTTCAAGAACTCCAAACTCGATGAGCTCTCTATCTGGTCGCGCGAGCTGACTCCTGGTGAAGTGATGGCGCATCACGATCCCAAAGCCTTGCCTGCGGTTGAGAATCTCTTCGACTACTACGCGGCCGTGCATTCCAAGCCGTGCCAGGAAGCACTCAAGAAATTAGAGGTGGCACGCAAGGCATACAACGATCTGCTGGACAAGACTTTCCACCTGATGGTGATGAAGGAGATGCCTGAGCGTCGCAAAACCTACGTGCTCGATCGCGGCCTCTACAGCGAGCCCGATAAAAACCGCGAGGTGCAGCCGGTGCCGCCCAAGGACATCTTTCCTTTTGGTAAGGAGTATTCGCGTGATCGCCTTGGCTTCGCTGAATGGCTGTTGCATCCCGATCACCCGCTAACTGCTCGTGTCACGGTCAACCGCTACTGGCAGATGATCTTTGGCACCGGCATTGTCGAAACAACCAACGACTTCGGGTTCCAAGGAGCGCTGCCGACTCATCCCGAACTCCTCGACCATCTTTCGCGTTCCTTCATCGACTCCGGTTGGGATTTGCGTGCCTTGCTCAAGATGATGGTGATGTCTCATGCCTTTCGTCAGGACTCCTCCTTCACCGAGGATCTGCGCGAACGTGATCCCAAAAACATCTGGCTCGCCCGCGGCCCGGCGCATCACATGACTGCCGAGATGATTCGCGACAGTGCGCTGCTGGCGAGTGGTTCGCTCGATACCCAATTCGGTGGAGCGGGGGTGAACGCCAACACCAATCGTCGTGGCGTCTACGTCCACTGGAAGCGTAGCCAGCCCGCCCCCGAGATGCTGATCTTTGGCACACCGCGCCGTTTGGTCTGTTCGGTGAAGCGGGAGAAAACCTCGACTCCTCTACAACCGCTGGTGCTGATGAACAGCCCTCAGTTTGTGAAGGCCTCGCGATCGCTGGCCCAAAAAGTCATGACCGGCCAAGGTGGTGATGAAGCCAAGCTGGCCGATCTCTTCCAGCGCCTCACGGCCAAAACGATTTCCACGGAAGAGCAGACCCTGCTGCTGGAGCTGCTCCAAGAACAACGCAAGTACTTCACCGGGGATCCGGGAGTCACGGCTAGCTTCCTCAAGGTGAGCGGTGGCGGCAAAGATCCCGAGCTGGCGGCCTGGACTGTGGTCGCCAATGCGGTGATGAACCTCGATTCCTTCTACATGGTGCGATGAACCGACGACACTTCCTCGAAATCGGTGCCGGCCTGGCCGGCGCCCACGCCTTCAGTCTTAGAGCACAGGATACGCCGGCCGATTCCTTCGGCGGCATCCTTGGTGGCACCCATCACGCGCCCAAGGCCAAGCGCATCATTTATCTCTATATGGCGGGCGGTCCCTCGCAGTTCGAGACCTTCGACCACAAGCCGATGATGAAGGCCATGCACGGGAAGGAGCTGCCGCCCGAGGTGATCAAGGGTCAGCGCCTGACGGGCATGTCCGGCTTCCAGTCTTCGCTGCCGGTGGCCTCCAATCCCTATGCCTTCTCCAAGCACGGGGAGTGTGGCATGGAAGTGAGTGAGCTTCTTCCCTATACCTCTAAGATCGTCGATGACATCGCCTTGGTGAAGACCATGTATACCGAGGCCATCAACCACGGCCCGGCCAACACCTTCATGCAGACCGGTTCACAGATCGCCGGTCGCCCCTCCATCGGCGCCTGGCTCGACTATGGTCTTGGCACCGACAACCCCGATCTGCCGCCCTTTGTCGTCATGCGCACCAAGGGTAAGGGGGGTCAGCCGCTCTTCGCCCGTCTCTGGGGCAATGGCTTTTTGCCCAGTGAGTATCAGGGTGTGATGTTCCGCCCGGAGAATGATCCGGTGCTCTTTCTCAATACGCCCGGAGGCATTGCCGAGGAAGCGCGTCGTGGCGTGCTCGATCAGATCCGCAAGCTGGAGCAGGTGCAGAAGTCGCGGGTGCACGATCCCGAAATCGACTCGCGTTTGTCCCAATACGAAATGGCCTACCGCATGCAGGGTTCGGTGCCAGAGGCTGTGTCCTTGGAAACCGAAACTCAGGAGACTCTCGATCTCTATGGCAAGGACGTGACCAAGGCCGGCACCTTCGCCAACAACTGCCTGCTTGCGCGTCGTTTGGTGGAGCGTGGAGTGAAGTGCATTCAGCTCTACCATCAGGGCTGGGACCAGCACGGCAACTGCCCGACCGGAGTGAAGAAGCAGTGTCAGGAAACCGATCAAGCCTCAGCTGCTCTCGTCATGGATCTCAAGCAGCGCGGCCTGCTCGAAGACACGCTCGTGATTTGGGGCGGTGAGTTTGGTCGCACCGCCTACTCACAGGGCAAGATGAGTGCGTCCAACTACGGCCGTGATCACCATCCCCGCTGCTTCCCGACCTGGTTCGCTGGTGGTGGCATTAAGGGTGGCACGGTCTTTGGTGAGACTGACGACTTCTCCTACAACATTGTTTCCGAGGACAAGAAGATGCACGTGCATGATTTTCATGCGACCATCCTGCATCTACTGGGCATCGACCACACCCGCCTGACCTACCGCTTCCAAGGTCGACGTTTCCGCCTGACCGACGTGCACGGCCACATCATCAAGGATATCTTGGCTTAACCCTCGATGATGGGTGGCAGTTCTTCGCCTTCGAGTTTTTCTAGCTCCTTATCGTAGATTTCCCAGTATTCGTCTGGGGTCACTTTTTTGTAACCTTTGGGCGGATCGGGGAGCTTGGCTTCCTTGAGGCGGACATCGTCGAAGGTGACATCATCTTCTCCATGGATGGTGTAGTGCATCTTATCCTCCTCAAATTTGAAGCCGCTGTAGATTGTGATATTTTCGTCCTCCGTGCCTGGCTCGTAGGTTTCAAGTAAGCGGTCTCCAACCACTCGCCATAGGTATTTTTCCTTAGAGATGCAGTAGATCTTCTTCTTGTCCATGGCCTCCATGACCAGAGCATCCAAGGTGCCGTCCTTTTTGCGGGTCAGGACATAGTGGGTGGTGGTGTTCATTTCCTCGTCCTTCTCCGAGCTTAGCCAGATACCGAGGAGTTTCTCTCCGTCGAGATCGCCTTTGACCCGAGTGAAGGACTGCGGTTCTCCTTCGACGGTGATGGTCACCTTGTCGTCTCCATCGAATTTGAGTTCCATGAGAGCATCAAAGGTTTCTCCACCGCGCTTCAGATTGACTTGAAGTTGATTCTTTCCTTCCTTTTTCTCCCAAGTGCCGCTCATCGGCAATTCATGGGCGTTAATCATATGCATTTTGCCCTTGGCGACAAACTCAAGATACATCTGATCGCCTATGGCCTCCCACAGTCCGAGATGCTTGGGTTGCGCTTCTGGCCCCTTGTCCTCGGCCTTGAGCTCGAGTGAGCTCAGCAGGCAGGCGCCGACAATGAGATGGGCTGTTCTGAGGATGTGCTTCATAACTGCATTTATTCACCCTTAACGTGGTTAGGGTCAAGGCTCCCATTCCTGGAGGCTTGTATCTTTTCGTCTTTTATCGGCATTCATCTGCGAATACCATCTCCGATCAGTGAAACAACAGCCGACGGGTATTCACGCACTGGTCATGGCGGCCATGGCGGCCATAGTGGCTTACGGACTGGCATCCTGCTCCAGCCCTGAAGAGCTTGCTGCGAAGCAGAGAGCCAGAGCGGAGAAAACGGCCATATCCCATCTGGAGTCAGAGCTTGAAATTGCAGCTGATCAAATTGAGGTGACCGAAATGGAGGATATGGAGGGGCTGAAACTGACCTTCACGCGCAAGGACAATGGCGAGCAAGCGGAGTATTGGATGAGGTCGCAGGAAATGATCCCCACGCGGCTCGGGGTGCCGCTTCCGAATGAGGTCTGGTATCGGATCGAGGTCGTGCGACACAAGGGGCCGATGTGGAGGGGTCCGAGATGGAGCCACAAGATTTCCGTTGATGAATACTCCCTTCTCAAGGGCTTGGAGTCCCTTGAGGCAGCCGCGCTGGATTCAGAGGAGATGCGTGCTTTGGTGATCGACAAGGTGCTGCCTGAGAAAGGTTTCGCCATCGATTGGCGAAGGGAGGAGTTGGCCATCCGGGTTGAGCCGGAAGTGCTCCACTCCGTGGCCTGCCGGATTTTACGCAAGCCGGGCTCCAAGAAGGGCGCGCCCAACAATGCTCACCTGATCATTGCCAAGGGGCGGGAGGTGATCCAAATGAATCATATATTCATCCATGTCGACTGATCCCGATCATTCAGCGTCTGAGTTATCTGAGGTTTCCAAATCCTCGAAATGGAGATGGCTCGCCTTGGCCATGGTCATGCTGCTGCTTGTTTTCGGTGCATGGCTTTACAAGCGAGGTGCATTCCCGAATTCCAAAACAGGCGAAAGTAAGCGGCAATATAGTCAGTGGATTTTGGATTATGAAAAACAGATTGGAGACCATCCTACGGATGAGGAATACCTGCAACTGGTGCATTACAGACTAAGTGGGGCGAAGGAAGGCAGCCGTGATGTAAGAGAGGCGCAATCTTGTCTGGTCAAGTTGTTGCAGCCGAAATTTTATAAAGAACTCCCCGATAAGGATCGGCAGTATCATCTTAGTATCCTGCTGGAGGGTCTCATCCGCTATGGAAGTACCTTGCCACGTGTCTTGGATCAGTTGGACCAGAGCCTAGAGGATCACGGGAAGCTCAATGTCATGGAGCGCGAAGTTCTCCGGATCTGCCTATTAAGATACGCTTCAATCAATGGAGTGGATTGGAGAAAAGTTGCCTATGCCAAGGCGGTGGCCGACCTGTGCATCCGAGCTGAGGAGTCATATTCTGCGCAAGAGCAAGCCATGCTGTTTAGAGGATTGGCTTCGATAATTGCCGGGCTGCGCTATGGCAGGCATCGTGATCCAGGGAAGAAAGGGTATAAGCCTCGTTTCTATGTGGTATCCAATGATGCGCTCGCTGACTTCCTTCAGGAACTGTTAGGTGATGCAAGTCAGGAGGAGTTGAAGCAGCTGCACCGTGGCTGGTTCAGTGATGCGAAAATTCGACTCACTCAGGATGCCGATGGTGGCAAGCTCGACCCTAGTGGATCAACAAAGCTGGCCCGAGCGCTTGAGTTGATGGAAGAGCGAATTGGTATGGGCAAAGAGGCTGGCCGCACAGACGCGGGCCAGTAGCCATCGGAATGCCACTCAGAACAGCTTCTGCATCTGCTCCTGATCACCCTTGCCGATGAGGAAGAAGACGTTCTTCTCGCTCTGCCAGCGGGCGATGGACCATTCGCCCTCCTGCAGCATGCAGGGATCGGCGAGGCTATTGGCGCAGGAGCCATCCACGTCCTGATTTTTAAAGATCACGAGGTGGACTACACCCATCTCGTCAGAGAGGAAGCATACCAGCGATCCGTGTTTGCCGTCGATGACGAGCTCGCGACAGCCGATGCTTTTGCTTTCATCGAGGCCGGGAGGCAGACATTCGGGGCAGGGAAGGGCCTTGGATTCGAGAACGGCAACCAGGTCTTTGTGGTTGGGCTTTTTGACATCCAGGCTGAAGCCGGGGGACTCGTAGGTCTGAATGAACGAAACTGGAACAGCTTCGATGGGCACCGGGTCGGCATTGACGACGGGACCGCCGCTTAGCCCCAAGTTCTGAGTGACGATGAGTGCGAGCATGATGCCCGCCGCAGCGGCCAGAGGCATGGCCCAGCGCTTCAATTTCCAGAAGGGCACGACTTCAAGAGTAATGGGATCCTCGATGATCGCAGCTTTGGAGGGATCGGAGCTCGCAGGAGTTTCTTCACTCGGCACGCTACGCTCCATGGCAGCGAGGATGTCACCACGCAGGTTGGAAGGCACGGGCATGGAAGCCAGGGCGCCGATCATGGCCGCGTCGTCGCGGTCCTCGGCATTGGGGTAGTCGCGACGCTCGCCTTCGAGGCAGCCGAGGATGTCCTCGCGCAGGGATCCGGGAAGCTCAATCGAGCCAAGCGCCTGGGTGAAGGCTTCGTCCATAGCACGCTCTTCGGCGAGCCATTCCCCGAGTTCACGGTTGGACGCGGCGAGGGCGAGGGCTTCGGCGAAGTCCTCGGCATTCATGTCGGCCTCGCCGGGGCGAAAGCTGCGCAGAATGAATTTGGCTTGTTCCTTATCCATGGCTGGACTTGCGAAGTTCGGGGTTGAGGTTGAGAACGTTTTTGGGAGCGCTCGCAGGCGTGTCGGTCATGCGCTTGCGGAGCAGTTCCTTGCCGCGGGAAAGGCGGGACATCACGGTGCCGATGGGCACGTCGAGGATCTCGGCGATTTCCTTGTAGCTATGTTGTTGGAGGTAAAAGAGGGCGATGGGGGCGCGGTAGGTTTCATCGAGTTCACCGAGCAGTTCGACCGCTCGTCCGGCGTCCATCTGGCGGTCCGTGTCATCCTCCTCGGCCGCGGCATTGGCGGCTGCGGTTTCCTCGATGGGGTCATCGGCGAAGCGCGAACGCTTGCGACGGTGGGCGAGGAATTCGCGATGGAGGGTGGTGAACAGCCAGGTTTTGGCCTTGCTGCGGTCCTTGAGCTGGTGGCCTTTGGCGGCCCAGATGCAGAAGGTTTCCTGCACCAGGTCCGAGGCGATGTCGGGATCGCGCACGAGCGACATCCCAAAGCGGTAAAGTGCTTGGTAATGGGCATCGACGAGATCTTCGAACTCACTCATGGGATTGGCCGTGTTGGGGGTATGGGAAACCAAGTTTGGCGTTGTTGTGAGGATAAGAGCCAATACCGGGGAATTTATTCCCGGAAAATTTAGGCCGCCGAATCCGGCTTGGATCCCGGCTTGGAGGGCTCCCAGTCCACGAACTTGGCGTCCTTCCAGAGTTCCTCGAGGCCGTAGAACTCGCGCATCTCCTCATCCATGATGTGGACCATGACATCGACGTAATCCAACACCACCCAGCGGGCGTCGACCTTGCCCTCTTTATAGGTGGGCTTCACGCCGTACTCATCATCGATGGTCTTGGAGACATCGCGGAGGATGGCACGCATCTGGGGCATGGAGTTGCCGGTACACAGAACCATGAAATCCGTGAGGCTGGAGAGGCCCCGCAGATCCTTGATCATGATGTTCTCGGCCTTGGTGTCGTCTGCAGCTTCAGCGCAGGCGAGGGCCAGTTCTTTACCTTGGATGCTCATGGTGGAGATGGTGGGAGAGGGCGGGAAGGCGGGCTTCCGGCCCCGGGGGCGCGCACTATACGCCCATTTTTCAGGGTGAAAACACAAATTTGTGCCCCGAAGGCCAGGGTGGGCCTCAGCCCTCCTCAGTCCTTGAAGCAAAGCTGACGGAACAACCATCCTGCTGCGGTCCCGCACAGAATGCCGAGGGCATTGGCCGCCAAATCGGCAAGCTCCATGTGGCGATTGGCCAATGGCTGGACCAACTCGATGGCTCCACTCAGCCCTATGTAGAGGACGCCCAGCCAGATCCAGTATTTCGGGCGGCGCAGCGCCGTGGGGAACATCAACGCTGCATAGGCGATGAGGTGGTGGGTTTTGTCACTGCCCGGTGTGGTCGGCAGTTGCGGCAGCGGAGTCAACGAGAGAATCGCTATCGCTAACAACAGCAGGCAGGTGGCGATCAGCCAATGCGACTGGATCGGCTTCAGGACAAAACGAAGGGCTTTGATCAAAGGCATGAGAAACAGAAACTCCAATGATCAGGGCTCAGCGGGGACAAAGCCTTCAATGATGGGGGCATTATCAAAGTGAATGGCCATGTCTCGGTGGTCCATCAGCGTAATGTGCTTGGATCCATCGATGTTCACTTCCAAGACCATGTAAGGGCGCCATTTTTCCTGATCATCGGTGAGTGGGAACTCGTTATCGATAAGCAGTTCATCTTTCGGTACCCGAAATTCCTTCTTCATCATGCTGATGCGGAAGTGATGGAAGTAGTGATCGTTCCCCTTCGTGCCCATGTAGGACATGTGATTGAGCTTTTCCATGGCATGGGCCTGATAGTGGGCATGGAGTTTCTCGGGTGTAACTCGGGGAGGGGCACAAGAGTTTAGCAGTAGGCTAGAGAAGATGATGAGAGTGAAACGACGCATGTGAGAGTGGGGTCAGAGGGGCCTCCGTATGGACGGAGTTAGGTGGCGATGAATTCATACTGGTTTGGACGAAATGAATCGGATAGGCAAACCGCATGCGCTGCCGACTGTGTCTGATTCTCGCCTTCATGGCGATCATCTTAAGCTTGCCCGCATCCGCTGAAATGCGCGAATGGACGGATTCGCAGGGGCGCAAAATTCAGGCCGAATACGTTTCGGTGGAAGCGGGCAAGGTTAACATGAAGCTGGCCAATGGCAAATTGGCTGCGGTGCCCTTTGCCCAACTCAGCGAGGCCGATCAGGCCTGGGTGAAGCATCGTTTTGAGAATCCACCAGCTCCCAAGCCGGAACCGCCCAAACCTGCCCCAAAGTCCACACCTCCGCCCTCACCGCGGCCGGCTCCTAAAACCAAGGAGATCGACTGGGCGCCACTGAAAGAGGGTGGCATGAACGTGCCGAACTTTGATCCGCTGCCCGAACCGGACCCCAACACCTTGATACCGGTGAACGATTGGATTGGTGGCCGATACTTTTTCATGAAGCCGGACGGCAGCGATGCCTTCCCGCACTTAAAGATCGAGAATCGCATCAAGGGTTTTTCAGACGGCCTCGCCTACGTGAAGACCGATGACCACAAGGGCTACATCAACCGCGAGGGCAAGTGGGTGCTGGGTGGTGATGGAGGCAAGCCGCTGCCTGAGGGGGGAGAGTATTTTCAGGCTTTCTCAGAGGGGCGCGCCTTGTTTCGCGTCCAGTCCCGCATGGCCTACATCGATACCGAGGGTAAGGTGGTGGGCAAGACAGGAGTCTATTTCCACGCCAAGGATTTCAGTGAAGGGCTGGCACTGGTGTATGATGGCGATACGCATCTGAAGAAGGCATGGCACTACATTGATCGTGACGGCAATGTGGCGTTGAAGGGGCCGTGGCACATGGCGAATTCGTTTTCGAGCGGCGTAGCATGGGTAGCTCTAGATGAACAAAAAATGATCGACCGCTTGGATGGTCGCAAACGTCTCATCAACACCAAGGGGGAGTCTGTTTTTGGAGATGCGGTGTTCCCGGGGACGGTTACTTACCGCTTTGTGGGAGGTTATGGCAGTTCCAGTGGGCGCGTTTATCGCGCGGATGGATCGGTCTATATGGAGGAGCATCCTCAGTATTTCCTGACCTCTTTCTCGGATGATGGAACGGTTGCCATCGCCCAAACCAAAGCCACGTATGGATACTTTGGCCGCTTGGTTCATTTGCCGACCAAGACCGTGTATGGCCCGAAAATTCCCTTGTCGCACAGCAGAAACTTTCAAGAGGGCATTGCTCCCCTTCATTTGTCCAACCACGATGGACCCAACAAGTGGATGGGCTTGGATCGATCAGGGCGGTTCATCTCCAAGGAAGGCTTTCTCGATGAACCCTACTTCAAGGATGGCTTTGCCGTGTGTCGCAGAAAATTCGGCCCGGACAACAAGGATATCCGGGTGGTGGTGATCAACCGCAAGGGCGAGATCATCTGGAAAGGAGAGCCACGCAAGTGATCTGCGAGAATGCCGATTGACCCGCCTTATCCTGGTCCCTCATAACAGAATCATGAAACACCTGCTTATTGCCGCTTTTTTCGGCACCGCCATGCTGCTTCAAGCTGAAGACAGCCTGAAGAAGGAAGTGATCGCCCAACTCGACGTGGTCCTCAAAAAGAGCGAGGGTGTGCCGCCCGGGATGACGGGTGAGGCGCTCTACGAGCGGATCGCGGAAGACGTCGATTTTTCCCTCACTGCGGAGCAGTCCAAGCAACTTGCCGGAGGCAAAACTCTTCACACGGAGGCTGACCGCGCAGCGATGCTTAAGCTATGCGACCAGCTTAAGGGCGCCAAGAGCCCTCTATTTGAGGATGCCATCCTCAATACCATCAAGGACGATGCTGCCGCTGCCCGGGATCGCGAGGCGGCTTACCAGCTGATGGGTGCATTCAACGAGCAGAAAGTCAGGCGCTTGAGAATGATCAATGTGATGAATGCCAAGCAGCTGGTTCTTATGCAGCTTACCGAAGGGCCCGATATCAAACAGGAGGAGTCGATGTTATTTCAGGCAATCGATGGCGCCAAGAAGTGGCTTTTCAAACCTGCCGGCTACGGTGAGCTCATCAAAGATGCTGAAGGCAGCAAGGTTATCGTCATGGCGCCGGAGCCGATCGGCGGGAAACTGGTCCTGGGATGCGAGGATGGCTCCGTTCACACCAAGACCGTGGAAGAGGTTAAGGGCAAGCTCGACCTGTCTCAGGTTAAGATGCCCGGCAAGCCATGAGCGAGGAGCTCTCACTTAGCTGCCACCAATGCGGCGCCGATGCCGACGGCGAGATGGACGGTAAGGCGTGGTGCGCCAGTTGCCTCCACATTGAAGGCTCTTGCTGTGCCGGGGATGACGACTGATTGGTGAGGGATTTCTCCCTGTCAGCCCTAACGCATCGGGGTTACCTTTACGCCAATCATGATTACCCGATTTGCCCTTTGCCCAAATCAAGGGATCTGCAGAGCAGAGGCACAAAACCATCAACATTTTATCATGGTAGTGTCTTAAAGTGGGTTTGTGATGCGGTGCTGTCGGGTGGCAGCATGGGCGCGGCATGAAATCCATCGGCAGATTCATCGCGGCACTGTTTGCGCTGGTCCTGGTTACGGGAACCAGACTCGATGCGGCATTGGTGGCGTCTCAACTGGAAACCTTCTCCGGTGGAGGAAGTGGTTCGGCCAATACGGCGATCTACACACTGAGTACATCCACCATTTCCACATTTACGCTGGAAAATTCAGTGACGGATGGTGGCTTCCTAGATGGGGCGGACGATGGTTATGCCATGATGCATCGAACGGCAATGGACAATCAGAACGTGACGGTTCTTGGTAACTACGGAACCATCGAAGTCGGTGACATTGGCAAGGTGGTCATTATTGACGCTGCCTTTCGCCATGAAGCTGGAACTACGGTGGATTGGTCCATTCAGTTGGATGGGGCAAATGTAGGAGTCGAAGGTCAGCAAAGTTTTTTCCGAGCAGCCACGTTCAGCATGAGTGACTGGGATCCCGACACCAACTATCAGCTCTCCACCTTGGCTGCAGGCACGCAAAATTCCGGAAGGACAACGGGTCCTCTCACATACACCATTCAAGCAGGAGATGTGGGCAGCACGCTGGGTCTGCGCATCAATTACTTTGATAGCAGCAACGGTGGCGGCGAAGGGCTTCGCGATATTTACATCGACTCTATCAGCTACACCATTCCTGAGCCGACCGCGCCGATGTTAGGTGCAGTGATGTCCTTGATGCTCTTGTTGTGTCGGGTCAGGCGCGCGTGAGCGCATTGACAGCCATGCGGAATTGTTGATGGTTGAGCATGGCCCTGAGATTGCTCAACCATGCTGAACAAGTGGCCGCTCACCTCCGTGCGGAAATTGAGGCGGGGCGCTGGATTGGCAATCTTCCAGGTGTCGGTGCTTTGGCGGAAGAAACCGGGGTCAATCACACCACGATCAATGCGGCCATGCAGCTCCTTGAGGAGCAGGGGCTGGTCGTCAATCGGGGCAGTGGTAAGGCACGCAGGGTTGCGGTGGATCGAGCGAAATCTTCCAAAAGCATGCGCATTGCGCTGCTTGATCACGACGTGCTTGCCGCCAAGGACGGCTTTTTGGCGGAGCTCTCCGCACGACTCAAAGCAAAGGGATTCACAGTCGAGCTTTCACGCAAGACGCTCACCGAGCTGAAAATGGACCCAAGGCGAATTGCCAGAATGGTGGGTGAGACCGAGGCCGATGCTTGGGTGGTTCTGTCTGCACCGCGTCAGGTCCTCAAGTGGTTTGCGAATAAGCGCATTCCGGTGATGGCCATCTTTGGTCAGTTCGACCACATGCCCATTGCAGCGGCTGCAGTGGATTATCAGGAGCCAATTCGCGCGTTGCAACAAAGGCTGGTCGACTTGGGTCATCGCCGCATCGTATACCTAAGCTTTCGCGGGCAGCATCGGCAGCCCATCGGCAGTCTGTGGCAGACATTGTTCGACGATCTAGAATCACAGGGGATTGCCACTGGCGCCTACAACCTTCCGACCTGGGAGGATTGTCCGGAAGGTTTTCAGAGACTGTTGGAATCGCTCTTTGATAAGACACCGCCCACAGCGTTGGTCATTGAAGAAGTGCCTCATTACATTGCGGTACTGAATTTTTGCATGCAGCGAGGCCTCAAGGTTCCCGATGACCTGTCGCTTGCCTGCCTCGACTATCAGAATCTGCTTGATCATTGTCTGCCGCCGGTGGCCCACATCACATGGCGTCATGCGCCGGTGATTCAGCAGGTGGTGCGTTGGGCAGATATGCTGTCTCGTGGTAAATCCGAACCCAGTCAGCATTATACCACGGCTGAATTCATTGACGGTCCGACGATTGGTCATTCGCGATCCTTTCATTGAGTTCGACGCGCACTGCTGATGCATCACCGTTCACTCGAACCAAACTGCGCTTGGCGCCCTTGGGCCCCTTTTCAGTGGCAATGATCACCGCCACACCCTGCTTCTCGAGATCCCAATTTTCGTGACTGGAACAGGATGTCCAGCCGGCCTCGAGAAGCGTGCCGATGAGTTTGTCACGGTCCACATCCTGAATACTCCACTGCTCGTCTTTGGAGGGCTGGATGAACTGGGAAATTGACGGCCGCGCGGGCAGCAGTGAGCGCAGGCTTCGGTTGCGGTACCACCCGCGCACGAACGGTGCCAGCGAGCGAGCGAGTATGAGTCCCAAGCGCCCCTTCCAGTCGTCGAAGCGTGGATCAAGGTCGCGCTGAGTTTGGACGATGCCCAGGGAAGGATGGTAGGCGCCCTGGTCGACCGTGCCGTGATAGATGATAGCCTCGCGGGTCACCCTGACTGGAGCCCCATTGTAGATGCAGCCATCCCAAAGGGCCGAGCCCTGCCTATTGAAACGCTGAGGATGCTTCTTGATCAGCAAGCGCTCCGCCTTGCCGTAGCCGATCTGTTGCCGCAGGTAGGTGCGGATGGAGGGGCGCCGCCAATGCCAGACGAATGCCCCGGGATCAAAGCCCAGTTTCAATCCCGCATTCTGCAATCGCCAGCAGAAGTCGACATCGTCACCAGCGGCGTGGAATTGGGTGTCGAATCCATTGACTTGCTGTAGAGCCGTCTTGCGCACCACCAGGTTGCAGCCGGGAAGGTGTTCGGCGGTGATGTCGTCGAGCATCACATGGGTGGGTGCACCTGGAGCAGCGCAGACTACGGCCTCGCGGTGGTGTTTTGGAATCTGCGGCAGGTTGGGCCCGCCCACTGCCGCGTATTCTGGATGCTCCTGAAGGAAATCGTAGACGCGTTGCAGCCAGTCACGGTCCGGTTCGCAGTCATCGTCGGTGTAAGCAAGTATATCGCTCTTGGCCAACTGCGCACCGGCATTGCGTGCTGCACTCAGGCCTCCTGCTTGCAATTGCAGCAGCTCGACGTGGGGAAAATGCTCGGCCACATAGTCTGCGGTACCATCGGTGGAACCATCATCGACGACTATGGTCTCCATGCCATGCCAGAAGTCACATGCTTCAAGAGCCCGCAGGCATCCACCAATGCGTTCTCGGCCATTGCGGGTACAGATAATGACCGTGATAGCATTGAGGCGAATTTCTCGGTCATCCACTAGCTCAGTATCTAGGCTAGAGAGGGCGTCGATGGCGGGTTTGTCCCTGCCTTCGCGATCGGTGATGCCGAAGTCCCAGTTGTCGACCTCGATCCCGCCACTGAGCCAGCGATCACTCCAGGCAAAGATGGTAAAGCCGGCTGCTGAGTTCTCCTTGCTGATGGTGGCAGCGTTGTAGAGCAGCTCGGCCTGTCGTTCGACGCCGTTGCGATGAGTGTCCAAACCGAACTCTGAGATCACCAGAGGTCGGTCTCCGGCCACGTGGTGGAGGCGCTTTAGGTAGGATTCAAAATTCTCCTCCTGTTCAAGATAGACGTTGAAAGCAGTGAAGTCCGCGTTGCCCGGCTCGAGGTATTCGGTGCTGGGAAAATTGGCGTAGGCAAAGAGAAGGTCGGGCGCGAGTTGCTTGCCGAGAGCGATCAACTCCTCGATCGCGGCGCGCGCCCGAGCCGGTCCCATCCAACGCACTAAATCGGCAGGGATCTCGTTGCCGACATACACTCCAGCGATGGCTGGATGATCCCCCTGCTCAGTGAGCCAGTCAGCGAGTTCGATCTTGGCGGCGGTCAGGCGTGAGCCATGACTGATGAAATCCGAATGCTGTTGCCAAGCGAGTCCGGCAAAGACCTTCAGCCCGAGGTCCTCGGCGCTTTCGAGCATGCGGTGCGGCGGCAGTTCGTAGATCCGAATGGCATCGAAACCCGCTGCGCGGATACGCTTGAAGTCCTCTCGAAAACATTCCGGCCAGCCACCGGGGAAGGGCCCATAGGTGACGATGCGTGGGCGGATGCGCTCCTCACCGCGGCGGAAGAATTTTCCGTCGATGGTCCAGCGGGAGGTGGGCGAAACCTTTGCCACGGATTGATCCTATAGAGGCGCAGGCCCGGAGGAAATCTTATTCATTGAGCAGCGTATGGCGGCTGAAGAGGGGAATTACGGGGATTCCACGCTCTTCGATGGCCTGCTTGCCGCCTTCCTCGCGGTCCACCAGCACCAGACAGAAGGCCACCTTGCCGCCTTCGCGCTCGATGGCATCCACGGCCTTGAGAGTCGATCCACCGGTGGTGATGACGTCGTCGACCACGATCACGGTGTTGCCGCTCTCAAAGTTGCCCTCGATCTGCTTGCCCTTGCCGTGGCCCTTGGGCTCCTTGCGCACAGTGAAGACCTGAAGCTTCTCGTCAGGGTGTTGCATGCCTGAAGTCATGCCAACGGCGAGCGAAATCGGATCCGCGCCCAGGGTCATGCCGCCGATGGCATCGATCTCGAGCTTGTGGGAGTGGATGTAGGAGCGCACCGCATGCCAGCCCATGTCGCCGATGAGCTTGGCGCCATCCGGATCGAGCGCGGTCATGCGGCAGTCGATGTAGAGGTCGCTGGTCTTGCCGGAGGCGAGGGTGAACTCACCGGTGCGGACAGACTTTTCGAGCAGGATCTTCTTCAGGGCGGCGGCGGTTTCGGACATGCAGGGACGATTGAAAATGCCGCTCGCGGGCGCAAGCGCAGATATGATAACTATCGCTTATGACCGCCGAGGAACTCGCTCAATCCGCCACCAGCGGAGACCCGCAACCCGTCGAGCTCGACCCCGTGGCCGCGACCCTGTGGCTCGCGAAAGCAGGAAAATGGGATCAGGCCCACGACGACTGCCAAGGTCTGGACGATACTAAGGCGGGCGACTGGATCCACGCTTGGCTCCACCGTCAGGAGGGTGACTATGGCAATGCTTGCTATTGGTACCGCAATGCCGGCAAGCCCGCGAAACCTCAGGACTACGATCTCGACGCTGAGTGGATGGAGATCGCAGTCAAGCTTCTCAGCTGATCACACCTTCTAGCACCTCGCGCACCCAGTCGTGGATGCCGGGCTCCTTGGACTCACGCGAACCGGCGACATTGAGTGTCGCGATGTCATGCTCTCCGATGAAGTCGAGGAGGCGATTGGTGAAGCTTTCCAGGCTTTCCGATTGCAAGTCGGCCTGGCTCAGGTGGAGGCAGGGTTTCTGATGCTTGCGAGTGTAGTCGATGGTTTTGAGTGAGCCGCCGGTAGCCTCTTTCGACAAGGTGAAGACGACAGTGCCGTCCGTGTCGCGGACGTTCCACTCGGTGCGCTGGAGGTAGTCGTCGCTGGGAGTCTCCTGCAGTTCAAAGCACTCGGGAATGGGGCCTGCTAAACTGCGCCGGCCCTTCGGGCACCAACCGCCGTGAGGGAAGTCCTTCTCCAGCGCAATTTCGAGTGCGGCGATGTCCGCACCGATTTGCCCTCCTGAAACGATGCGGGTCAGCATGAGAAAGTGTAGGATAGTAAGGAGAGGGAAGGCGAGAGAGATTCATCAAGTATGATCATGCTGAGATTTCCTGTTGAGGCAGGTGACAAGGCTCGCATCTTTAGGTTTTCTCTTGGTCCATGGCTGACCGAAGGATTAGAAGTTCTCCATGAGTTTTTGCTACAGCTTCCCAAAGAGCAGTGTGTCATTTGACAGCTGGCTCGAGAAAATCGATGAAATCGTCAATGAAGAAGGTGGTGGAGACTTTCAGGAGACTTTGCTTTCCAGCATGATTCGTATGAGCGAGGAGGATGACAGTCCTTACGAATCAAAATATGTGGTCAATGGTTCCATTCGTGGTGTGCTGGTCCGGGATTCGGATGGGGAGGTGGAAATTCTTCTTAATACCTTTGCGAGTAAAACTGATCAATTTTTGGCGGCCCGCATGGCATGGGAGGCTATGGAAATGGGTGCGCAACTCGAAAAGGAAGGTTATGGTCCCATCGATCAAGAGGCCTTGGGTGGAGAGGAGATCGAGAAGACCCACAAAGAGTGGTTTTCGCTTAGCAGGCATTCAGCCGCTCAGAGTGGTGGAACGATGAGTATGCCGGTGTATGGCTTTCTCTCACTCACCTTGACGCCAGAAGAGGCGCAGGAAGAGGAAGAAGTATTGGAGCAGAAGCTCATCGATCAGCTGGCGCCATATGGAGAGGCTTTCTTGAGTAGTCGTATGCAAGTCGGGGTGGGGGGTTCATCCGACAGCCTGATTGCATCTGTCGTTCAAGTAGACATGCCCTCCCTCATTCTCAAAGACACGCAGGCATTGATGTTCAATGAAAGCCTTGTGCCAACAGAGGCTTTTATCCAAATCGTCGGAGATGGCGTGCTCGATGGCAGGGATTGCTGGATGCTACCACCACTTTCAACCATTTCACCCGATCAGCAAAAGCTCATCGAAGGGCAGGCTTTTGAGTCTTCTAAAGCTGGTTCACAGGATGTTGGCGGTGGTCCTACGGATGCTGAGTGGGACCAGCTTGCAGAAGCTCCGATTGTGGCTTTCTTGATCGTGGCTGCTGCTGATGGAAGTATCGATAAAAAGGAGGCAACCAAGTTTAGTGAGGTCTTGGGGAGCTTGGCTTCTCAGGATCAAAGCCCGGCATTGCAGCAGATGATGATGTTGGCTGCTGTGAACTTTCAGGACATCCTGCCACGACTGATGACGGCCGATTTTAATCCACAGCTTCAACTTGAGAATTTCACCAGGATTGTTGAGACCAGGTTTTCTGAAGAAGACGCCATGATGCTTAAGACTTCACTACTGGTTGTGGGCCATAAGGTGGCGGAATCTTCAGGTGGCTTTCTTGGGTTTGGCTCCAAAATCAGCAAAAAGGAAGAAAAGGCTCTGATGGTGCTGGCGCACTTCCTAGGTATACAGGGGGATTAAATCTAGTCCCTTCAGGCAATGGATTGCCTCTCAGATTGATAGATATACGCACACGTATATCCTAAGACTCAGGCTTTGGCGGCGAGGGCTTCAGCCGCAATCTGCCGGCCCTTACGATATCCGACGAGCTCACGGTTAGTCTCATCCCAAAGGCGGAACTGCATGCATTTGAGGCTGCTCCACAGGGTCAGCACCTTGGATTTCTGGAAAAGTTCGTGGGAGTGATGGCAGCGCTGGAGGTGGTAGTGGGGAACCTTCTAGCTGAGATGATGCACGTGGTGGTAGCCGATGTTGCCGGAGAACCACTGCAGCACCACCGGCAGCTTGTAGTAGGAGCTGCCGAGAAGGGCGGCCGATGTGTATTCCCAATGGTGATGGCGCTCCCAGTAGACGCCTTCGTATTGGTGCTGCACGTAGAACAGCCACACACCGAAGGAGCTGGCCACGCCCATCGAGGCCACCAGCAGCACGATGAAGGGCCAACCCAGAAGCCAGCCGCCTGTTGCCACCATCACCGCGATTCCAAGATTGGTGAGCCAGAGAGATCGTTTGGCTTGGCTGGATGCGCCCTTGCTGGGGAAGCGCTCGCGAATCACAAACAGCAGAACCGGAAAGATGATAAAGAGTAGGAAGGGATTGCGGATCATGCGGTAGCGCATGCGGGTGAACCAAGAAGCGTCCTGATATTCGTCGATGGTCATCGTCCAGACGTCGCCCACGCCTCTTCGATCCAAGTCGCCGGCATGGGCATGGTGAACTGAGTGTTCCCATTTCCAGTGGCGGAAGGGGGTGAAGACCATCACGCCGAGCACATAGCCAATGATGCGGTTGGCTCGACCTGAAGGAAGAAACGAACCATGGCAGCAGTCGTGGAAGAGCACGAACATGCGGGTCATTAGCATGCCGGCAATGGGGATGAAGGGGATGGCAAACCACCAGGAAACCGAGAGCATCCACCACATGACGACCCAGGTGGCGAGGTAGGCTGCAAGAGTGCTACTCAATTGCCAGACACCTTTTGCCGTGTTGGATTTCTCGTAGGGGGCGACGATCTTTTTCCAGGCAGCAACTTCAGCCTTGTGGCGCTCTTTCGCCTCGCGGGGGGTGGATGGGTTCATGGGGGATCAGGGGCTTGCAGCACAGGGTGGGTTTGCCGCGGGCAAAGGACATCCTCGTCCAGTGGCGCAGGAATGCAAGGTAGATAGATGACTTTCCTCTTGCTCCTGCTGCTGGAACTGGGCTTTCTTCGCGCCTCGTCGGATGTCCGGCGCATGCCCAAATGTCGGGGCGTGGCGCAGTCTGGTAGCGCGCCTCGTTCGGGACGAGGAGGCCGTGGGTTCAAATCCCGCCGCCCCGACCATGTGGGACTTGTTGTGAACTCGAAATTGAGTTCGTCCTGAGCCTTGCCAGGGAATCTGATAAATCCCGAAACAGGCTGCAGAAGCCCGAAATAGCCCGAAACTAAAGGCTTTGCTGGGATCTGACCCGATTTCTGCGATCTGATAAGAAATCAGCCGGAATCAGGCGTTTTGCCACGAAGTTGATAATTTTTCTGCCGCCTGGCAGATGCGATGCAGAATCCGTGCACGTGG
>CAZIPY010000191.1:0-3052 GCA_964541125.1 uncultured Luteolibacter sp. | reverse complement strand
CACGCCTCTCAGATGCTGAAGTGCGCAGCATCCATAAGTGGCTCGTTAAGCACAACATCAACGGTGGTGTGCCACGCATGATGCGCGGCCTCTTTGAAGTCGAAGCGTGCAAGCGCTTCCTGAAAGGAGGTGACCGATGATCGCTGAAGTCATTGCTGCCAATTCCGAGCCAATGGTTCCTGGCAACTGGATCATCGCTGTTATTGGTGCATTGAGCACCGCTGCCGCTCTTATCATCGGTAAGCTGCAAGGACGCAAAGAAGCCGAGTCTCGCGAGGTGACCCTCAAGAAGCCAGTTCCCACGGTTCAAACACGCGAAGAGCCACGCTGGGCGACTTTGCCTGAGCTGGAAGATCTCGAACGCCGAATGATGGATCTCATCAGGGAGATCAAGACGCGCTTGGAGGCTGACCGAGCTGCTGCCCGCGAAGCGCACGGCAACACTCATAAGCGAATTGATGACATCGTTCAGGTTTTGGCGGAACTGAAAGGCTTCACAACTCAGATCGATGAGAACGTCGACAAGCTACTCAATCTCGCCCTCCACAAGAAATGAATCTCGAACGCCACATCCTAGAAGCCCTGCAGCGTGTTTCCCCGCGCAGCCTTACCGAGCGCGTGCTCTGGAGTGAGCTGCAGCTCGACGTTGGCAGCGTCACCTTGACCGATGTGCGCATCGCCGTTCGCAGCCTGGAGTCGAAAAGCCAAGTTGCAGCCACCAAGTGGGAGGACACCTCCCGCATCAAAATCACCCCTGATGGAAAACTCCGTCTCGCCGAATGAACCATGGCCACTCGAAAACCACGAAGCGACTCCAAGCTGGACAACCTTCCGGAGCTTCAACTTCTGGAGCTACGCGACGGTCTACTGAGCGGCTGGAAATACGACGAAGCGCTCAGCTGGCTCTCCACCGATTGTGGTGTGGAGTCTTCACTCTCTGCGCTCTCTACTTTCTTCAAGCGTCACTGTTCGCCAGTGATGCGGGATCGACGTCAGATCGCCGCGCTCAAAGCAGAGACACTGGTCGAGGAAGCTGGCAAGACCGACTGGAGTGCCGCAACTCTGGAACTCGTCAAACAGGTGAGCTTCGAGATGCTCAGCCGCGAGGATTTCGATCCCAAAACGGTCGAGCGTTTCTTGAAGGTAGTCTTGAAGGCAGAAGCCCAAGATGTGGACGAGCGCAAACTTGCCCTACTCGAAGCCAAGGCTGCCGAGGCGAAAGACAAACTGGATGCAATCACCAACAAGGCCAAATCCAAGGGTGGACTGACGGAGGAAACCCTGAAGCAGATCGAGGAGGCTGCTGGTCTGCTGTAACTATGGGGCGAGCCAAAGTCATTCCAGAGCGCGATGCGATCCTCCTGCCTTATCAGGTAAAGTGGGTGCGCGACAAATCGCGTCTGAAGATCGCAGAGAAGAGTCGCCAGATTGGTTGGACCTGGGCAACTGCCTATGGGTTGACCAGCCGTAAGTCTCTCAAGGGTGCTCAACTTGATGCTTGGATTAGTTCACGGGATGACATCCAGGCGCGCCTCTTTCTTGAGGACTGCAAGGCTTTTGGGAAACTCCTACATTTGGGTGCCAAAGATCTCGGCCAGCAGGTGATCGATGAGGAGAAAGGGCACACTGCCTATGTCTTGGCGTTGGCTAATGCGTTGCGACTCCACTCCATGAGTAGCAACCCGGATGCTCAAGCTGGTAAGCGTGGTGATCGTGTGCTTGATGAGTTCGCGCTACATCCAGATCCTCGCAAGCTCTACTCAATTGCCTATCCCGGCATCACTTGGGGCGGCATGTTGGAGATCTTCTCCACGCATCGTGGTAGCGCCAACTACTTCAATCAGCTAATCCGCGAGATCCGCGAGAAAGGAAACCCGAAGGGCTTTTCTCTGCACCGAGTGAGTTTGCAGGATGCGCTCGAACAGGGCTTTTTATTCAAGCTGCAAAGCAAGCTGCCGCAGGACGATCCCCGTCAAGACATGGATGAGACGGAATACTTCGAATTCATTCGTTCGGGCGCTCCTGATGAAGAGAGCTTTCTTCAGGAATACATGTGCGTGCCGGCCGATGATGCCAGCGCCTTCATCGAGTGGGGGTTGATTGACGGCTGCACATATAGCGAAGGCGAAGATTGGGAAGTTGATCTGGGTCAAGCTGCCGCCCTAGATCTTTACGGCGGTCTGGACATCGGTCGCCACCATGACCTCACCAGCCTTACTATCGTTGAGAAAGCTGTTGGCCTACGCCCCGTGCGGAAGCGTATTGATCTGCAGGGCCTGAGCTTCTCTCAGCAGGAGGAAATTCTCTATCCGTGGTTTGAGGTCTGCAAGAGAGTCTGCATTGATGCCACTGGCTTGGGCATGCAGTTTGCAGAGCGAGCAGGTGAACGCTTCGGCAAGCACAAGTGCGAATCGATCACCTTTACGGCGGGCATGAAGGAGGAGCTGGCCTACCCAGTGCGCACTGCCTTCGAGGACCGCGCCACTCGCATCCCATTCGAGGATGACAAGCTCAAGAGTGACATCCGGGCCATCCGAAAGGAGGTCACCAGTTCTGGCAATATTCGCTTTGCCGCAGATCGCGGCACGAACGGTCACGCTGACCGCTTCTGGGGCTTGGCCTTGGCATTCCACGCAGCCAAGAGCAGCGCTGGTGTAGGCGGCTATCAGTCCATCCCAAACCTGAGCCCTCAAAACCGCCGGAAAGGAGTCGGTCTGTGATGAAATCTCAAATGCGCCATATTTCGATTCTAAGGGGGGCTTCCCCAAATCGGGCCACATTGTGCCAGAAATCCGCTCCGCGCGATATGCAACGCCTTGCAATTGATTTGCAATGGGGTTCTGGCGCGGCTGATCAGCCTAAGAAGGGAGGTGCGGCATGAATGGCCCCAAAACCATCCTCGACGCCAATGGTCGCCCCGTGACGGCCGAGCGGGTGAAATTGGAGAAGCAGACCCGCTTCAACCCGCTGCGCAACTGGACGCCTGACGTGCTGGTCCAGCAACTCGAAGCCTATGCACGAGGTGAGATCTCCGCGCTCTCCTGGGTGATGG
>CAZIPY010000190.1:0-3134 GCA_964541125.1 uncultured Luteolibacter sp. | reverse complement strand
TACGCAGGATCCGTCTGGATCAACTGGCTATGGGTGCTGACGAAAGGGTACTTTGATAAGATGGCGATCGAGGTCTGCTTCGGAGTTTCCCACGGCCAATAGCTGGTCTCCTGATTGATCGTTCGATACCGATACGGGTAGTCCGAGAAGACACTTTGTACCGCCGTCCAGCAGTCACCGTGGTCGACCTCCTGGAGACAAAGCACATCCTCATTCTGCATCAGAGTGTCGCGGAACGCCGTCAGGTTCGCGGCCGGGGTCCCTTCCCCATTGGGTCCCTTGCCCCCGTGGATATTGTAGGTGAGGACCCTGAACTTCTCAGAGACCGTGCCGGGCGAGGCGGAGACATGGATCGCTCCAATCCGGGTGGCGGCCTGAAGGTCATTGTTGGCGCGCGTCCGATCGGTGAAGGCAATGCGCATCACCACCAGGTCACCTGAACTCACCTCCCGCCGGTCGCTGAAAGTCACGGTACCATGATTGCCATTGCGTGTCGGCGAGGTGAACAAGTCACCGAACTGGCTGAAGTCAGCACTCGACACCTTGACAAAAAGACCAGCATCGCGGGCTCCGTAGTTCGAGCCGTTGTTGGAGTTGTTGAAGAGGTTGAAGCTCAGTTCATCGAGGATCAGGTCGCGGGCGGCGGTAAAGCTCACCTCGAGGTACGGCCCATTGGCCATGTGAGCCACGCGGAGGGTCCCCGCCATGGTCCCGCTGCCGCCGGCGCTCGATCCAAACCGGAACATCTTGTCACGCCCATCACCAAGACCCTGAACATTGGACTGACTGGCATGTTCCGCGGCGAACACCGCATTGCGGCCAAGCGTCGTGGTCGTGGAAGACCACGCGACGAAACCCTCGTGGGTCTGACTGTCGAGACGATCCAGCGCATTGGCCGTTCCGCCGCTGACGCTGTCGTAGTAAAGGATGGTCTCCCCCAAGAGGAAAGGACTCGAGGCCAATATGGCAGCCGCGGCGACGAGTGTGGGTTTCATGAAGCGGAAGAGATCAGGGACTGGGTTTGCCATGGCGGACGGTGGCCAAGGATGGGATGGCTCGAACCCATCGAGGCCCGCATTCATTCCAAACACCGGCTCGCTCCGACTCTTTACAGCGGCCTTCGGTTTTCGAAATGCCTCCGAAGTCATCCCTTTGCCCCCGCAAGGCATGCCGCAGATGTCGCACGAGTCCGCGGGCTCCCGGGACCCCTGTGGGAGCCGTGGTGAGGTTCCAATCTCGCCCAATTCATCAACAAATGGTATGGCGGTCCCCATGGTCCCCCGAACCACCGTGCTGTTGTGCGCCAGCCTACTCGGCTCATGCAATCTGGAAACAACAAGAACGAAGCCACCACCCGAGGGCATGGGGGTGATCGATTCCACCCCGGATCCATCGCGCAGCGATCGAATCACCGGCATGAAGATCGTCTCGGTCAATGGTAAGCCAACCCGAGGCGAGGAAGCCAATCTGACACCCGGCAGGAATCAGGTGCGGGTGAGCTTCTCATGGCCCAAGGTGGGCCGAAAGGAAGTGGATCTCGATTTCAAGGTGAAGGCCGGCACGATCTACGTGATTTACTACGGAGTCCATCCACTGGTGGCACGCAATCCCAGTCATGTCATGGCTGGAATCGATCACATGTGGGATGCGACTGACCCAGACTCCGCTCCAGTGATCCTCGTAGGCTCCATCATCATGACTCCCCTTGGGATCGCAGAGACAGCGGCTCAGCGCGGCCTCGAGAACAACGCCCCCTCCAACTACGTCGACGTCATGGTTGTCGCCCAACAATCGCTCGATGGCATTGTCTGCCATCGCCGCGTCCACCCTGATGGCGGGGTGGAAACACGCTAGAGTCCGCCTGAACCATCTGACGCTCTGCGCGAAATCGAGACAGCTCGAGGCGTTGGAGCCCATGGGATTCGCCCGTGGACCATGGCGTTGAAGGAAGCACACGCCGTGATCCTGACTTCGTAGCTTTGCTCGACCATTCTAACTCTCTCACCAAGCCTCCGCGGCCATTCATCTCCCCTCGAATTGCTCCGAATCGGAAGAGGGGCACTCCGCAACTGTGACAGCCTCACAAGTGTCACCATCCCGTCGACGGTCCGAGAGATTGGGTTTGAAGCCTTCCGGGAAACTCAAAATCTGGTCTCTGTAAACTTCTCCTCAAGCCTCAACCGGATCGGTGAGGGAGCATTCCACGATTGCGATCCGCTCCAAATGGTTTCGGTCCCTGGCTCGAAAGCGGCAGAAGGAGAACCAACCCGCCGTGGAGACCATCCGCATCCCCAAGCAAGGGAACTCGACGAGTTGGTCGCTCAGGTAGCCAGGCAAACCGGAAACCCTTCTCCTCGCCTCATGCACGAGCGATGGTCACGGCAGCCCGCTCGTGCAGATCACTCTGCTCGCCCCCCGACGGACAAGTCGATCACCCGGCCCCGTCAAGATCGTGAAAGAGTTGCGCGACCTGCATGGACCTCTAACTTGCCGGGAAACGATGCAATACCCTCTCACCTGCCGCTCCGTCATCACGCCCCTTCTTCTACTTTCGGCCAGCTTGGCGCTCAGTTCCTGTCGAGATGGAGTAGTCGAAGAAGAAGGCAAGGGAACGGACTCACAAGCATCGCATGCTGTTGGGGAGACGGCACCCGAAAAGGCGGAAGTTGTCGCACACACCGCCTCTTCAGAAGAAGAGATTCTGGCACTCAGACGTGAGATCGACGCGCGGGAGCAAACCATCGAGGATCTGCAGGCAGCCGTGGATATGGAGCGCGCCAAGATCGAGGAAAACCCCGACTACGATCCCTCCTTTCTGCTGGGCGTCGAGGAAGAGCAGCAGGAACTGCGCGAAGCCATCAAGGCCGACGAAGCCAAGCTCGAAGCACTTTCGAAGTCAGCTGGGCTAGACCCTTCTGGCTCGTGACCTAGTCTGTTCATCGACCCGCCAAAAAAATCCCGGCCTGCAAACGCAAGCCGGGATCAGGATCACTTCAGGGGAAGCTCTGGTTCAGGGTGCCGTCACCGTCACTTTGAGACGAGCAAACAGTTTGCCGTCGACTTCGAAGGCACTGCGCAGAAGCTGGACTTCCACCGAGTCCACCGCTCCGTTCTCCGTCTCGTTGATGATGATG
>CAZIPY010000189.1:0-3047 GCA_964541125.1 uncultured Luteolibacter sp. | reverse complement strand
TTGTCCCCCGATGAATCTTCGAGCCATCAATGCCCTGCTCTGGGGTAACTCCGTCGCCTGGGCCTGGATGTGGGGTCTGGGCCTCTTTTTCAGTGTCCAGATGACCTTCATGTTTGGGATTCAGGGCCTGTTTCTGTTCGCGATCCCCAATGCCACCGGCCTGGCTCTTTTCGGTTTCCTGACCCACATCGTGGCCAAACGTCACTCTGGTGGGCAGGAGTCATTGGCCAATTTCTTCGACAAATTCTCCAAACCCTTCCGCCTGGTCCTGTTTCTTTATCAGATTCTGGCGATCACCCTGACGGTTTTCGCGATTACCAAATACCTGTTCTGGTCGCTCGATCTGGTTTCGGGGCAGATGATTCCGCTCTACCTGAGTATGGTGGTCTTCGTGGTGCTTGCAGCCGGTTGCCTGTTTGGTGAGGAATTCGGCATTCAGAAGATCAAGTTCGGCCATGCTGTGTTGGGTTTGGTCGCCTTGGTCTGCATTCTGATCATTCTCTTTTCCCTCAATCCCTCGTTCAAATTTTCTGAGTTGAGCTGGAATGCCCCTTACGATGGTGCAGGTCTCTGGAAGGGACCAACCTTGGTGGGTTATGCGATCCCACTGATTATCGGTTTGTTGGTGGGTCCATGGTTGGATCTTCAGCATTGGCAGCGGGCCATCCAGATACATCGTGAAAAGACCTCTATTCGATTCAGCTATCTGATCGGTGGCACCATCTTTTTCTTCCTGCTTATTTTCCACGGCTCTCTAGCCGCTTGGGTGATGGAGTACGTGGCAACTCAGGGTGTGGGAGCCATCAGTGAACTGGATAACTTCCATTATGCTCATGAATTGATCGTCAATCATGTGAGCCGATTGAATGAGGCCAGCGGAGGATTGTTGCCTGCTGCGTATTTTACCTTCCTCGGTATTTGTGCACTGACCACGCTCGATAGCGGTTACATTTCGCTGAAGTGGTTCCTTGGAGCTAATTTGGCCAAGAGCCAGAACGTGCTGATTGGCATGCTGCCCAAGAAGGTTCTCGAATCTCCGATTCCAACCTTCTTCGTCATCGCTGTCATCACGCTTGGTAGTCTCTTTGCAGGGATGGAGCTGGAATACTTCATGGTGTTCTATGCCTCGTTCTTTGTGGGCTATGCCGCGCTGGCCATTGCCAGGTGCTTTGTGCCCAACTCACAGCGTCCATTGCCCCAGATCCGGATGTTTTCTCTGGCTAGTATCTCACTGGTGATCTTTGCGTTTGGCTATTACCAGAGTATGACGGGCCTGCTGATTGCAGGCTCCGTGCTGCCGATGGTTTATGTGATCTGGCTGGTCTTCAATGCCGACCTCCTGCGGGTGGCGCATGAGAAAGCGGAAGAGGTGCTTGAAGCAGCCTCTGAAATTCCCGCGCTGAAGGCCATTGCCAAGACTCCCAAGCCGACTCCTTCAGCGGTTGAGGCTCCGGCACCCGCTGATGCTCATTCACTCGGGGGGCATTTCGAGGACAAGTGGTTTGTTTATTCTTTCCTCGCGACCTACCAGGACACCAACTCAGTTGGGAACGTCTATTTCGGCATGTATGCCATGTTTGTGGGTAAGACCCGCGAGCTATTCTTTAACAAGGCGATGCCCGACTTCGACCTGAAGACTACGGATTTCTACATCCTCACGCGCTCCTTCGAGCATAAGTTCGTACGCGAGGCCCGCGAGTTCGACACCATCACCGTGAAGATCCGTGTTTCTGACGTTAGCCGGAAGTTCTGCACGCTTGAGCACCAAGTCTTCGGCACGGACAACGAGCTGCTTGGCAAGGGTAAGCAGAACCTGCTGTTTGTCTCTTCCAAGGATTACAGCCTGCTCGATATCCCGGGACAGGTGCACACGGCCTTCATGCCGTATCTTTAGGTCGCGAACACGACCTAAGGCTCAGGGGCGCTCCTCGATGAGCGAGGCATAGCTCTCGCCGCGCATTTGCAGCACCTTGACCATGGTCTCCTCGATCAGGTTGTGGGGGCACGAGGCGCCTGCGGTGATGCCAATGGTTGCCGGCCGTGTGGGGTCAAGCAAGTCCGCGTGGTTGCCGCTGACTTCCTGCTTCTGATGGATATCGTAGTGGATGATCTCCTCGATGGACTGGATGCAGCGCGCACCACGGATAAAGAAGGTGGGGAGGGTTTGCTCGGCAATTTCCACCAGGTGTGTGGTGTTGGAACTGTTGTAGCCACCAACCACAAACATGATGTCCATCTTGAGTTTGAGCATGTCGAAAAGGGCATCCTGGCGTTCCTGGGTGGCGCCACAGATGGTGTCGAACATCTGAAAATTGTCGGGAGAGTCATCGCGGTCGACAATTGCCTGACGGACCCGTCGTTGGATCTCCTCGGTCTCGCTCTTGAGCATGGTGGTCTGGTTGGCGATGCCCACTTGAACAAGATGTTTGTCAGGGTCGAAGTCGGTGGAATGGGCATGCTTGAAGCGAGCGAGGAATTCATTCTTGTCACCACCTTTACGGATGTAGTCACAGACGTAGTCGGTATCCTCGAGTGTCAGGACCACGAGGTAATTGCCTTTGCCGTTTGTTCCTTTTGCTCGTGATGCGGTGGCCCGGGTTTCTTCATGACCGGATTTTCCGTGAATGATGGAGGTGATGCCATCCTTGGCGTAGCCGCGGACCCGCTTCCAGACCTTCATGACATCGCCACAAGTGGTGTCGATGACGTAGCAGCCCTTCTCATTGATCTTGTCCATGAAGGTGGTGGGAGCCCCGAACGCGGGCACGATGACCACGTCATCTTGGGTCAACTCCTCGTAGGTCTCATCCATCTTCTTCCACGGTAGGGAGACGATGCCCATTTCCTCCAATTGCAGATTTACATCCGGGTTGTGGATGATTTCTCCGATCAGGAAGATGCGGTTGTCGGGGAAGACCCGGCGAGAGGCGTAGGCGAGGTCGATGGCGCGCTCTACGCCATAGCAGAAGCCAAATTGCTCGGCGAGCAACAGGGTGGTGTTGCCGATGATGATTTTGCCGTTCTGAGCACGGACCTTCTAGACCAAG
>CAZIPY010000188.1:0-2217 GCA_964541125.1 uncultured Luteolibacter sp. | reverse complement strand
CTCGCTTTCTTAATCCGGTCGAAGATCGGGTAGCCAAGCGTGGAGGCGAGCGTTTGGATCGTCTCGAAATGGTCCATCAGATCGGCCTCCATGGATTCGGAGATATGCGACTTGGTGGGCGTGCTAGAGTTTTCCAGCTTGAACCGGCCCGCGTGCTGAGCGGTTTGGTGACAATGCCATTCCAGAAACTTCACATGGGATTTGGTAAAATCGGCCGTCTTCGAAATACACACGACTGCCACCGTCCACCAATCTTTCTGTTTATTGTGTTGTTTGAGCCGTGTAGCACAGTCTTCCGCTTCCCCTACGTATAGTAACGGGAGGCTGCCCCCGTCACCCTCGCCAATCAGGAAGTAGATTCCGACATTCTTGAGTTCGTTCCGGCGACAGGCGAACTCTAACTGTGCGCGAGGTACGAGAACCGCTTGGATGGTTCGGCTCGTGAATTCTGCAATCTTGACGCCCCTTGGGTTTCCGTCAGGAAGAAAGAGCTGGATGGTCTTGCCGCGCGTCATGATTCGGATGGCGATGCTAGTGCCTCTTCGACACCCCGGAATTCTTCCAGGGCCGACTCAAGGCTCTCCACAATCTCTGCTGCCAGCTCCGCCGGCGGCGGCAGGTTATTCTGCTGGCCGTTGGCCTCGAAGCGGAAGGGGAGCGGGGATTGCCAGCAGGAGGTGGGGTCGTCCCACTTGCGGAAGGCGGCGTAGGCGGCGGACTGCTCCTGGACGCCCTGGAGGGAGTGGCCGGAGCGCTTGGCCTCGATGAGGCCGCAGGCCTTGCCGTCTAGGTAGAGAACGTAATCGGCGCGGCCAGAGTCGCCGGATTCCTCGCAGAGGGCGGTGAGTTCGTTGGAGATGGGGCTGCCCGGTTGGACGACGCGCCAGCCGGCCGCCGTGAGTTGGCGGTCGATCTCGATTCTGGCGTGTTCCTCCCGTTCACCCGCTGGCATAGACATGGGTACGGTGCCAGCCTTTGTGGAAGATTGCAGCGAAATTCTTCGGCTTATGGCCCGAACGGATGCCACGACCGAGAGGGCTGCTGAGGCAGGGGAACTCTATACGAAACTGTCGTATCGGGGTTCTATCTAGGTTGTTCGTGACGCAACGATGGTTGGTGCGCTCGCCATGAGCCCTTGTGGTGAAGTGCGGACGGGAGGGAGGGCTTTGTTGATGGTGGAGTTGGGTTTGTGAACTGGTATGTTGATTGGTAGTGAGGCGTTGGATTTGCGGAGAAATCCACGACGATGGCGTGCGCATTTGTTGGCATTCTCTGAGCTCGTTGCTGGTCTGCTAGAACGATCTACGATTGCGCAAGGCAGCTAAGAAGCCGAATACGAAGCTCTATCAAAGAGTTCTCTTAATTGATCATAAGAAGTTGTTAGAGTCGTTTGATGAGTGCCTTCCCCCAACCTTCGACCTGCGGCCTGACGACTTCGGGGAAGCTGCTCAGTTCTCAGTGATAATGGTGTCGGATTCTTCCGCGACGACGGGTTCCAGTCCGGCGGCGCGGGCGCGGGCGACCGCTTTGGCGGAAGCGCGGCGGAGGGCAGCTTCGGCACCGATGAAGTCGGGGTCGTCGAGCGGCTTTACCAGGGGCAGTGATTCTTCATCGGTGCGGTAGTCGGTGGGGTCTTCCATGATGCGGTCAGGAGGGCGGTTGTCGCCGGTTTTGAGTAGGGACGGCGGGTTTTGGGAACCATCGTAGATCGACCACTCATCAACAATCTCAAGGTAACCGTCCCGGAGATTTTTGAGGCCCCGGGCGAAGCGGCGTCTGACGGTTTCCGGTGGAATGGCATGACCTCCGAGCCCCACGCGGGAGTGAACACGGCGAACCGCGAAATCGGGATCGGGCAGCTGGAGAAAGTAGAGTTTCACTTGATACCCGAGGGCCCGCCAACGCGGGATCCGGCGCAGGTAGCTGCGGGTGGCGAGGGTGGTTTCGAAGGCGAACGACTTCCGCGCCACGACTAGCTGGCGGATCCGTTCAAGCATGAGACGGCCAGCGACGAAGGCGACCTGTTCGGGCTGGAAGGGGCTGAGGCCGGCGGCGATGAGGTCGGCGTTCACGAACTCCGGACAGTCGGCTTCGTTTGGAAGAAATTCCTCTGCGAAGGTCGTCTTCCCGGCACCGTTGGGACCGGCGATGATCAGGATTCTCTTCATGCCACGGCGAGAGAGGCTTCGATGTTGATGATGGTCTCGTGCTGGCAAT
>CAZIPY010000187.1:0-2216 GCA_964541125.1 uncultured Luteolibacter sp. | reverse complement strand
ATCCCTCGAGGGTGACTTCTTCTTCCACGAATCCATCGAGCGAGAAGCCAAGCGGGCCAGGCGGCTTACGGTTCCTTTTCTTGGCGTCTGCGACTTTATTTTGATAGGCCGCCACCAGTTCCTCGGCCGACCGGTGCTGCGCGATGATCCAATGGTCATTGGGACCATGACTGATCAGCACCGGGGCGTTCTTCATGTTGGGCTGGTAGAGTGTATAAGGCTGCCAGTTCATCCACTCCACGCTTTGCCTGAGCTCAACATCCTGTAGGCGGGTCGGCTCGGAAAATGTCTTCACCTGACTGGAGAAAGACACCTCAGGCTTCTCAGCGACCGCGTGGTTATCGGCGACCGTGACGCCCTCGGCATCGGCGATGAAGGCCTGCCAGTCTTCGGTGGATGAGATGTGCCAATGAGGTTCGGCAGCGGAGAGGCTGGTAGTGAGCAAGCAGGCTGCTGGAAACAGGGATTTCATGGTTTGGTTTTTGATGAGGCGGTTTCGCGCGTCACAGATGGACTTCCGGAAGGGCTTCGACCTGCCGGAATTTATTGGCCAATTTCTTCAGAGCCCATCAGATTTGCCTCCGACGAAACTCACTCCGCAGGCGGCTGGTAAGCATCCTCGTTCACCAGCCACGGCTTCAAACCTCCCCCTTTTTCACACTTTTGATCTTCTAACCTCACCCCTGAACGATATGATGAGCGTAAAAGAACCAGTGTTTTCCTGACGTCTCAGGGGAACCGCTTATTACATTTTCATGAACCTGCAGCAATCCTCTGGTAACGGCGAACTCTACGAGTCGAACGGTTTTCTCATCCCTGTGGTCTCCGGCACCAACGCCGAGATGGGAGCGCAATATGGAACGCTCATGCGCGATCACATGCAGACCACCTGGGATCACTTGATCGCTCCCGCCCTCAAATCCGGGATGATGACGGATGAGGACATCCAATTCTGGTCCCATCGCGCCTTGAGCACCGGTTCGAAGCGAAACCGCGATTGGTATGAGGGAGTCGCTGAGGGAACCGGATGGCCGGTGGAAAACGTGTGCATGCTTGATCAGATCATGGAATTCGGTGTCTACCAATCGAAGTGCCATTCCTTTGCCGGATGTACTTCCATTCTCTCCTGGGGCTCCCATTCGAGCGATGGAGGGATGTACATCGGACGAAACATGGATTGGAGCGACGCCTTCAATCAGTTCCCGCAGGTGCTGACCGTCAGGAAACCGACCGACGGTTCTTACAAATATGCCACGATGGGATGGCCCGGAATGTATTGCGCATTCACCGCGCTCAATGAGCACGGCGTCTATTTTGACCTTCATGACGGAACCAGCATGGGTGGTTCTCTGATCTACAAGGAACGCCCGTCCATCCTCGGGATCCTCGTTGACCTGATGAGCGAAACCGCCTCACTCGATGCGGTCGTGGCCCGTCTCAACGGCACCCTGAACAGCGCATCCATCATCCTCTCCATGGGAGACGAAAACTCGGGGGCGTCGATGGAATGCTCATCTCTCGCCGGCAACCGAATCCGCCTGCCGAAGGGGGATTCGATGGCGGTCGCGAATACGTTCTTCGCAGATGGCTGGGGACTCGGCCAGCGTGAAACGGTGAGCAACTCGATCCGTCGCTTTGAAAACATGACAGCCAGATTGGCCGAGAATGACGGAAAAGTAGACGCGTCCGTGGTGCGCGATTTGATGGACCTGCGCCTTTTCAATGAAGATGGCACCTTTGCGGAGAACGGAGGGTGCACCAAGCCGGCTAACCAGGACGCAGACCTAACCAATCATCAGGTCGTCACCGACGTGAAGGGGCGCAAGATGTGGTTGAAGATTCCGGTGCCGGACTACTTCGCCGACTGGACAGAGGTCGATCTGGCGGAACTCTGGAAGTAAACTTCGATAGCAAATAGCCCTGAGGATCAAAGCTGAAGATTGATGGAATCACCCGTTGAAGCTCTGTCTCCCAGCATTCTTGCCCTCAACTATTTTGGCGACGTCGTATTTGCGATCAGCGGGGCGCTCACTGCGGCCCGCTATCGCATGGACGTGCGTGGGTTTGTGCTGATCGGTAGCATTACCGGTATTGGTGGAGGAACCCTTCGCGATCTGTTGCTGGGGCGAACCGTCTGGTGGACTCATGATCCAACTGAATTGGTCCTCTGTGTGGCGGCTTCACTGATCACCTTTTTCTTCATCAAAAGCGACATC
>CAZIPY010000186.1:0-21867 GCA_964541125.1 uncultured Luteolibacter sp. | reverse complement strand
ATTTCGGGATCGTAGACTTCCTTGAGCTGAGCCCAGACCTGCTCTTCGAGAGGGGCATCCTTGAGAGCCTCGACCTTCTCGGCCTTTTTCTTTTCCTCTTCGGGATCGACCCCGAGAGCATCGGCGTCCTGCGAGGAAATGCGGGCCAGACCTTGGGAAGTGGCCACGGTGTAGGTGCCGCCCAGACGCTGGGTGATGAAGACGGCTGTGCCCGTGGGCAGCGTCAGGCTGTCACCACTGGGGATTTGGATGGCTTCGACTTCGCGAGTGAGTTTGATTTCCTCGTGCATGGGGGCAGTTAAGAACAGCTATCCCCCGCTCGCAAGTGAAAGCGGGCCCTCGAAAGAGCTGAAGAAGCCTAAGAATCGATGGTTGTCAGCTCCCCGGGCCTCGCGCTATCATCCTGTGACCCCATGTGGACCTTTTTTATCGATCACTGGCGCGATGGCATTGAGATACTGGTGCTTGCCACCTGCATCTACCAGATCTACCGCGCCTTCCGCGCCACCCGTGGAGCGCAAATCTTGGTCGGTCTGGGCACGGTCCTCATCGTTCTCGCCCTAGCTTCCACCATCTTCAAGTTCGCGGTCATCCAGTGGATCCTGACCCGTGCCGCGGCAGTTCTAGCCCTAGCCCTAATCGTGATTTTCCAGCCGGAGCTGCGCAGCGGCTTGGCCAAACTCGGCAGCAATCGCCTGTTCCAGTTCTATAGCCGCCGCCGCATTGACTTCCTCGAGCGCCTCGGTGATGCCGTAGTCAACCTTGGCCGCAAGCGCGTGGGCGCTCTCTTTGCCATCCAACGCGACAACAGCCTCAAGGAGCAGCTCGAGACCGGTGTCGTTCTTGATGCGCAGTTCTCACCCGAACTCGCCTTCTCCGTCTTTAACGTGAAGTCCCCACTCCACGATGGCGGTATGATCATTAGTGACGAACGCGTGGCGGGTGCCGCCTGCGTCTTTCCCGTCACCGAGCGCGAGATGACCGACCGCTCCACCGGACTTCGTCACCGCGCGGCCATCGGCCTTACCGAACGCACCGATTCGGTCTGCATTGTCGTCAGTGAGGAGACCGGCTCCATTTCGATCTGCGAGAACGGCGAACTCGAGCGCAACCTGAGCGAAGAGGACTTCCGCGAGAAACTCTCGAACATTTTCATTACTGGAAAATCCCAAGACACCGAAACCGAAGATGAACCTGACCCGAAATTGGATGGCGAAGATCCTGTCGCTGATTCTGGCGATCGCGATCTGGTATCTGATTAAACAGAACCTCGAAGACGTGAGCGGTGCCCATACTCCCCCGCCTCGCGCAATCCCCGTGGAAGAAAACTGAGCGTGATTCGATTCGCGATACTCGGCAGTGGCAGCGGCGGCAATTCGGCGGTGATCGAATGTGGCGAACAACGTCTGCTGGTGGATGCCGGCCTCAGCGCCAAGCAGCTCGAACTTCGCCTGATCTCCCTGGGCATCGACCCCGCCACCTTGGGTGGCATCCTCCTCACCCACGAGCACGGTGACCACGTCCGCGGCCTGAAGGTCTTTCTGAAGAAGTTTGGCGTGCCGGTGCTGGCGACACCCCAAACCACCATGGTCGTCAAGGAAGGCGGCATCGAACACGCCACGTGGAAGAGCTTCGAAACCGGCCAGAAATTCGCCCTCGGCAACACTGAGATCCAGAGCTTCGCCATCCAGCATGATGCCGTCGATCCCGTCGGCTTCGTCTTCAGTCATCAGGAACGTCGCCTAGGCCTCGTTTCCGATGCCGGTTTCGTCACTCACAGCATGCGAGAAAGTCTGCGCGACCTGCATGGCCTCTTCATCGAAGCCAACTACGACGACGAGCTCCTTGAGGCCGACACCAAGCGTCCATGGTCCATCAAGCAGCGCATCAGCTCGCGCCATGGCCACCTCAGCAACAAGCAAGTAGGCGAGCTCCTGAGCGAAATTGCCCACCCCGGCTTTGAGCAGGTGGTGCTCGGCCATCTCAGCTCGGACTGCAATCAGCCCGAAGTTGCCCTCAATCATCTTCGCACCTGCCTGGCGGATGCTGGCCACAGCCAAGTGGCCCTGCAATGCGCCCGCCAAGACGAACCCACCGAGTGGATTGAATTGTAGCCCCTTCTGGGCTGTGCTTCGTGCTTCGTGCTTCGTGCTTGGTGCTTTGTGCAGAACCCGAGCCGAAGCACGAGGCACGAAGCACGAGGCACAACACCGCCCACTCCACAGCCTTGCGATCTCACACGCCACCCACCTAGAATCCCATATGGCCATTGAGAATTTCGCCGAGTTTTCCCCCACCATCCACCCCAGCGCCTTCGTCGCCGCCAGTGCGGACGTGATTGGCCGCGTGACCCTCGAGGAAGAGAGCAGCGTGTTCTACAACGCCACTCTGCGCGGTGACATCAACGAGATCGTCATCGGCCCCAAGTCCAACGTGCAGGACAACGGCGTCGTTCACCTCGCCGATGACTACGGCTGCTATGTGGGCGAACTGGTCACCGTCGGCCATTCCGCCATTCTCCATGCCTGCACAGTCAAGGACGAGGTCCTCATCGGCATGGGTGCGATTGTTCTGGATGGCGCTGTCATTGGTGAGCGCTCCATCATCGGCGCGGGCTCCTTGGTCACCGGCGGTACCCAGATCCCTCCCGGTTCTCTCGTCCTTGGCTCTCCCGCCAAGGTGGTGAAGACCCTCTCGCTAGACGATCAGGCCGATATCAAAAGCTGGGCCGAAAAGTATGTGCGCGTTTCGCGGGAATTCCTGAATCGGGGTTAATCACCACCCTTCGGTTTCGCCGATGTCCTTGAACCCAAACTTGCCCACATTGCCCTTGGTGTCAGGCGCCACGATCTTCAGCCACAGGTGGCTATCATCGACCGGATTATCTCCGGCAGGCGGAAGAATTTTGTCACTGGGTTTGAAGGTGATCACGCCACCTTCAATTTGGATATCTTTGGGAAACTCCATGTACTCTTCCAAATCCTCCTTGGTAAAGCGGTCCCCGGCGACCAATTGCTTCAGGTTTTGATGTCCACGCATCGCTTGTTGGCAGTTGCGGACATGCATGATGCAAATCTTGCGATATTTGGCCGCTTCCTGGTGTTCAACGAATTCCCTGACTTTGTGATCAGGCAGTTTCCAGAATTCACGCCCTCCAAAGTAAGTGCGTTCACCATCATCCGAGAAAATGATATCGCCATCCTTCAGTCCCGTCTTCAGCACATCACCATTGCGAATCGCCAGGGTTCGATCTGCATTGTTTTTCTTGCTGAAAAACTCGATGAGATATTTTGTGCCGTCCTTACTGATGCGAATGCTCTCTTCATTTTTCCTGCCGAGTCTGGTCACCCACAAACCCTGAACCTCTATTTTTTTGGCTGCGGCCTTTTCAGTAGCCTCCTGCCCAAAAGTCACTGGCGAAAGCACCTGAAGGAACAGCGACACCAAAAGGAGTGAAAACAAATTGTTCATGCCATGTACTATACTCCCTACCCACAAGGGACAAGGTTTGGTTGGCTCTCAATCAGCCTAAAAACGGGTTTCCTCCTCGCTCCTCTCCAACCGTGGTCGCGGGACCGTGACCGGTGAGCAGGATTGTCTCTTCACTCAAGCCCTCCAAGGCTTCGCGCAAAGTATGCAGCGCGAGTTGAAAGCGCTCGGGATTGGGAGTCTTGCCCATAGAGCCAGCGAAGAGCGAGTCGCCCACCACCAGGACAGGCTTGGACAGACCTTCGATATGGTAACCCACCGCGGGTACATAGTGCCCACTGAGATCGCAGACGCTCAGTTTGAGTTCTCCCAGGTCATAGACATCGCCGACATTCACCCGACGTTCTCCGGAGAACTCGGCGCCACGAATGGCCACCCCCTTCTCCATCAGGGCCTCCACGCCACCGACATGATCGTGGTGGCCATGGGTGATGAAGCAGGTCTGCGGCAACTCGGGCAGATCCTCGATGAGATCATAGGGACCCGTCCCGGCATCAAAGACCAAACGAGTATCCCCCTTCTCCACCCACCAGGCATTCACCGTCCACTGACCAAAGGGCAACTCCAGCTGAGTCACGCCTGCCACATCCAGCGGTTTTGGATGGTAGATGGGATGCGAAACGAAGGCTTGCGGGCTGAGTTGTAGCTCGCCTGCGACACGCGCCGCCAATTCCTTATCGAAGTCACCCGCGAGAAAACTCTGACAGGCTTGAGCACCGATCCCCAGCTTGGCAGTCAGATCTGCTTCGGTCAGACCTTGTCCCACCGAGGCCTTGCGGATGACATCGGTGTATTCGTCCTCAAGCATGATTTATGAGATGGCTTCTAGGCATCTTGCTTCGCTTTCGCGCGCAGGCCGATAAAAATCATGATGCCTGCGAATATCAAAAACAGGGTCGCGGCGGTGCCAAAGACCATGAGGAAGCGCTGGGCTCCCTGATTCACTTGCTCGTCAGTGAGCTCGGTGGCCGGATCCTCGCCGGGAACGCGAATGAGCACCAACTTGCCCTCCTCGATGGTCACCTCAGTGAGTTTGGCCATCAACGGGCCCAGAAGCTCATGCTCGATGTAGCGCTCCGCCGGGCGATATTGGGTCATCTGGTCGACAAAGCCATCCGGCACATCATTTTTCTCGGCTTCGATATCGATGATCTTGGGGATGATCTGACCACCGGCGAGAACGGGTTTCACAATCAGGACCCCGTTAAGATAGCGATAATCCTGACCCTCAGGATTCTCAGGACTGGCAAGCAGATCACCCAGCAGAGTGAAGAACTCACCCAGTGACTTGGGCCCCTTGTTCAGCGGGTAGCTGATTTGAATGCGAATTCGATCTCCCTCAATGGAATCAATCCGGAAGGTTTCACGCAGTTCAGCAAAGGGCTCCTGCGAGGCAATGGCGAGATTGATGTCCTCGGCGCTAAGCTCGAGGCGGGCTTCTTCCTTCTTCGCCAGCACACCCTGGAATGCGGTGAGACGTCGATTGAGAGAGGCGAGATCATCATCCCTTCCCTCCAGATCAATCACCTCGATCTCTGCTGGCTGATCCTCGGTAAACTCTTCAATGGCCCGAGATTGGCGAAACAGTGAGAAGACCATCGAGCAGACGAAGAAGATCATCACCACGAAGGCAATAATAAGGATGGCGCAACCCGACAAAGGCGAACGAGCGGTGGCCTGAGTTTGTTCGGACTCCTCACTCATCACTTATCGTCCTTCTTCTCGTCCCCTTTATCGTCGGACTCACCTCCCGGCTTATCGTAGTCGGGCTTGTCGTAGTCGGGAGTCTCATATCCCGATTTCTTGTCATCCTTAGAGTCCTTCTCAGACTTCTTATCGGATTTATCGAGTTCCTTATCGAGATCACTCTCGTCCTCCTCTTCGCCATCGTGATCGGCGTCGTGGTGGAACTGCTCATGATCCTCATCCCAGTTGTAGTCCTCGGGATGATCGTCGTGGTAAGGATCGTATTCGTGAACGTCGTGATCGAGGTGATCGCGCTCATACTGATCCTCGCGATAAGGATCTTCGTAATGATCGTGGTAGGGATCGCCAGCGAGAGTGGTGTCCTCATTCTCCTCGCCATCCTCTCCCTTTTCGGCGGCCTCCAAGCGTTCCTTGGCACGACGTTGCAGCCACTCTTCGTGCTCCTTGGCTTCCTGAGCATCGCGCTCGCGCTGCTTCCTACGGTCCAGCCAGGCCAGCCAGATGCAGCATTCGTAAAGCAAGATCATGGGCAGGGCCATCAGACAGAGCGTCATGATGTCCGGGGTCGGTGTGATGAAGGCTGCCAGAACGAAGATGGCGACAATCGCATACCTCCGGGTACGCGCCATGATGTCGTATGACAAGATGCCCAGCTTGACGAAGAGCATGACCACCACCGGCAGCTCGAATGCCACCCCGAAGAGCAGGGTGAAGTTGGTGGCGAAAGAGATGTACCAACCAATGCGCCAGTCGTTGACCACGCCTATGCGTTCGGACCATTCAACGAAGAAGGTCAACGCCCGCGGCAGCACAATGAAGTAGGCGAAGCAGACCCCGCTAAGGAACAGACCCGAACCGATGGCAAGGGCGGGCCACATGGCCTTGCGCTCATTTTCGTGCAGGCCGGGCAGCACGAATTGGAGAATAAAGAAGAGCAGCAGCGGCAGCGCGAGCAGGATGCCGGCGATGAAGGAGAGCTTCATCGAAAGCATGAAGGTCTCGGTTGGCTTCAGGGACGTCATGTCCTTGGAGTTGCCCTTGGTGTTCAGATCGGTTTTGGGATCCAATTCGATCAGGGCTAAAACCTGCTTGGTCAGCTCCTCATCCAACTTGAGTTTGCGAATGAAGTCCTCCTGCTTGTCGTCCGGCAAGGCTTTGGCGGCACGCAAGAGCGAGACACATCGGGCATGGAACGCGAGATCCTCATCATCGATTGCCGCATAAAAGGCCTGACGATCTTCTTCGGCCAACTTGGCGGCGGCCTGCTCAATCTTCTTCGCTTTCTCCCATTGTTCGGCCGTTACCGCCTTGGGTGCCTGCTTATCAGTCGGCAAGGTCTTCTGGATTTGCTTCTCCCAAACGTCGTCAATGGGTTTGCGCAGCACACTCAGAAGCTGCTCTTGAAAAGCGAAGCAGAGGACCATCGAAACCAACAAAGTGATCACGATGCGGAAAATCATCTTCCGCAGATCCTCGAGGTGCTCGAGGAACGGCTTCTCTTCCTCCGAATCGGAACTATTTTCCCGGAGTGAGATGACTTTCTTGAGGAGGTTCATGAAGTTCTGAGGCCGATTGGCCTATGGGCGGGGCGGGATTCAAGCCTCGGAGGGGCTCACGGGCAAGGTTCGATGTTAAAATTCAGGCATTGCGAACCACGTTGAGCTGTCCCAAATTGACGTGCCTAAGGGCCCCTTCCTTTCTCCATGTCCCTCGACGAGTCCATCCGCCACGATTTCCCCATTCTCGACCAGAGCGTGCAGGGCCGCCCCCTAGTGTATCTGGACAATGCGGCAACCACCCAGAAACCCGTGGCTGTGCTGGAAGCCTCCGAGCACTACTATCGCCAGATCAACTCCAACATCCACCGCGGCACCCACCATTTGGCCCGTGCCGCCACAGAGGCCCACGAAGCGGCCCGCCAGCGCATCGCCAAGGTCCTGAATGCCGCCAGCCCGGATGAGGTCATCTTCACTTCTGGCACCACCGCCAGCATCAACCTGGTGGCCGACATCCTCACCCTTTCCGGCGAGATCGGTGAGGGCGACAGTATTCTCATCTCCGCCCTCGAGCACCATTCCAACATTGTTCCCTGGCAGATGCTCTGCGAGCGCACTGGCGCCACTCTCCAAGTCATCCCCTGCCACGACGACGGCACCCTCGATCAGGAGGCCTACGCCAAACTGCTCGAGGACCACTCCGTGAAACTGCTGGCGGTCACCTGGATCTCCAATGCCTTCGGCACCGTCAATCCTCTAACCGAGATGATTCCCGCCGCCAAGAGTGCGGGCGCCCTAGTGATGATCGATGCCGCCCAGGCAACGGCACATACCACCATTGACGTCCAGACACTCGATGCCGACTTCCTCGCCTTTTCTGGACACAAGGTTTACGCGCCAACCGGCATCGGTGTGCTTTGGGGCAAAGCCGCCGTGCTTGACCGCTTGCCGCCCTGGCAGGGCGGCGGCGAAATGATCAAGGAGGTGACCTTCGAAAAGACCACCTACAACGAGCTTCCCTTCAAATACGAAGCCGGCACCCCCAACATCGAAGGTGCCATCGCCCTTGCTGCTGCTTTCGACTACATCGACGCGCTGGGCTTGGATGCCATCCATCAGCACGAGACCAAGCTGATTGCCGATGCAGCTTCCGCCCTGCAGAACATTGAGGGCATTCGCTTTTACGGACCCGCGAATCGGAGTGGCTCCCTCTCCTTCAACCTCGAAGGCGTGCACCACTACGATCTCGGCACCCTGATGGACCAGATGGGTGTGGCGGTCCGCACCGGTCACCATTGCTGCCAACCGCTGATGGCCCGCTTCGACACCACCGGCACCGTCCGAGCCTCCTTTGCGCTCTACAACAATGCTGCTGACGTGTCCGCCTTGGCCGAAGCAACCGAGAAGGCGGCGATGATGCTGCGATAGCTGCGGGGATCTGAGCCCGTAGAGAAATGTCCATCTAGGCCTCCGCCCTCCCATAGGTCCGCCCACCCTCCCAAGATGAAGCTCCTCGCCACCGCCATGACCTGCCTCAGCCTCGCTGGCTGCGGTTATCATGCGTTGGATCGACCATCCGTGGAAAACCCGGTCACTCCTCCCGAAGGCTGGCGCGCCGCCTCCAAGGGTCAAGGCGGCCAGATTTCGAGTGGTTGGCTCAAGAGCTTCGACAATCGCGAACTGGAAAAGCTGGTCGACCAGGCCATCGCCCACAACCACGACCTCAAAGTCAGCGCCGCTCGCATGCGCGAGGCTCGTCAGGGGGCCATCGGTCAGCGTGCGCAACAGGTTCCGCTCCTCGGTCTCAGCGGCAGCAGCACCGCCAACGACGCCAACAACGAAAGCTATCGCCTGAGCCTCAACGCCTCTTGGGAGATCGATCTCTGGGGCCGTCTGCGCAAGCTGAGCAATGCGAGCAATAGCATCGCCTTCGCCGCTGCCGAGGATTACCGCGACGCCCGCCTGTCACTCGCCGCCAGCACTTCTCGCGCGTATTTCAACCTGATCACTGCTGATCGACAGGTGAAGCTTGCTGAACAGACCCTGGAATCCTTCGAGAGCGTGCTGCGCATCATCGAGCGCAACTACAAGGGCACGGGAGAAGGAGCCCTGGACATCTCCTTCGGCCGCAACAACGTCGCCTCAGCCAAACGCACTCTGGAGGCACGCAAGCTCAGTCGCGACGAAGCCTCTCGAACATTGGAACTCCTCCTCGGCCGTTATCCAGCCGGCGAGATCGTCGCCAAGGGCAGACTTCCGCGCTTTACCTCTTCGGTGCCCGCCGGCCTGCCCATGCAACTGCTCGAGCGCCGTCCCGATCTCCGAGCCGCCAAGGCAAGACTCCTCGCCAGCGCCGACCGTGCCGATGCGGCACGGCTCAACCTCCTCCCCGATCTCTCCATCACCGCCGGTAGCAGCAACAGCACTGAGGACTTCATCCGCTTGCTCGATCTCAATGCCATGATCAACAGCCTCGGCAGCCGCTTTGGTCAGGTCCTCTTCGATGGCGGTGAACTCAAGTCCGATGCCCAAGCCGCCCTCGAGCGCAACCGGGCCGAAATCCATCGCTACGCCCAAACCGTGCTCGAAGCCTTCGAGGAAGTGGAATCTGCTCTCGATGCCGACCGCTCACTGGCCCGCCAGGAGACACACCTGATCGAACAGCTCAAACAGGCCGGCTTGGCCGAGAAACAGGCCGAACGCGACTACACCGAAGGGGTCAATCTGAACATCCTCAACGTGCTGGAGGCCCAACGCCGAGCCAACAATGCCCGAGCCAGCCTCATCGTTTTACGCAACCAGAGGATTCGCAACCGAATCGATCTGCATCTGGCTCTGGGCGGGGATTACAGGACACCAGCGCCCTGAACTGCAGGAAACTGGGACATTTATGGGCAGCCTGTGAATCTGGAGAAATATTGACTTTTCAGTTTCCGTAACGATTCTACGGGGCCTTTTGGTTTTTGGCTGATCTGTCCGCCAGAAACAAAATAGTCCATCCTCCCTTCCCCCATTCATTAGCCAACCCTCCCACCCATGGCTGTCCGCATCGCCCTGCCCTTCTTCATCCTTCTCGCCGGTTTCGGCGCTTGGGTATGGCTGAGCGAACCCGTGGAGGAGCCGGCCCCTGAAAAGGGCGCCCGCAAGAAGCTCAAGACCGAGCGTCTGGTCCTTGAGCGCTGCGATTACCAGATCAAGCTCAAGACTCAGGGTACCGTGCGCGCTCATTACGCCACTACCCTCACCGCTCTGGTCACTGGCCGCGTCACCCAAATCCATCCCGCCTTCGAAGATGGAGCTTTCTTCAAAAAGGGTGATGTCCTGATGGAACTCGACCCTAGCGATCTGCAGGCCAAAGTCACCGGCGCCGAATCCCGACTTGCTCGTGCTGAAGCCGCTCTCGCTCGTGAGGAAGCCCGAGCCAAACAAGCCCGACTCAACTGGGAAGACATCGGCTACGAGGAGGAGCCTTCCCCTCTCGTGCTGCGCGAGCCTCAACTGAAAGAAGCCCGCGCCGTGGTCACCGCATCGCAGGCCGAACTCGACCAAGCCCAACGTGACCTGGAACGCGCCAAGATCCGCGCCCCCTTTGATGGTCGCGTGAAGAAGCGCCGCGTCGGTCTCGGCCAAGCAGTCAGCGCCACCACTCAACTCGGAGAAGTCTTTGCCACCGACATTGCGGAAGTTCGCCTTCCTCTCTCCCCCAGCCAACTCCAATTTGTCGACCTTCCCACCCGCGAGGACGACCCGCCGGTCGCCGTCACCCTCACCGATGCTTTGGGCCGCAATACTCCGGGCAAAGCTGCTACCTGGGAAGCCCAGATCATTCGCACCGAGGGCGCATTGGACGAGACTTCTCGTGAACTCTTCGCCATCGCCCGCATCGAAGACCCCTATGGTCTGATTGAGGAGAAGCCGGAGCTACGAATCGGCCAACCGGTGCGCGCCGAAATCAAGGCCATGGTGATGAAAGATGTCTTCGTGATCCCCCGCGACACCCTACGCGGCATGAACCTAATCTACCGCATCAATCAGGAGGAGAGTCGCATCATCAAGACCGAGATCGAACCGGTCTGGAGCAATGAAGAGGTGATTCTGATTCGAAAGGGCATTGGCAACGGCGACTGGCTCGCCACTTCCCGCATGCCCCATGTTTCCAACGGCGCACCTGTGGAGATCATCAAGCCAACCATGGCTGAGTCCGGTGACAAGACCGACCGCAAGAAACCCGGTCGCAAGGAGAGCTGATTAACTCTTCGACTTTGTGCCTGACGATTTAGTTCCCGTTGATTTGGGTCGCTTGGTCGCCCGTGAATTCTTCTTCTTGGGCTGCATCGATTCCCCGGCGCTAGTCTCGACTAGAGGGCGTTCGAGCATCTGTTCATAGATTTCGATGTAGCGGCGGGCCACTTCCTTGTGACTAAAGCGCTCGGCGCTTTCCTTCATCACTCGGCGGATCTGTGCGTCGCGAGCCTCGCCTTCCAAACCAAAGAACTCCATTGCCTGATCGATGGCCCAGCGGAAGCCATCCGCGGAGTAATGATCAAAACGGAAACCGTTGCCCTCAGACTGGTCGACGTTCATGGGCTGGACAGTGTCGTAGAGACCGCCGGTGCCATGGACGATGGGTAGGCTGCCGTAGAGCGGAGCCGTCATCTGTGGCAGACCGCAGGGCTCAAACAGCGAAGGCATAATCATGAAGTCAGAGGCCGCATAAGCGAGACGCGACTGACGTTCGTTGAAGTCGGCGATGGCCACCCGCTTGCCGAGATCGAAGTCATTGGCGATCTTCTCGATCCACTGCTGATGCGGGCCGTTGGCGACCACCGCGATTTGCAGTTTGCGGTCCCAGTAGTCGGATACCAATTGATACAGGATGTCGGTGAGTAGCTGCGGGCCCTTCTGCATCGGGTCGAGGCGTGAGGGCCAGAACAGCATGGGGGCGTCGGCATCTTCCTCGAGGCCCAGTTCGCGTTGAAGTTGAAGTTTATTGGCCCGCTTGCCCTCACGGAAGTCATCCACGCCGAAAGTCTGCTCGATGTATTCGTCGGTGGCGGGGTTGTAGGAGGGATCGGGTGCGTTGAGAATACCCGAGGCACAACCGGCATCATTTTTGTGGCGCAACTCACTGCGCACGGAATCAGGCACCACCGAATGCCAGCCTTCCACCACCTCCCACAGGAAGTGCGGGCTGACAGTGTTGATGAAGTGAGCGGCAAAGATGCCGGAGCTCAACAGATCGACGGGCACGTGCGAACGGGCATCGTAGTAGTTCGCAGGCAGACCATCGTAGTAAAGGTTCATCCAAAACTCAGCGGCATCGATTCCGACATCCTCCACCCGCGAAAGCGAAACCTGACGGGTATGGATGTTGTGCACGGTGAACAGGCTCTTGATGCCGCGGCGACGCGCCATGCCAGGAATCAGGGCGGTCATCCAGTCGTTGCAGTGGATCAGGTCGGGGCGAACCTGCGGCACGATGTGGTTGATGATCTCGCGCTGGAAGACCAAGGCGATCTGCATCGATTCCTCGGAGTGGTTGCTGTAGACCTGCTCGCGGTAGTAGAAGATGCGATCCTCGGCGAGGTGGATGTTGGAATCCGGCAGTACTTCATGATACTTGCGCAGTTCCCGCTCGTGGAGATTGAAGACATCGCCTTGGAACATCCTCCGGTAGTTGGGAAGAGCCACATGAACATCGGCGCCCAACTCAAAAAGCGCGGAAACCAGCGACGCCGAAACGTCGGCCATGCCACCGGCCTTCGCGGACATCCGCTGCGCCATGTTGCCCATGCCCGGAGGGAGATAGGTGATCTCGGGCGTGCAGATGAGGATGCAGGGGCGGTCTGGCTTTGATTTGGGCATCTCGACGGATAGGAGGGGGCGGGCCTGAGCCCGTGGTAGAGGGAAAGAGAGCTATAAGAGGATTTGCACAGAGGTGCAACCCTTCACGCGTCAGCAGATCGCTTGCCACAAGTTGGAGCAAGGCCAATTTGGTGTGAATTCTGTCAGATTCAGCCTCAGATCCCACTCTCGGCGAGGTGACGAATGCAGAACTGCGACCACGTTTCCAAGCGCTCAAAGAGCGGCCCATTGAGCTCGTCGAGGCTGGTGAACCCGAGATCGAGCAGGGCGTCTTCACGCGGGCTGACCGCATCCGAGGACAACTCAACCAAGTGGACGATGCCCAGATGCACCTGCCCGACGGGGTTGGAGTCGTCATTGAGCAGGGCGATGATGCGATGATCGTGATCGGCGGGCAGATCCAGCTCCTCCTCGATTTCACGTGTCACTGCGGCGTTGTAGGTATCAGCACCGGTCTTGCCGCAATCCATGTCCACAGGATTGATATGACCACCGACTCCAACCGAGATCTTGGCGTGAAGGCGACTTTCGCCACCGGCCTTGCCACGGGTGTAATGCAGGATGCGGTCTCCACAACGGAACACGCAGTAGGGAATCAGCTGTTTGTGGCTGGGGTCCTCCTCGGCGCCCTCACGGTCGATGAAGAAGTGGCTGTCGGCATCGAGCAGAGTGGAGATGACCTCATCCATCCCATCGGTGCGAATCCCTTGGAAGTCTCCAAGCTCATCGAACAATTCACGTTTCACAACCAAGACTTGCTCCCCTGCGTATTTCGACATGCGCGAAGCATACCGGGAGGACTGACGGCGCAAAGTGAAATTGCCAGCATCCGTACAAAAAACAGCCCTCGACAAGAACGCGGCATTTCTGCCGACCTGTCCTCCGTAGCTCGTAGAGCGGAGGGGGAAGCCTTCTGGACTTCCAAAAGCCCCCCTTCGCTAAAGCTTCGGAGGGCATTCCTTACTGAAGTAAGGAATGGTGGAGCGTAGCGGATTCGAACCGCTGACCCCTTGCATGCCATGCAAGTGCTCTACCAACTGAGCTAACGCCCCATGTTTGGGTGGATGTTACCCTCAAGGTTTCCCCTACGGGTGGGCGGGAGATTTAGGTGTAGACCCATTCCGGGGCAAGAGGATTTTTGGGAAAAGACGGATTTTCAATCCCACATGTCCAACAAGGCTCAAGTCAGTGGCGGTGGAGTCGGGCGATTGCTCTTTTCCTGCATCTTATGGACCAAATTCAGGAAAGCGCAGAAGAGGCCAATCAGGATGAGCAGCAAAATCCGGAAGTAGAATCCCCAGATGGCATCTTTGCCGGTGGTAAAGCCGTAGTTGTGGAGGCCGACTCCAAGGAAATTGACGTGCCACCAGGAGAAGGTCACCACCACTGCAGTAAAGACGGACGCGACATGGATGCCCCACTCCTTGATGTAGCCGCCGAGACGGGCGTGAAGAATGACCAAGGTCCAGATGACAATCATCAGCGCGCCATTCTCTTTGGGATCCCAGCCCCAGAAACGACCCCAGGAATCATTGGCCCAAATACCACCCAGCACGGTGCCCACCAGTGAGAGCAACAAAGTCAGACACAACATGCCATACACCACGCGGGTCAGCATGCGGCGAGCATCCTTGGAGCCTTTGTCGAGATTGAGACCACGCATGAGAATGTAGGCAGCGGAGAGGAAGGCACTCAGCAGGCCGGCTGCATAACCGAGGGTGATGGTGATCACGTGGGTGGTCAGCCAATAGTTGGAGTCCAGAACAGCTACCAGCGGATCCATGTGATCTGCGGCATCCCCCACTTCGTAGCGGCGGGCCAAAATAATCAGGGCCAAGCCCAGAATGGGACCGACGCCGAGGGCAAACCTACGGCGAGTCATCCACTCGGAAATCAGCGCCAGAAGGGCAACAGTGGTGGCGATGAAGATGATGGTGTCATACAGGTTACCGATGGGCGGACGGTGCATGATCAGGCAGCGGACGACGATGGCCCAAACACAACAGACCGTCGCCACCGCAGTAAGACCCGCCGTGCTCCAGTAAAAGATCTTACCCGGAAGCGAGTTACCCATAAACCACATGGCGATTGCCGTAAGGGAGGCGAGGAGGAACAAGACCATTGCCTTCAAAAACCAATCAGCCTTGTAGTAATTGTATTCCATCTTAATGGTCGCCACGGACTCCATGCCCGCGGTGCGCTTATCGATGTGCTTATGAAAATTCTTGAGCTCCTTAAGGAAGGTGGCATCGCTACTGACAGCCCGAGCGAGTGCCTCCATGTGTTTAATGTCTTCAATGTGAGTGATGGGATCGCTGCTCTCACCGGTCATCACACCCATGATCAACTGCCCTGCGCTGTTCCACTCCTCATCACCCCTATCCACTGGAGGGAAAGGAAATATACTAAACTTGGAGAAGTTTGAAATTCGCACGATCTGCTGCAGCATATCGTCGAGATGCCGTGGAATCCCCACTCCTCTTGCCTGAGCCTGCCTGAGCTCATCGCGAATTTCGGGAGCAACCCCCATGAATGCGCTGATGTTGGCGCGTTGATTCTCACCATTCTCATCCCTCAGGCCGACCTTCTCAATGCCACTGCGGGCGAAGTTGAAGTAGACGAAGAGACTCTCAAAGCGTCGCATGTTCTGCTCGAGATCCACGATCTGACTTTGCACCGGATCGCGCTTCTTTGAATCGATGACAGCATACTTCTTGGACAGTTCCGCCAGCTTCTGGCGACCCTTGTCGATCTCGTTGTAACTGTAGCGATCACGACGGCCGCGCGTCTCCACGCCAATCGCCTTAAGGGCATCGGCGTTGTCGATGCGGAAGGTCGGCAGATCGAGGCCAAGTTCCGGGCGGAAGAGTGCGTCCAGCAACCAGGCGGCGGGCTCCAGCTTGTGCACCTTACCATTCTCATCCTGCACCTTCATGCTGCGGTCGCCATGCAACTGAAGCATGGTGAATCCGGCATAGGTAGAGAGCGGCTTGACCCGTCCACCATCCTGGACGGGAATCAGGCTGGCACTCTCCAACACTTCATCGGACCAGGGGGTGTAACCCTCGACCACCACTGGCTTCCCCTTGTCGCGGACTTTCTCCACCATCTTGTAGGTGGAATTTGAGAAATCCAAAAAGATGATGAGCGCCACGACCCAACGCAGCACGATGGAAGTGGTGAGATTCATGAGGATCGTTTGCGGGATTGCCCGTCGAGGAAGACGAAGAGTTTGGTGATGAAGGCAATGAGCATGCCCACCGTAACGACATAGAGTGCGTATTCCGGCCACTTATCAGCCGGATTGGAAACCACCTCAAGAACGGTGAAGAGCTCTTCATCAGGACCAGCTCCCTGAGGGCCATAGCTGGCCTGATAAAAGGTCAGCCCCTGATACCGGAGCGGCTCATTCATCTGGATGGTGATCTGGGATTCGGCCTCATCCTCGATGCGGGTGACTTCGCTGATGAACTTGGCCGCACGTTTGGTACCAGGGTGGAAGTCGGCGGTGAACTCATCGAGGCGCAACTCGAAGGGCATGGGCCAGAGGCGCTTGCGCATGTTGACAAAGTAATGTTTACCCTCGTGCTCAATGGTGTGGTGGTAGAAGGACAGCGCGGTGAGAATGAAGGGCTTTGAGTTCTTGCCGTCGCGATGCGTGACCCAGGCATAGCAGCCGCCGGTGTTGCGCTCGGCCTGCACATCGGGCTCCTGTGAAAGCAGGTAATAACCATCGACCAGCGGCTCCTTCTTCTCGGGAGCACTCTCAAATTGATGCACAGGCACGGCATTGATCTCGTACCAAGCCAGAGTCAGATCGAATGGCAGGTCCGGCAGCTTAATCAGACGTTGTTTGTCTCCTTGGAGGTCCATCACGTACTCGCCCCGGATCACGTGAATTTTGCTGATCTCGCCCTCCTCATCGACTTCCGTAATCTCCACCACGTGCTCGAAGTAATCCTCGGCAACATCGTTGGACTTGCCGGGCTCAATGGCCATGTTGCCGCGCACCTCGAAGTGGTGGGCAACTCCTCCTGCAATCAGCATGAAGATGATGCCGGCGTGAGCAATGAGGTTGCCGGCATGTTTCCACCCTTTACGAGCGCGGATGATGCCACCCAGGGTCATATTGATCACCAGTAAGGCACCGGTCCAATAGCCTCCGGGCAATGGCGGGATTGGCCAACGGCCTTGCAATTCGGGAATGATCCACCAGCCCTTGAAATCATAGTAAAGCTCCGGCAACACGAATGCGGCCTTCCAAGAGAAATACTTGCGCAGTGTCGCGTGGAGACCGAAGTCGATTTGCTCTAGAGTCGCAAACCAAGTGAGCAAGCCCATGATCAGCAGCAGGATGGTCGCCAGACCAAAACCCGACAGCACGTCGTAGATGCGCAATCCGATGGTGCGCTCCGACTTGCTACCCGTGTTGGTATCGGTCTTGGTTTCGGTTTCTTCCATGGTTATTTGGGATTCCAGACGATGGAGCTGGAGTATTGCTTGAGGACATCCTTCTGCGCCTTCACCTCTTCAATGGGCCCGACCATCTTGATGGTCAGCACACCACCATCAGCTTCCACGATGACTCCAGCCAACGCCTGATCCGGACGCGGCGGTTTGCCCATCCCCGGGGAATAGGTGCCCTGAGCTTCGACCCAGACACCTTCCTGATTGGCCCCAACTGGCACCTTGCCCCATTCGGCCAGCGTGCTGGCATCGATGGGATCGAGATCAAATTGTCGGAGCCAGCGGTTGAGATTGTCGAGTGTGCCACCACGAGCCACCGAAACATAAACTTCGCCTGTGCTCTCATCCCCAAAGCGGTAGTTGAGCAGGCGAAATTCGGTGGCTGGAAGTGGGTTCCAGCCATCCGGTGTGGGGGCGCTCACCGGTGAAGGCCGGGTATTGCGGAAACGCTCGTCGCTGGTGGCATTGAGCTTGGGAGTGACATCTCTGAGAGTCACTCGCCGAGTCTCCGTCACCACCACCTCCTCATCCCCTCCGCAGGACGGGAGAAGCAGGAGTCCGCACAAAGCGGCCACGGACGACAATTTCATCGGGTGGTCGGTAGCCCTGCTACCCCCTTGGCGCAAGTGGAATCGGGGATTTCGGGGGTCGATTTCGGCATGACCTTCCATGAATCACAGTCTACGCTCTCCGCGTGCTCGCCTTTTCGACCTGCTGGAACAACAGCCGCCACACCGATGGTGAGGCGATGATCGAAGAGATCGTGGATCTGGGATTCGAGCAGATCGAGCTCTCCCACGGTATGACCATCACCAAGCTGCCTGGGGTCCTCAAGGCCTGGGAACGGGGGCTTTTCCGCTGCTGTGGCATCCACAACTTCTTCCCCTCCCCGGTCGAGGTGATCATGGATGCCCCGGACGCCTTTGAATTCACCTCTCATCGCGCCTACGACCGCAAGCGGGCCATGGACATGACCCTGCGCAGCCTGGAGATGTGCGAGAAGTTCGAAGCCGGTTATCTGGTGCTTCACATGGGCTCGGTACCCCTCAACCCCAAGAAGTGGACCAGCGCACTAACCACTATGGTGGCAGAGGGCAAACAGCGCGATAAAGCCTTCCTCAAGCGCAAGCAGGCCTTCATCCAGAAGCGGGAAAAGATTGCCTCCCTCTATTATCGGCGCGCCATCGAGGCCCTGGAACAGCTCGTGGAGCGCGCCGAAGAACTGGGAGTCAAACTGGCGGTGGAATCCCGCTCCCGCTACGAGGATGTGCCCAGTGAGCGGGAAATGATCTCCCTGCAGGAGCATTTCGCCGACTCTCCGAGTGTGGGCTACTGGCACGACTTCGGCCACGTGCAACTCAAGCACAACCTGGGCCTGCTCGATCACCATCAATGGATTGAGACCATCTCACCCCACCTCGTTGGCTGCCACCTCCACGATGTCCGCTGGCCCTCACGAGACCACCGAGTGCCGTTCCAAGGCAGCATCGACTACGCCCCTCTCCTCAAGCACATCCCCTCTGAACTCCCCTTGGTTTGGGAGCTGAGCCCCACTCGCAAGGCCGAGGACATTCGTTCAGCCCTGGAGAAATGGAGGCAAAACTACCCCTCACACGCTTGAAGATGCAAAAAGGCGTGAACCGCGAGGTTCACGCCTTTTTTTGCTATGGCTGAAGAAGCGAGAAATGCCCCCCAAAAGGTCATTCCCTACCCCAAGGGCCGACCCGTGAAGGGATAAAAGTCGGAGTCGGTTCCTTGAAGGTTTGGAATGTCATGGTCTCTCTTCGTGTGTGCTGTTCCGCTGCATGACATGACACATTGGAACGATGACATGTAATCATGTTGTAGGTGCAACATTCAAGATTTATCCATCATATGTCTATTTTTGTTTCGTGAGTATATCACGAAGGCTACTAATGCTTGATTCCACCAAGGATGAAGGAGCGGCCTCGAAGTTAGATGTTCACCAGAAATCGGTACAAACCAAGGGCGCCGGATCCCTTGTTTCCGGCGCCCTTGGGCACTCTTGGGGGGCCAATCGTGCTATCCCTTACGACTTCAACATACACGAGAATGTTTTGGAGTGCATTACGTAATTGCGTAGAAATAACAGATGCAATCGTATCTCGTTGATATCCAGTTACTTAAATTATCCAAAAAGTCCGGGGAATTTCTTAAGCAATGCATAGGAATTTCAATTCTTGGAGCACCCAAAAAGCGCGCCCGATGGCGAAGAGGCTCTCAATCCAAGCAATGGCTTGGATGCTGAGTGATCAAATCTCGAATCAGGAACCAGCTCCGAGCAGAAACACGAAGCATGAATCGCATTTCTGCTATAAACATGGAGCCCTATTCACTTCGCGAACGCGACAATCACATCCTTGTCCGCGAGAATTGCCAGGCTGCCTCAAGCAGAACTAAACAAGATCCGAAAAAACCTCAAAAAAGGTCCTCTTCAGACAATGGCGAGCAACTAAGCAGGCCCTGAACTGACCTTACTTGATGGGGGTCAGAGGCGAGGGAACGGCAATCACCTCCATGCCAGCGCGTTGGGCGGCCAAAATGCCGGAGGGTGCGTCCTCAAGGACCAGGCAACGACTTGGCTCCACGTCGAGCAGCTTGGCAGCCTTGAGATAGACGTCGGGAGCGGGCTTGCCCTCTTCGACATCGTCGGCGGTCACGACTTCGTCGAACCAATCGGAAATTCCCACTTGGGCAAGAGTCTTCTCCACCACGATGCGCGATCCGCCACTGGCGACGGCCATGGCTTTTTTGCCGCGAAGTGATTCGGCGAAATTGGAGATCTCACTAATCAGGTCCACTGACTCGATGCGCTTAAGGAAGGCTTCACGCTTGGCATCGGCAACGGCAACCGGGTCGAGGTGCAGATCGTATTCGTCGTTGATCTCCACCACGATGTCGCGGGTTGGGCGACCCCCCATGGCAAAGAAGACGTCCTCCTTAAAGATGCCCTTGGCGCCGTAGAGGGCGAGGGCATCGCACCAAGCCTCGAAGTGGGCTGGCATGGAGTCGACGAGCGTGCCGTCGCAGTCGAAGATGACGGCGTCATAGCCGTTCTCTGGGATGGAAATTTCGCCGATGCTGACCATTGCGGCCGGCGTAGTAAGGGCACTCCCCACGGATGGCAAGACTTTGAACGGGAAAATTTAGCCCCGTAGATGCAGGGAATTCATCAAAGGGTCTGATCAGCGTATTCGCCGGCCGCAACTCGCTTGATTTTACCTTCTTCGGCCTCAATCACGATTTCGCCAGAAAGCTTCACGCCGGGTTCGAACTCCACCGGACCCTTGATTTCAACTCGCTCACAATCAATGAGTGATGGGATACTGAGGTCCGCAATAGAGTCCACCAGTTTGTAGCAGTCGGCTAGTTTGACCACCGGAGGCACTCCATTCCTGGAGGCCTGGAGTCTAACATGGCCGTTTTCTAGCACCTCGTAGGCGTCGGAGCGGAGAGCGAAGAGGTCGGCGGTGGTTTTCACCGGGGCAAAGCGGGATCGGGGCACATCGATGGCCTGGGCGCCCTCGAAACATTCGATGGCGGCCCCCATGGCGCATTCCAGTTGGACCACTGGAGTCGAACTCTTGTCCCGGGGATCCAGAGTCTTGCGATTGCAAATCATGGGCAAGGGCAACACTCCCCCGTTCTTCACGAGCTCTTCCTTCAAGATCTCAAGGTTCAACCAGATGCTGTTGGTGTTGAAATACTGGTGACGCTCGATGTTCTGGAAGCTGTCGATGTCCTCCTCGGGCGTCTGCGCCACTTCCCGCAACAGCAGACGTCCATCCGACTTGCGGCTGGCAAGGTGACCACCCTTACGGTCGGCCTCGGTGCGACGAGTCACTTCCATTAGGAAGGGTGCACCGGACTTGGCAAAGTAAGTGAGGATGCCGGCGTCCATCACCGCGCCGAGATTATCGGAGTTGGAGACGAAGGCGTAACGGACTCCCTCACCCAGAAGCTTGTCCAACCAGCCACTGCCGAGCAGAACCGGATAGAGGTCACCATGGCCCGGAGGACACCATTCGAGAGAGGGGGCACTTTCAGACACCGCGGGAGCCTTGGTTTCCGCATCCACCTTGGGGATCTGATTCTGCATCATCTCGACGTCTTCCGCCGCAGCGAGGCCCTGGGCTTCATACTGAGCGAGATGGGCCAGAGTGTCTTCACTGGTGTTAAAGCCATTCATCAACAATAACCTCACCTTCGATCCGCTTTGCTCACGCAGATCGAGGATCTGTTTCACGGTCAGGTCGAGGAAGGTGGCGCCTTCCCGCACCGGCAGCAGACTCTTGGGTCCTTGCATGCCCATGCCAGTGCCGAGGCCACCATTGAGTTTGACCACCACAGCCTGTCCGAAGAGGTCGGGATCAGCTTCCTCCAGCGCATCGAGCGTTGGAAGGCTCTGAGCCGGATCGATGTCGGCTTCGGGGATCATGCCGGATTCGTTGCTCAGCCACATGCCGTAGTAACGGCGGAAGGCTTCCACTGCGGCATCGCCCATACCGGCGGCGCGCATCTTGTCTTCAATGGGTTGGAATGCTTTGTCCATGGATTGGTTTGTTGATGAACGTCATACATGCTAGGCCCGTGCCAGATCACGGATAAAAAGATCACGTGGTCGCTTCGCGACCGTCAACAGTCACCTGTCAGCAGTCATCAGGTCGCAAGCGTAGTGTCGGCCGCGAGATGGATTCCTATAAGTCTTATGAGCCCTATAGGACCTATAAATACTAACATCGCATGAGCTGACCGCTGACCGCTGACCGCTGACCGCTGACCGCTGACCGCTGACCGCTGACCGCTGACCGCTGACCGCTGA
>CAZIPY010000185.1:0-10533 GCA_964541125.1 uncultured Luteolibacter sp. | reverse complement strand
ATTCGGTCATGGTCTTGCCGGCGACCACTTCGTCGGCCTTGTAGTGCTTGAATGCGAGAGGGTTTTTGGAGTCGGGTCCTTCGTATTGGACGGCCTCACAGGGGAACGTGCTCATCGGTAATTATGGGGTGGTTGGGGTTACGAGATGGGAGGTGGGTTGGGGCAAATAGATGGTTTTGGGGCCTGCCATATCGACAAGCCGCGCGGAGCATGCGGCATAGCTCAGGGGCCTTGCTAGTCAAATTTGCCCTGAATCGGCGTGAAATGGGCCGAAATCCAGTTCAGCGCTCCAGAATTTCGACTTCGTAGCCGTCCGGGTCGGTGACAAAGGCCATTTTGCGGTCCCCGGAGCTGAACTTCTCCTTCCAGCCCGAAGGCCAGATCTCGATGCCGGCATCCTCCAGTTGGCCGCAGTAGGCGATGATGTCGTCCACGCCCACACAGGTGTGCATCAGGTCCTCCGGGCAAGTGGTCTTGTAGTCCTCGGACCAAGTCAGCTCGAGAAAGACCTCGTTGCCTGGCAGCTCAAGGAAGGCCAGTTGGTTGCCTTGCGGCGAGCCTTTACGCTCCTTCTCGACGTAGCCGAGCTTCTCATAGAAGGCGATGGAGGTGTCCAGGTCCTGGACGCGGATGCGGGTGTGGAGGAAACGGATCATACGGCATCAAGATGAGCCGTATCCGGATCACGTCAACCCTTCGGAGGCATGGTGCTGCTGGCGGCGGCACGCGCGGCTTCCGGATCGTTGAAGAAGGAGGCCATGCGCTCGCGCAGATCGGCGTAGAAGGTCTTGGACATGTCCTCGAGCATGGCTGCTCGGGAGTGGATGCTCTCGGCATCGCGGTCGGCCTTGGCCATCTCGGTGAGTAGCTCGCGCTCGTCGGCGATCTTCTCCTGGAAGGAACGCTCCAGATCCATCAAGTGATCGATGAACTCCTTGGCGGCGCGGGAGCGGTCCACGCCTTCGATCAGCGAGCGCTCCAGCGGCTTGTTGGCGGGGGAGAGGTGCAACAGGCGTCCGCCGGCGAGGTTCTCCATGTAGCGGTTGTAGCTCTCGAGGAAGGTCTTGCGCTCGCGGTCGAAGCGGACTTCTTCGCAGTCGACGAGGGCATCGTAGGGGCCTGGCTTGGTGAAGAACTTCACGATCAGCGGGATGGTGTCTACCAGCATGAAGAGCAGGGCCAAAATGGCGTAAGCGGTGAGGGCAAACTCGCCACCCTTCTCCTTTTTCTCAAATAGGCCGTGGAGGGCCAGGGTCTGGGTGAGGATGTCGCGGCGGGGTTCGGCCTTGATCGCTTCGATGCGGTCCTGACCATTCCGGGCAGCTGTAGCACGCTCAGTTTGCAGGCGCTCGAGCTCCTGTTGCTGGATGTCGATGCGAGCCTTGATGCTCTCGCGGATGGCATTCTGCTGAATGGTGAACTGGCTGGCTTGTTCCTCTTGCACGGTGCGCTTGAGGGCCGCGATGCGCTCGCGCTCGGCCTTCTTCAGCACCGCCTTGTCGGCGGCGATGGCCACGTAGTCAGCCTTGATCTGATCCTCGACCATTTTCTTGTCGGCGGTGAAGGCATTGAGTTGCTGGGTATTGAAAGCGAGCATCTCGCCGACCCGCTTGGCCTCGTCGCGTCGCCAGGCGAGTTGATCGTTGCGAATGCTGCGGGCACGCGGGCCTTCGCCAACCAGACCGCTGCGCTGGCCGTTGACTTCGCGCTCAAATTCACGCTGCCAGAAGTCGAGTTCGGCCTGCAGGGTCTCGTATTGCTTGGTGAGTTCTTCGATCTTGCCTTCCGCAGCGGTCATCTTGGCGATGACCGGTCCGGTGGCGACCTTGATCTTGTCCTGCATTTCGGCGCGGGTTTCTGGGTCAAGGTCCGAGCTGGGATCGGCTTCGCCGACGGTGGTGTCCTCGACCAAGAACTCGGCTTCGTAGGTTTTCTTGAAGCGCTCGTCGTTGGCGGTGATCTCAGCGTTCACCGTATTGATCTTGTCCTGCACCGAGGCTTGAGCGACCGCCGACTTCTCGGCAGCCTGCTCAATTTCCAGGCCGCGCTGGTCTTCGATCACCGTGTGAATGGTGTCCTTGAAGAGCAGTAGGGTGAGGGGGTGGGCGATGGTCACCCCCATCAGGGCGGCAACCACCATCCGCAGGGCGAATTGGCCGAGCTTGCGGTGGAGGCTCTGGAAAGAGCGGTAGGTGGCGAGCAGTGCGCGGTCGATGGTCAGGATGATGAAGCCCCAGGCCGTGGCGACCGGGATGATCACCTGCCAGTTGTCAGTGAGCGTGGAAACCGCATAGGCACAGGCGATGAAGGCGAAGACCGTGGGGACCAGGATGGTGGCGCCGAAGGCGACGTACTTTCGCTGCTCCCAGTTCGGGCATTGTTCGAGGGTTTCGGCACCGGCTCCGGAGAGCCAAAAGAAGATGTGTTTGAAGGTCCGAGTGATCATCGTGGGGTGGGGCTTTTATCCTGGGACGGGAACCGAAGGCGCATATGGCGAATAATTAGGAGATACTGACAAAATAGGGGTCCTCTTGCAAATTCGTATTCCCGCGATCGCGGGGGGCGGGGCCTGAAATGCTCAGCACTGGTCAAATCCTGCGTAGCGTCGCCCAGAAGGCGAATGGTTAGATGGCAGCATCATGAAAACCATTGTTGTTGCCATCGATTTCTCCAATGCGACTCCGGAGGTCATCAAGCAGGCTAGGCTCCATGCCCAGTCTCATAAGGCTCAGATGCGGTTGATCCATGTGATTGAGCCGGAGCCGAGTTACACGGCCTATGGTTTCACACCCAACGAATTCCCGGCCCTTCACGAGTATCAGAGTGAAGCCAAGCGCCGTGCCTGCGACAAACTCTATGAATTGGCGAAGGAAGCTTCGGTCGGTGCTCCCGATGCCTCCGCCAATGTGGCCGAGGGTAGCCCTCTACGTTGCATCGAAGACTACGTGAAAGAGAGTAAGGCCGACCTCGTGGTGCTGGGCTCTCACGGCCACGGAGCCATTGCTTCGCTGCTCTTGGGCAGTGTGGCCGAGGGTATGGTGCGCCGTGCTCTGGTGCCGACTCTCGTCGTGCCAGCTCCGCCGGAGGATTGAGGTTACGGTCACGCACAAAAAATCCCCACCTGCCGAAGCGGGTGGGGATGTGAAGGATTGTTCTCCAATTAGAAGTGAATCGCGTGACCATCGGCCGCGAGAGTCGCTTCGTGGATCACCTCCGACATGGTCGGGTGGGCGTGGATGGTGTTGTGGATCTCCTCGCCGGTGAGTTCCTGGTCGAGGGCCAGGCCCATTTCCGCGATGAGCTCGGTGGCGTTGTCGCCGATGATGTGCGCACCCAGTAGCTCACCGTGCTTCTTGCCGTAAAGCAGTTTGGCGAAACCGTCGGCCTCGCCGGCGGCGATGGCCTTGCCGATGGCCATGAAGGGGATCTTGCCGACGGTGTATTCCACGCCTTCCTCCTTGAGCGCGCGCTCAGTCTTGCCGACCGAGGCAACCTGGGGATGACAGTAAGTGCAGCCGGGGAAGTTGCCGACCTTACGTGGGGTGTGGCCGTCCACGTAAAGGCCTTCGACGGCTTGGATGGCCTCGAAAGAAGCGGTGTGAGCGAGCCACGGGGGCCCGATGATGTCACCCACGGCGTAAACGCCAGGAATGGAGGTTTCGTAGCGATCGCCTACCTTGATGAAGCCGCGCTCGTCGAGCTCGGGCTGCTGGCCACCGGGAAGCACTGGCGCGATGCCGATGGCAACGAGGCAGACCTCGGCGCTGATGGTGCCATTTTCCTTGGGGCCTTCGACGGCAATCTCGACGCGGTCACCGTGATCCTTGAACTCGTTGATCTTGGTCTTGGTGAGGCAGCGGATGCCTTGCTTGGTGAGGGACTTTTCCAGGGCGTCACCGACTTCGTCGTCCTCGACGGGCAGCAGGCGGTCCTGCATCTCAACGATGGTCACCTTGGTGCCGAAGGCATTGTAGATGTAGGCGAACTCCACGCCGATGGCGCCGGCGCCGATGATGATCATTTCCTTGGGCTGCTCTTGGAGGATCATCGCTTCCTTGGAGCTAATGACCGACTTGCCGTTGAAGGGCAGAGGAGGCAGCGGGCGTGAGACACAACCCGTGGAGACGATGATGTCCTTGGTTTCGAGGGTTTGAGTGGAGCCGTCGGTGGCTTGCACGCCGACCTTGCCGGTGCCTTCAACCGAGCCGAAGCCGCGGATGTAATCGACCTTGTTCTTTTTGAAGAGGAATTCGATGCCGCCGGCCAGTTTCTCAGAAACCTTGCGCGAACGCTTCACCACTGATCCCCAGTCGTAGGAGAGGCCGTCGATGCTGAAGCCGAATTCGCCGGCCTTGTGGGTGAGAGTGTGGTAGAGCTCGGCGTTTTTGAGCAGGGCCTTGGTCGGGATGCAGCCCCAGTTGAGGCAGGTACCACCGGCGCGGTCGGTTTCAACGCAGGCGACTTTTTTACCGAGTTGGGCGGCGCGAATGGCGGCGACGTAGCCGGCCGGGCCGCCCCCAATGACAATCAGATCGTAGGCCATAATAAGTGGGGATGATGGGGGTTGCGCGCAACCTGCCCACCCCGTGGCCCAATGTCAAAGGCGGAAAGGCCTCTTACTTGGGAAGAACCCAAATATTTCGGAAGAACACCGGATTCTTGTGGTCCTGGAGGAACATCGGGCCGGGTTCGTCCTTGATCGCTCCCTTGAGAGGAGCGGCGGCGGTGAAGTCCTTGTTGAGCTCGACGTCGTCGTGGACGAGCACACCATTGAGCATGACTGAAATCCTGGGCCAGGCGGTACGCTTGCCTTCCGCATCAAACTTGGCGGCGGTGAAGTCGACGTCGTAGGTCTGCCAGCTTAGGGGAGGCAGGCACATGTTGAGCTTGGGCTTGGTAATGGAGTAGATGCCGCCGCACTCGTTCTGCTTGCCTTCGAGGCCGAAGGAATCGAGGACCTGAGTCTCCCAGCGACCGTGGTGGTAGATGCCGCTGTTGCCACGCTTCTGACCGAGGGCCTTGGGCTTGTAGGGAGTGCGGAATTCGATATGGGCGCGGAAGCTCTTGAACTTCTCCTTGCTCATGGAGTGGTTGGCCTTGAGTAGGCCACCTTCCATGACGCCTCTCTCCCAGCCATCCGCTGTGGATCCATCGAAGAGCACGATGGCGCCCTTGGGAGGCTTGGCGCCGAGGGTGGGTGACTTGCGTTGTATGCGTTTGAGAGTGAAGGTTTTCTTGTCCTTGGTTTTCAAGGTCATCTCGTGATAGGTGCCTGCGACCTTGGAAGATCTCTCTCTGATCCAAATATCGATTTCACTGTCGGACTTCGAAAAATGAATCCCTCCCTTGGCGTTGCCTCCCTTGAATTGCTCGCGAGATTTTCCCGGCTCCCATCCTGCTCCCGGTAATCCACCTTCAAGCACGTAGGCTTCGAAATTGCTATCGCCTAGGGCCACCACTTGCACCCCAAATGGCGCTCCCTCGGTGTGGTATTCACCTTGGATCAGGAAATCGGGGTCTTCTTTAGCCGCCTCGGCGGGATCGGTCCAGATGGGTTCGGCCTGGAGGGGCAGTACGAGCAGCAGCGAGAGGGAGGCGAGCAGGTGTTTCATGGCTGAATGAGGATACGGCTCCTTGATGGACTGATCTATCCGTGGGGTCCTGCTGATTTGAGGGTCAACGTCGACGATGCCCTAGCATGCATAGCCCGCCGAGTCCCAAGAGAAGTAAAGAGCTGGGCTCAGGAATGGCGATGATATCCACTTCGTTTGCGGTAACCCAGTTGTTTTCTGCACTATTGATGGTAATACGGATCGATGCCACACCAGTGGCAAGCGCTGCGCCTGAGTTGTCGACCACGTTGACGACCCCCCAGTTCACAGTCGTGGAGCCGCTGGTGTCTTCAACATCGACGCTGCCGCCATTCACGATCGTGGTCCACGTGCTGCTGCCGACGGTCTGATACTCGATATCAAAATCAGTGATGGTATCACGACCGGTTCCCCAGTGACCGAAGTAAAAGTTGATTGCCCCAATATCGTAGCCTGTAGGTGATACGGCCAAATCGAGATGGTAAATGCCGAAGTTGGAATTGTTCCATCTGTAGGCATAGCTCCCGCTATTCAAGCCATTGCCATCACGTGCATTGGACTCAGCATATCCGCTCCGAATCTCAAACGTGCTCGATGCATCGTAGCTGCCAAAGGCGGTCTGTAGTAGGTCAGTGTTGCTCGCGGCGATGTAGCCAGCTTCGTTCTGATAGTAGTCATTGATGATGACGGCTGCACCCGAAGGGCTGGGTGTAGCGACTACGCAGGCAGCAAATGCAATGATCAGGCAATTTGTGGATTTGGCAAACAATGCGATCAGATAGACTGAACGACCAGCAAAGTCGATATCGTATTTGCCTCCTTACGGCTAAGTTCCTAGCCTGTGGCCATGATCCGCATTCTGATCGCCGCATTTTTGGGGCTGGGTTTCGTCACTGCCGCCGAGAAACCCAACCTGCTCTTCATCTTCGCTGATGACATGACCTGGAAGGCCATCGATGCGCTTTCCGATGAGGATATCGACACCCCTCATCTCGACAAACTGGCTTCGCACGGCACCGAGTTCCGACACGCCTATAACTCCGGTGCATGGCACGGGGCGGTTTGTGTGGCCAGCCGCACCATGCTCAACACCGGCTATCAACTGTGGACCGCCAAGGCCAAGGAGAAGCAACTCATTAAAGAAATCGTTGCTGACAAACAGACATGGTCACAATTGCTCTCTGCTGCCGGCTACCGCACCTGCCTCTCGGGCAAGTGGCACGTGAAGATGAAGACGGCGGACATCTTTGATGAGGTCCGCAACGAGAAGCCCGGCATGCCCAAGACAGTGAAGGAGTCCTATCTGCGCCCCATTGAAGGCCAGCCCGATCCTTGGGATCCGGCTGACAAGTCCATTGGTGGCTTCTGGCAGGGAGGCAAGCATTGGAGCGAGATCATCGCCGACGACTTCGAGGTCTTCCTCAAGTCGGACGACAAGAAACCTTGGTTCATGTATCTCGCCTTCAACGCACCCCACGATCCGCGCCAGGCACCGCAGAAGTATCTCGACAAATACCCACTTGAGCGCGTGGCCATGCCGAAGAACTTCCTGCCGGTCTATCCCCACCGCGATCCCATGGGAGCGTCGCAAAGTCTGCGCGATGAGAAACTTGCTCCTAGCCCGCGCACCGAATTTGCGGTCAAGACCCACCGCAAGGAGTACTACGCCATCATCAGTCACCTCGACGCTCAGGTCGGACGCATCATGGCGGCCCTCGAAAAGAGCGGTCAGGCCAAGAACACCGTCATTTGCTTCACCGCCGACCACGGATTGGGTTGTGGCGAGCACGGTCTGATGGGCAAACAAAACATGTATGACCATTCGGTGCGTGTGCCCTTCCTGATTGCGGGTCCCGGCATTCCCGAGGGTAAGAGCCTCAAGGCTCCCATCTATCTGCAGGACGTGATGCCGACCTTCCTTGAGTTGGCAGGTGCCGAGATTCCCAAGCACGTCGACTTCGAGTCCGTGCTGCCATTGATCAAGGGCATCGGCAAGCCGCGCGAACAGGTCTTTGGGTCCTATCGAGACACCCAGCGCATGCTGACGCGTGGCGACCACAAGATCATCCTCTATCCCACCGCCAAGGTGGCTCGGGTGTTTGATCTCTCCAAGGACCCGGATGAGATGAACGATCTGTTTAGTACGGATGAAGGCAAGGCCATCGCGAAGAAGCTCTTCCCGCTACTGGTTAAGGAACTCAAAGATCACGGCGACCCCTTGGACTTGAAGGCCACCTATCCGGATCTCTAAGCTTGGCCCTCATGAGTAGCAGTCTCGCCCTCCAGATCCGCATTGGCTGCGTGCTGCTGATTGCGGGCACGGTGCTTGTGTGGGTGCTGGTCACGCAGAACAAGGAATTGGGCGAGGTTGAACGCATTGGCTTCCAAGGTTCCGATCCGCCGCTTCTGATGCCTGAGGATGGCGGCGTCGATCACCGCTTCGAATTTCCCTCGGCTTGGCAGATGGCTGAGGTGCCGGTGGCCCTGCGTTTCGATTCGCCCATGGGTCACCTGACCTACAATGCCCAAGGCTTTTGGGAGATGAACGAGAAGCGCGGAGGCCATCATGCCGGAGACGACCTTAATGGCATTGGCGGGATGAACACGGATCTCGGTGATCCGATTTACGCCATTGCCGATGGTTTGGTGATTTACACCGGCGAACCTTCATCCGGCTGGGGCAAAATTTTGGTGGTGGCTCACCGCACGGTCGATGGTCGCATGCTGCATTCTTTTTATGCGCATCTGGATCGCATGGACGTCCCCCTTGGTGCGTTGGTGTCCCGTGGTCAGCGCATCGGCACCAATGGCACGGCCAACGACAACTACCCCGCTCATCTCCATTTCGAATTGCGTGAATCCGAGCACGTCGACATCCGTGGCGGTTACCACGCAAACAAGCTCAACCTTCTCGATCCCGAAGTGGTTCTCGCCGAGCTTCGCGGGGCGGAATCCAACGACCACAGTCCATCAGCTTTGGCTGTGGTCATCGACCAATGGAAGCCCGACTGGACGGGTCTTGAGATCGAAGGGGCAGAGCACTTCCTCAAGACTCAGGATAATAAGTGACGCCCCTCACTGGGTGCTTGCCTGATAGTCTCCCTCGGTGAATCGGGCCCGGGCCTGCCCGATGAGGAATAGTGAGCCAGCGATGAGGATGGTCTCGTCATGCTTCTCCGCGGCTTCGATCGCCTCCTCCAGCTTGTCGTGACTGATGTGTGAGGGAGCATCGGCTGGTAATGCTTTGGCCATCTCCTCGCATGGGGTGGAACGGGGACTGTCGACGGGACAGAAGAGGATGCGTTCGGCGATGGGGCAGAGATGCTTGAGAATGCCGGCAATGTCCTTGGCGGCCACGGCACCGAAGATGAGTGTGGCCTTTTTCCCGGGGAATTCCTCCTGCCAGGTATTGGCCAATGATTCGGCTGCATGGGGGTTGTGGGCACCATCCAGGATGAGATCAGGGCGGATGCGTTCAAATCGGCCTGGCCAGCTGACGTGGTTCAGGCCCTCACGGATGATGTCACTGTTGAGGCGAAAGCGTGCCAGGTGCAGGGCTTCCACCGCCAAGGCTGCATTCCAGCGTTGGTGAGCGCCGGGGATGGCCGGCGTGTAACCAAACAGGGCCTCTTGGATGAAATCCAACGGAGTGCGACGTTCATTGGCTTCCTTTTCCAGTACCGCATGGGCCTCGGGTTCCTGGGGCAGCGAGACGGCAGGGATGCCTTCCAGAAAGATGCCGGCCTTCTCTCGCGCGATGTCGGAGAGTGTATCGCCCAGCCACTGTTGATGATCCATGCCGATGGGTGTGATCACGCAGACATCGGCAGGCACCGCGGTGGTGGCATCGAGCCGTCCGCCCATGCCGGTTTCGAGGACGATCAGCTCGCAATGCCGGCTACGGAACCAGCGCATGGCAACGGCGAGGGTGATTTCGAAGAAGGTTGGGTGGTGCTCAAAGCTCTCACAGATGCTGCGCAGCTCAGTGAGCATGGCCGCGCAGTTCTCCTCGGGAATGTGCTCGCCATTGACCTGGATGCGCTCGCGATAGTCGATGAGATGGGGCGAGGTGAAGAGGCCGGTACGCGTTCCGGTGGCGCGGGCGATACTGTCGATCATCGCACAGGTGCTACCCTTGCCGTTTGTGCCGGCGACGTGAATCACCTTCACGCCATGATCCGGGAAGGCTAGGAACTCCTTGAGCAGTTGCCGCGGTCCCTCCAGACCCAGCTTGATGCCGAAGGTCTGGGTCGAGAACAGCCAGTCGATGGCCTCGCGATAGTTCATCCCGAAGCGTCGCTCCTACTTGAGTTCCTTCAAGTAGAGATTAGCGAAGTCGATGGCCTGACCATGGCTTTGCAGCGCGATGGGGCCCTCTGCCGGAACGCCGGGAAGCTTGGCATCCACGATGACATGCTTGCCATTGAGTTTCACATTGAGGATTTCGCCCTTCATGGTGATTTCCATGTGGTTCCACTCACCCAAGGGTTTGTCGGCCTTCATCTTGGGAGTCACGCCGGCCTTCACTTCGGGCGGCATCTTCTTGTCCATGCGGTAGCCGTAAACTTCACCGGACCCGACGGTCCAGTTCCAGAGGTTGACCTGACTCTTGGGGGCGCCGCGCAGATACACGCCACTGTCGAGTTCCTCGACCTCTTGTTTCTCCTTATGGCTACCGTCGGGCAGGACCACAGGCTGCATCTTCATCTTGCCGCGGCCGGACCAGCGCCAGTTGAAGCTGAGAGTGAAGTCCTTGTAGGCAGCTTCGGTCCAGAGGTCCTTGATGTCACCACCCTTGCCATTGTGCTTGATGATGCCGTTGTGAAGGATCCAGTTGGTGATGCCGTCCTTGTGCTTCCAGCCCATGAAGCCATTGTTTTTGAGCAGAGGTTCGAAGCCGTCTTGTTGGGGGTGATCGGGCAATAGTTCAGCGATGCGAATA
>CAZIPY010000184.1:0-11021 GCA_964541125.1 uncultured Luteolibacter sp. | reverse complement strand
CAGCAGCGGGTGGCGATTGCGCGGGCCATCGTCAATAAGCCCAAGGTGCTCTTTGCTGATGAGCCGACGGGCAACCTCGACTCACGTCATGGTGAGGAGGTGATGGAGATCTTGATGGAGCTGGCGGCCGAGGAAAGTATGACCTTGGTTGTGGTGACACACGATGGTGATCTTTCTCAAACCGGTGACCGGACGCTCGAAATCCGTGATGGCAGGATTCACTCTTCCGACTCTGCGGAGTCTGTAGATGGCTCGATGTGAACGAGCTTAGAGAGCCCGCGCTGGAGCAGTTGGGCGTCCACTGCTGAGCTGATGCGGTCTTCAAGGTAGATGACTAGATGCTCATCCACGAACTCAATGGTGTGCATCCCATCTTTATTGGCTGAAAAGGCATCGGCGAGGTCCTGCATGTCCTTAATCTCCTGACCATTGACCTTGCTGACCACCATGTTGCGCAGTCGTTCGTAGCCGACGGTCGCGGGGGTGGGGATCACGCTGCTGAGGAAAATGACGCGTCTCATCTTTTCCTCGTAGCGGTGGGGATTGTCGTAGGCATCGAGAAGATTTAGTGGTGCGCGCGAGGTCCAATCCTTGCCGTAGCGTTCCAAGATTTCGCGGGTGAGTTCTTGGAAGATGAGTCCGCCTTTGACCAGATAACTGGGTTGCTGGTCGAAGATGTAGTCGGGCACTAGTTTGTCCTGTGGTAATTTTCGTTTGAGAATGGCAGTCACTTCCATTTCCTCACCTTCTCGGAGGAGTTTGATTTTGAGTTCGTCACCGACGGCTTTTTCGCCGCGAACGAGATGCACCCAGGAGAGGTTGCCGTAATCGGGATCTTCGTAATAGCCGCGGCGATCAATGGGGTTTCCATCGGCTTCGAGCAGGACATCACCCTTAAGGATGCCGGCTTCCTTGGCCGCCGAGTCATCTTGCACGTTCTGAATGTAGAGACCGCCGTGCTCGTCCTTCAGATTGAGCCATTCGCGGAAGGAATTGTCCTCGGTCATGGCGACCCGAACACCCAGGCTGGGGAAGCCCTGGTAGGTGTCGCTTTTCGCAGCATCCAGAAAGCGGCGGATGATGTCCGTAGAAGCGACATCGCAGATCTGGTCCTTGCTATTGTAGCTGAGCAGAACTCCGGCCAGCTCCGAGCCTTTGGTCACTGGTAGGGTGTAACTGCTGGCGGCACTCTGCATGGAGGCTTTCACCAGATAGGTGAGGAAGTTATGACCGGGAAGAAAGCTACTAGTCAGGTCGACACTCTGCAGTGATCCGGGTGTGATCAACGCAGTTCCATTGGCCTCGAGTTGGAGGATGTCGAGGGTGTCGCCTTGTTTGGAAGATTCGGCGAGTTTGAAAGGGGTGGTGTTTCTGAAGAATTCTTCGCCCTCGGCTTCATTGGCGGGCCCGAGAAGAGCGAGATTCACTTCGTCGTCGCGGGCGATGACCTTGGCAGGGATGAAACGGGTGCCGTCTGCGGATTCAAATTCGAGATAGGTCGCATTGGCGGCAATTTCGGCTGTGGTGATGACTTGAGCGGGAGCAATGATGGCTGCCAGAGCGCGACGCTTGCGTGGGGGTTCCTTTTCCCAAGGTTGCCATTGGTTCCAGTCCTGTTGAGTGGCATTGATGCGCACGACAGAGTCGAGAAATTCCCTAGGATCGATAGGGGAATCTGGAGCCGCTGCGACTTCGTTGGCTTTGGCCTCGGGAGCGGGCTTGCAGGCGGGAAGCAGCAGGAGCGGGAAGATGAGGAGAAGAAGACGCATGAGAGAGTGACGTTTAGGTATTTGGTGGTCCGATGATCATTTAAGATCAAGGACGTCCTGCATGTCATATAGCCCAGATTCCTTGTCGCGCAACCATAGTGCCGCGCGTACCGCGCCAGAAGCGAATGTCATGCGTGAAGAGGCCTTGTGGGTGAGTTCGACCCGTTCGCCATCCGCGGCGAACATGACGGTGTGATCGCCGACCACGTCACCACCACGGAGGGTGTGCATGCCGATTTCACGTGGAGGTCTGGCGCCAATATTGCCGAAGCGTCCATGAGCAACATCGTCGTCATAGGAAGTTTCGGTTTCCTCGTTGAGAATTTCGAGCAGGGTCCGGGCAGTGCCGGAGGGGGAGTCGATCTTGTGTTTGTGGTGCATTTCAACCACCTCGATGTTGAAGCGGTCTTGAGTCAGAACACGTGCCGCCTGTCGGGTCAGCCAGAAGAGGGTGTTGACGCCTACTGAGAAGTTGGAGGCATAAACGATGGGAATCTGCTTGGACGCAGCAGTGATGGCGGCGCGGTCCTCATCGCTGTGGCCCGTTGTGCCGATAATGAGGGGGGTCTTGGTGGAGAGCGCGGCCTTCAGAACCTCTGAAGTGAAGGAGTGTACGGTGAAGTCGATGGCCGCATCCGCTTGGGAAAAAGCAGCAGCGAGATCCTCACCCTGGTCGTGGGTGGCGCCCACGGAGGTGTCAGGGTTCTCTTCGGTGGCCTGAATCAGGGCCTGTCCCATTCGGCCGGACTTTCCGGTGATCAACAGCTTGAGCATGGGTGGAGTGTGTCCAGTCGACTGGCGTGGGTCAATCCTCCCAAATCATGTACTTCAGCTGGATCTGATTAGCCCTTGCGGCGGCCTCCTGTGCACGCGGCCCCTTAAACGAAGCGATCTTTTTGGCGCAGGCGATGGCTGCTGGCCAGCGGCGGGATTTTTCCAGAAGTGCGAGTGCCCGGAATCCCGATGCCTCAAAGTATTCCCACTGGGCGGGAGCTTGTTCGCGCTCGAGCACGGAATAGTAGGCAATCAGTGCTTCTTTTTCCCGTTTCAGGTCCGGCGTTTGGGGGTCAGGGAGTTGCTCTAAGGTAAGCCCTCTCAGATACTGCAAACGATCATGTTCGGGCGTGAAGCGTTTGGCGGTGGTCAGCAGTTGATCATAGATGCTCAGTGCTTGGGGCAGAGAATCGGGGTTGAGCTTGCCCTGAGCATAGACGGCCTCCGCCATCAGTAAACCAGTGGCGAGCCGCATGGGGTCTGCAGGATCAAGACCCTCATGCCATGGTTTGAGATACTCGACGGTTTCCGCGAGAAGATTGATGTCGATCATCAGTCGGGCGCGTTCGAGTTTGGCTAGATTGCTGAGCGGTCCTTCAATCTCGATGGCTTTGTCGAACAGGCCGAGTGCTTCCTGTTGGGACTGACTGGTGGGAATCAGTGCTGCGGAGCGAGCGGCGAGAAGCCAGGCTGTCTGGATGCGGTGGGAGTCTTCGAGTGAAGCAGTCAGCTTTTCGAGAACGATGCGGGCATCGTTATAGTTACCGGTTTCGAAGAGATTGCGGCCGAGAATAAAGGAAGCCTCTAGGGCTTGTGGTGAAGCAGGAAAGTCGGAAGCCAGAGTGCGAGCACTGGCGATGACTTGCTCCGGTGCTCCATCGAGATCCAAAATCCGCAATTTGATGAGCGCGATGCGGGCGGGGGCAACCGCTGCATGTTTCTCCGGTTGGGCTTCAAGAGTTTCGATCTGGGCCTTCGCCGAAGACAGGTCGGGCGGAGAGAGAATCAAGGAGGTCTCAGCTGAATTCACTCGGGCCTCGGGTGCGCGTGGGTGATCGGGGTGTGCCAAAAGAAAGGCCTCGATGGCTACCTGTTTGCGCGTGGGGTCGGCATTGGCCAGTGCCCGCTCGAGCATCAGATTGGCGGCAATGACCGGATCTTCAATGGTTGCAGGATTCTCTTCAGCAGGAACGGCATCGGCCTGGATGAGTTGGATGAGCGCACCATTGAAGCGTGCAGTGTCGGCCTCGATTCCCTGCAGGAGCTTTGCTGATTCACGGTAGAGTTCCACCGCGTCGATGGGTTTGCCTCCTGTCCCGGCCACGGAATGGGCTTGTATGAAGGCGGCCTGGCCTTTGACGAGCGGAGATGTGGCGGTTTCCCGGAGGGTCATTAGGAGGTGGTAGGCGTCCTCGGTTTCTTGGGAGTCCAGATGCCAGCGAGACCGCAGGAGCAGCGAGCGGCTGGCGAGAAAGTGGTTCGGAAACTCCACCCATAGACGATTAAGAAGCGATGTCGCGGACTTCATGGACTCAGGGCTGCCTTGGCGATGAAGTCCAACTGCACGAGTGTAGAGTGAGAAGGCGGTAAGGTCGCTGGAATTGGTTGCAAGAGGCCATGCTGAGACAGCCAAAGATTCTATATTGGAGATGAGGCCCAAAGGTGGCAGCTCGGCTGGGGTGATCCAGGATTCCAAGCGGGTGAGGATGGGGTCACTGGGGCCGGGTTCTTCGGGGAGTGCTGCGAGCAGGCGTTTGAAGATGCTCTCGAGTTGCTCCGAGTCAGGGTGTTTTTGAATGTAGTCGAGCAACAGTTCTCCAGCTTCCGTCCGTTTGTCCTGAGCAAGTAGCGCATCGGCCCAGCCGATCCAGGATTCGTGAAATTGTCGAAGGGTAAGGTTCTGAGGGTTTTCGACCAGAAATTGGTAACTTTTGGTGGCTTCTTCGAATTGTCCTTCACGCAGCAAGATGGATGCCTCCGTGAAATCCGCTTCGGATTGGAGTCTGGCTGGCAGTTTGTCCCTTGCAGGCATCAACTCACGAGCTTCCTCTGTGCGGTCCAGATCGAGGAGGATGTTGATCTGGCGGAGGCGTATGAGGTGCAGCTTTTCACCGTCCATGCCTTCAGCCAGCAGACTCAGTGTTTTGAGGGCTTCCTGTGGCTGATCCAGAGCTAGTTCAAGACTGGCGGCTGTGAGGCCCGCCTCAAAACGAAAGGGTGGGGTGGGTTGGCCGGGAGAGAGTTGGGTCTTCAGAAGTTCGACGGCTTGCGCGAAACGACCGGTGGCAGCGAGTGCCTGGCCTTTCCAGAAAGGGGTTTCAGGGTGGGCTTGGAGCAGTGACTGTTCGAGAAGTTCAAGAGCTTGTTGGGATTGCCCGTCACGGATTAAAGCCTCAGACAGACGCATGGAGGCTTGGGAGCGCTGGATGTCGGTAGCGTTGCTGGCGAGTAGGGCCTGGTAATGATGGGCGGCCACTTCCCAGAGTTTGGCGTTCATCGCGGCCTCCCCCTTCCTCATCCACTCCTCAGTCTCTCCCTGTGGCGGCTTTGCCTCTTGGCCGAGCAGGGCTGCTGGCCATGCCATCAACAGCAGAAGGAGGGCAGAAGCGGATTTCATGAGCAATGAACCCACTTACTTTGGAGAACCAAAGGAATGATGACCAGTGTAAATGGTGCTCCCTGCGCTAACTGGCGAGGATCTTACGCAGCTCGGCCTGAGTCAGTTTAAGCGTGATTGCGGCCTGTTTAATGTCGCCATCCGACTGCTCTAGGACTCGGCTGACCATCTCACGGGCGGCCCATTCGAGGGGTTTTTCGTCGTCTGGAGCCTGACCGAGCAATTGATCAAACATCGAGCTGAGGTCCGATGAGGACATCCCGGGAGCCGAAGAGAGGGGGATGTCAGCGGGTAGTAGCACATTGGAAGATGCGAGAGCACAGGCCCGGGCGATGGTGTTTTCGAGTTCACGAACGTTACCAGGCCAGTGGTGGGACTGTAGAATAGCGGTGGCTTCAGCCGAGAGTTTGATCCGAGCCATGCCGTTCTTGCGTGTGGTGCGCTGAAGGAAGAACTCGGCGAGAAGAGGGATGTCTTCGGGGCGCTCGCGCAAGGGCGGGATCTTCAACTCGACCACGTTGAGTCGATAATAGAGATCCTCACGGAAATTTCCGTTGGTGACTTCCTCCGAAAGATTCTTGTGAGTTGCCGCAATGATGCGGACGTCAGAAGTGAGGGTTTCATTGGAGCCAACCCGGGAGAAGGTGCCGTCCTGTAGCACGCGTAGGAGCTTTACCTGAATGGAAAGCGGCATATCACCGATCTCATCGAGGAAAAGCGTTCCACCATCAGCTTGTTCGAATCGTCCGGAGCGTCGAGCTATGGCGCCGGTGAAGGAGCCCTTCTCGTGTCCGAATAGTTCGCTTTCGAGGAGGTTATCAGGAATGGCGCCGCAGTTGATGGTGATCATCTCGCTTTTGCGGCGTGGGCTGTATTCGTGAACGGCTTTAGCAACGAGCTCCTTGCCGGTGCCGCTTTCGCCGGCAATGAGTACTGGTGCATCGGAACGAGCCACGCGTCCAACCAGCTTGAAGACCTCCTGCAGCGGGCGGGAGACGCCGATCATTTTCACCCGGCTGTCGGGCTGGGGGAGTTCAGCGCTGGACTCGTCAGCACTGCGACGTTGCTCGTGGGTCTGCATGGCAGACTCAATCAGCGGACGCAATTCGAAGGAGAGCGACTCCTTGCGTAGGACGTCGTGAGCACCTTTTTGGGTGGCTTCGATGATCTGACTGGTAGTTGGAAAGCCGGTGGTGAGTGTCACCAGTGTATGGGGGCTACGCTGGATGACTTGGCTCAAGAACTCCATGCCATCGAAGGGCTGGAGCTCCATGGCAGCAACGACTACGGCAACCTCGGTCTTCTCAATCACCTTGATGGCCTTGGCGGCGTCATCGCAGCGGAGAATGCGGAGTTTGTCGGAATGCAGATGCTTGGTGGCCCATTCGAGGAAATCGAGATCGGGATCCACTAAAAGCAGGGTGTCTTGCTCGGGAGAGGAAGCCATGGGGCGGGCTTGGGCGTAGCGCTTGCAAGAGACACCTGCACCAATGGTTGTCAAATTGCACCAATAAACTTTGTGCATCAATTGTGATCAGATGCTGATGTTTGCAGAGAATGATCGTTTTCGGTTGCAGCCCCATGACCTCGAGCTATGATGATCCTCGACTGCTGTGTTCGTCGGTTGATGGCAATGGCCCGAACCGATAGAATACCTACGGGATCATCCACCTGTTGCCCGATGTCACGCCCATTGACGGGAAGGCTGAGGACCAATAGGCGATCCCACCTTTTGAGCTTACGGAACGTGGCTCCAACGCCATTGACGGCACAGCGGTTTGATTTCCTAAGACCCTCGGTGGTGGCCTCCAAGGCTCATCTGCCGAGGGTTTTTCACTTTAAGGCTTCTTGCCACTTATCGGCTTTGAATCCGGCCAGGGCGATATCCTTGCCGATCACGAGGGGGCGCTTTACGAGATTTCCGTTGCTGTTGAGGAGCTTAAGCGCTTCAGCCTCGCTCAGTGTCGGTAGCTTGTCCTTCAGGTTCATGGCCCGATAATCCATGCCTGAGGTATTGAAGATCCTGCGAAGTTCGCCGTTGTGGTATTTGAGCGCGTGTTTGAGCTCCTTGATGCTCGGCGGGGTCTCACGAATGGGGTGGGACTCATAGGCGATGCCTTGTTCGTCGAGCCATTGGATGGCATTGCGGCAGGTGCTGCATTTGGCGTAGATATAGACCTTGATCACGATGCGGATTGAAGCAGTTCGTCATAAGCCTCGCAAGCACCTGTGCTTGAAGCCATGGCAATTCACATGAATGCTGCTCCAATGAAGCAGGCCTTGATGGATGTCATCCGCAAACAGTTGAGTGATCAACTGGAGCGGGCAACGCGTGCCGCAAAGGAAAGTCAGAAGGCAGCCACCGATCCCGACAGCAAGGCAGAGAGTAAATATGACACCCGCAACCTAGAAGCCTCTTATCTCGCGGCTGGACAGGCGAGGCAGGTCGAAGAATTGACTCAAGCAGTGCAAATGTTCGAGCGGCTAAATTTGCCGGAATACGAAGGGATGGGGGTGGCAGGTCCCGGGGCGCTTGTCGAGCTGAAGGCAAAGGGTGAGAGTGATTGGTATCTTCTCGTGCCAGCCGCAGGAGGGCTTGAAATCGAAGACGGTGAACGCACCATCACGCTGCTATCACCAGAAAGCCCGCTGTATCAGCAATTGCTGGGGTGCAGCGTTGATCAAATGCTTGAACGGCCCGCAGCGCGTGTCAGGCGCATCCTCTGATCCAGTCTTGTCAGGTCTGTGTTGCCTGCGACATTGTGCATTATGGATCGGCAAGCGGACAGGTCATCAAATGAGCCCAAGGCGCTCAGTGTGACACAGTTGCTGCGGAGGATGAAAAACCTACTGGAGGTTCAGGTGGGTGAGGTCTGGATTGAAGGTGAAGTTTCCAATCTGAGACTGCAGTCCAGCGGTCATTGGTATTTTTCGCTAAAGGATGAAGGCGCCCAAATATCCTGTGCCATGTTCGGGGCTAAGAAGCGCTCTGGGTCAGAAATCATTGAGGATGGAGCCAAAGTAAGGATTTTTGCCGAGGCGAGTGTCTATGAAGCGAGGGGTCAGCTGCAGGTGATCGTGATGAAGGTGAAGTCGATGGGGGCTGGCGACCTCCAGGCGAGACTCGAGGCGCTCAAAGCGAAGTTGCAGGCGGAAGGGCTGTTTGATTCCGATCGCAAGCAGCCAATTCCCCGTCATCCAAAAACCATCGGTCTAATTACATCGGCATCAGGAGCGGCTCTCCAGGACATGCTCAATGTGCTCTCAAGGCGTGCACCTTGGGTGCAACCCGTGCTGATGCCCGTGAGGGTTCAGGGTAAAGGGGCAGAACGTGAGATTGCCTCTGCCATAGAACGCATGGGCAATCCGCGGGAGTGTGAGCTACCGCTATGCGATGTGTTGATCGTGGGCCGTGGTGGCGGATCTTTGGAGGATCTTTGGAATTTCAATGAGGAAGTCGTAGCCAGGGCAATTGCAGCATGTCCCATTCCTGTGATTTCCGCGGTGGGTCATGAAATCGATTTCGCCATTTCGGACTTTGTTGCTGATCTTCGCGCACCAACCCCTAGTGCTGCGATTGAACTGGCGGTCGTTGATGGTGAAGAATTGAAACAACAACTGATCCAACATCAGGCCCGCTTACGTCGCCTTGTTGAAGACCGTCTCCAGCATATGGGGTTGAAGCTCGATGGTCTCGGTCGCGGCCGGCTACGCGATGGTGAAAAGTTGCTGCGCGAACCTGTGATGCGCCTCGATGCAGTTAAGTTCGCGATTGATCAGCAACTTAGAATCGAGCTTAGGGAAAAGGGCGGCCGTCTGCAGCAGTTGGGTCAGATGCACCGCTCCCACCATCCTAGTCGGGTTCTTGAAAGGCGTTCGGAGAAGATTGAGGCCATCGGATCAAGGATGACCCGGATGGTGAAAGAGTCGATGGAGGCTCACAAAAGTTCGCTCGAACGATTTGGCGATCTTCTGCGAGCCCTCGGGCCGGAGAGTGCCTTTCAGCGCGGTTTTTCCATCACCATGGACGATAAGGGCAACATCGTTCGCTCCAAGGAAAGCCTCAATCCCGGGCAACATATCACGTCGAAGTTTGCGGATGGGGAAGTGCAAAGTGAAGTCGTCGAGGACTAGCTTAGGGTAGAAATTAGCTCCTGTTGCCAAATTCAACCGCCAGCAGGCAGACATCATCGTCGAAGTGATGATCGGCGCTAAAGTCGAGCACCGAGGTCAGAATGGAATCCAGCAATTCCTCTAGCAGCATATTGCGATTTTCGGCGATGATTTGGAGTAAGCGTTTTTCGAAGAAGGGTTCGCCTTCCTGGTTTTCGGCTTCCAACACTCCATCGGTGAAGAGGACAATCCGCTCCAGATGATCAATGGGGATTGAGAGGGAGGGATAGGTGGCCTTGCGGATCAATCCTAGTCCGGGGCCCTTTTCGTCCCGCTCGGTGGCGATCTGGCGGGAACCATCGGCATCGACAACGATGGGTCCTGGGTGTCCCGCACTTGCATAATGCATCTGTCCGCTTTCGAGATCGATGAGTCCGTAGAAGGCGGTGGCGAACATGGTCACTCCCGCTCTTTCAAGAATGGCGGCAAGGCCCTCGTTTAGTCCGTGCATGAATTTGCCCGCGTCTTCGGTCTGATCACCTTGCTTCTCGATGAGTCCACGCAGCATGGCCACAATGAGCGCAGAACGGACGCCATGGCCCATCACATCACAGATCAGGATTCCAACTTTGGTGGGCGAGATTTCAATGACTTCATAGAAGTCGCCGGCGAGTCCGGAGATGGGAACATAGCGGGAGCCGAAGCTCACTTTGTTGCCGTCATGCTCAATGGGGTCGAGTTGTCCAAAACTCAATGCCTGTTGGATTTCCCGGGCCAGCTGAAGCTCCTCCTCGTAGGTTTGATTTTTGATGGCGAGCTGGCTTGCCAGATCAGTGGCCTCACGCTGAGCCATCACGAGTTTGGTGACATCGCTGGAAACGCCAAATGTCCCTTTGATTTGCCCCTGACGTCCTCGCCAGGGGAATTTTGATGTCAGCACCCAGGTGCCTTTGCCTTTGCGGTGAGTTTCGTGTTCAAGTTGACCGGTGATGGGTTGGCCGGTTTCAATGATGGTCCGCTCATCCTCCTCGGCTGGCTTCCAGTGATCTTCGTCGAAGAAATCCCGATCGTGCTTGCCGACCAATTCGTCACCTGACTGGAAACCGATCCACTCAGCCATGCGTTTGTTGGCCATGACGAAGTTTGAGTTGAGATCCTTGAAGTAAACTTGCACCGGAATGTGATCCGTGAGCTGGCGCAACTGATAGCGCTCTTCGTCGAGCATGGCTTCGGCGTGCTTTCGCCGACTGATGTCGATCATCGATCCAGCGATGCGCTTTGCCTTGCCCTCGTCATCCCGGACGACCACGCCGCGGATTCTCAGCCAATGCCATTCGCCGGAACCGGCCCTCACTCTACTGTTGAGTGAGAGAATTTCCGGGCCGTGGTCCTCTAGGGCTTCATTGAGCGAATTGATAAATGTCTCGCGGTCGTCCTCATGAATCGCAGGGAAAGGAGGGATGAAGAGATTGGGAGCCTCCCCCTTGTCGCATTCCAGAAACTCGAGGATTCTGCGCGAATACTTGATCTGTTTGGAGTCCACGTACCAGTCCCAGATGCCCTCGTGGGATGCTCGCAGAGCCAGCTCTAGGCTTTCGAGGCTGATGTCGTCGCCGTCGATGTGGATCTCGCTGGGTTTGGCCATGCTGAAGAAATCATAGGGTTCCGTCCGCTGGCTTCAAGGATGACTTCGAAATTTAAGGCCACTATCCTTGTCGGAAGTCTCTACCGATGATTGTCTCAATTCG
>CAZIPY010000183.1:0-13109 GCA_964541125.1 uncultured Luteolibacter sp. | reverse complement strand
GCATCATCCTCTGCAAAGAAGAATTCGCGAAGAAGATCGATTCCCAGGTCTTCCCCGGCGTTCAGGGTGGCCCGCTGATGCACATCATCGCCGCCAAGGCCGTGTGTTTTGGCGAATGCCTCAAGCCCGAGTTCAAGGAATACTCCGCTCAGGTCGTCAGCAACGCTCAGGCCATGGCCGCGCGTCTCGCCGAACACGGCTATCGCATCTGTTCCGGCGGCACCGACAACCACGTCATGCTCGTCCACCGCCGACCCAAGGGTCTGAATGGCCCAGAAGCCTCCACCGCTCTGCATGACGCCGGCATCACCGTCAACAAGAACGGCATCCCCTTCGACACCGGTAGCCCAATGAAGCCCAGTGGCATTCGCATCGGAACTCCCGCTGTGACCACCCGCGGCATGAAGGAGGCCGACGTCGAGACCGTTGCGGACTTCATTCACGAAGCTCTTTCCAATCACGAGGACGAAGCCGCCCTGCACGCCATCCGCGACAAGGTCTTCGCCTTCAATCGTGCCTTCCCCTTGCCGTGGTGAACCACGGCGAAAAAGCTGAAACGCTGAAACTCTGAAAAGCTGAAATGAATATAAGGCTTCGCATTCAGAGAATTTCAGCTTTTTAGCTTTTCAGTATTTTAGCATTTTATCCCAAGTGAACCCCTTCCGTGAAGATCTGGCGGCCCGTTCGCGTGCTGAGCCCTGCACCATCGTCATCTTTGGTGCTACGGGGGATCTAACGCACCGCAAGCTAATCCCTGCCCTCTACAACTTGGCGGCGGACGGTGAGCTGCCTACGGGCATCAAGATCGTCGGCTTCGCCCGTCGCGACAAAAGCGACGAAGAATTCCGTGCCGGACTGGAAGAGCTCAACAAGAAGGTCTCGCGCTCGGGTCAGGACGAGGAAGTCTGGCAACCCTTCATTGAGAGCGTGCACTATCACCGTTCTGAGTTCACCGATTCGGAGGGCTACGCCAGTCTCGCCGAGCGCTTGGATGAGATTGATGAGGGGCGTGGAGGTAAGGGCAACCGTCTGTTTTACATCGCTTCGGCTCCCGAGTTCTTCGATGACATCCTGCTGCACCTCAAGCAGGCCGGCCTCAATAAGGCCAAGGACGGCTGCTGGTCGCGCGTGATTGTCGAGAAGCCCTTCGGTACCGATCTGAAGACGGCGCATCACCTCAACGAAGTGGTCAACGCCACCTTTGAGGAGAAGGATACTTACCGCATCGATCACTATCTCGGTAAGGAGACCGCGCAGAACCTGATGGTGCTGCGCTTTGCCAACGCCATTTTCGAGCCCTTGTGGAACAGCAAGCACATCGATCACGTGCAGATCACCTGCTCCGAGCATCTTGGCATGGAGGGTGGTCGCGGGGCCTACTACGACACCGCAGGTGCTTTGCGCGACATGGTGCAGAACCATCTGCTGCAATTGCTCTCGCTGGTGGCGATGGAGCCGCCCACCGATCTCAGCGCAGATGGTGTGCGTGACGAGAAGGTGAAGGTCATCCGCTCACTGCGCCAATGGGATACCCCCGAGAAGGTCGCCGCCAACGTGGTGCGCGCCCAATACACCGCCGGCCATGTAAACGGTGAGCCGGTCCCCGGCTATCGTGAGGAAGACCGGGTCAATCCAGAGTCCAAGACCGAAGCTTATGTCGCATTGCGCCTGATGATCGACACCTGGCGCTGGAGCGGCGTGCCCTTCTACATTCGCATGGGCAAGCGTCTGCCCAAGAAGTCGACTGAGATTTCTATTCACTTCAAGGACGCTCCCTGCGTGCTCTTCAATACTGGCTGTGATGGAAGCACGGGCGACAACGTGTTGGTGATTCGCATCCAACCCGACGAAGGCATTTCACTGCGCATGGTCTCCAAGATCCCTGGTAATAGTCTGCGTCTCGAGCCGGTGAAGATGGACTTCCACTACGCCACCAGTTTCGGCAAAGCAAGCCCCGAGGCCTACGAGCGCCTCCTGCTCGATGCGATGGCTGGTGATGCGACTCTCTTCGCGCGCCGCGATGAGGTGGAGGAAGCCTGGCGCTTCATTGACCACATCGAACAGGCTTGGCACGAATCCGCGAACCCTCCGGAGATGGCCGAATTCGTCGCCGGCTCTTGGGGTCCGGTGGAAGCTGACTCACTTCTTCAGGAAGATGGCAACCAATGGCGAAGACTCTGAATCTAGCAGGCCAGGTGACTGGGGTGCCTGGGTTCTGTTGATTCTGCTGACGGCATTCGCCGCCAGTCTGGTGTTTATCCCCTCCGGCTCGATGCCCTGGCCCGATTGTCTGATTTACAAACATTGCGGACTTCATTGCCCTGGTTGTGGTGGCACGCGTGCGGCGAAGAGTTTGGCTGCCGGTGACTGGCAGGCCGCCATGAAGCTCAACATCATGATCTTTCCCATCCTGATCGGTTCGGCATGGACGGCTTTGGCCTTCGTGGTTAATCGTCTAACAGGAAGAACTTGGTGGAGTCCGGCCAAATTGGGTGTGCGGACCATGTGTGTCCTATTGGTGATTCTTCTGGTTTTCACCGTGATCCGAAATCTGGAATTCGGATCGTTTCTCAGGCCCTAGAAGTCGAGGGTCAGGGTTTGACTTCAATCCTGGTCAATCCGGGAAGTTGGCCGCTCGCTGCGACCAGAGCCTTCGGCTTTTTCATCAGTTCATCGAGTGGGATCTCGGTGCGACTGAGCATTTCGTTCTTTCGATTGAAGAATTCGACGCGAACCCGCTGGTTGTGCAGCGCCTGATTCATCAGGAATACTCCCCAATCGGAGCTTTCGGAGGGACTTGATGCCATCGCCTCAGACCATCTCTTGCCTCGTCTCAGTTCTAGGATCAGGGCTTCCTTGGCCTTGTGCACCTTGATGACTTTGACTGTCACCACGTCTTCCAGACGGGTGGTGTCCACTTTGATCTCATTCTCGTCGGAGATCGTGATGTTGTCTTTGGCATCGGTGAAGAGCTTGCGGTAGTCCACGAAGATGGCCGAGATGACGAGGCTGACTACAAGAGCCACGATGGCGACAAAGGCGTAGCGACGGATGGAGGCCGGGGTGAGTTCTGGGGGTGGCTCCTCAGTTTCGATGTCGAGAATGCGCTGTTCGCTAATGACCTGACCGGTGGGGCCAACGGAATAGAGGGACTGAACCACCTCACCGGGACGGAATTCTTCCGAACGGATGGTCGACATCACACCCTTGCGGGCTGCTTCAGGAAGCTGGTCGAGGAGGGATTGAAGACCATCGACGATGAGGTTTTCCAGATCACCCCCGGCGAGGGAGGAGCTTTTGCACACTTCGTTGACGCCGAGCAGTGAAAAGCCCGATCCTTCGAGTTGAAAATGAAACTTGAGTCCCTGTTTGGCTGCCGCTGAGACCCAAGCCTCTACGAGATCTGCCGCTACGGGATCCCCTCCGAGGGAGGCTTGTAGCATGCCGTCGAGGCGGAAGGTGCCAGCTACCGGGAGATCCTTCATGTCGTAAAGAGGGATGGAATTTGATTCGCGGGAACCCAGTCGGCCAGGCCTTCTGCCCAAACTTTGGTTTCAGGAGTGAGTGTGCCCTGACGGGCTCTGCGGTAAATCACTAGCCAAGCATAGGGGCCATCCTGTTCGCCGTTGTTGTCCACATACCAGTTCTCGGCGGGAAAACCGCTGGGAGGTGGAGGCTCGTTCCCCCGAGAATATTCGATGTTGGCGGCGGGTGCCTGTGGGGCCTCAGGGGTGTGACCGATCAGCGGGGCGGTTTGGCGGGTATCGATACCCAAGGACTGATCGTGTTGATCGAGCCGAGCGATGGTGTGCTGGCGCAGGGCCTCGTTCTTGATTTGTTCCTGCCGCAGTTGCTCACGCAGGCGCTGTTGCTCCAGCTCCTGAGCCTGCCATTTAGCCTCTTCCTCCTTCCTGTTGGAAAGGCAGAGAATGATGATCATTGGGATGCAGGTGAAGATTAGCCCCAGGAAGAACCATCCGACGGTGGAGCGACCCTTGGAGGAGGCGACGGCCGCACAGATTCCGGCAAATACCAGCCGGATCACCAATTGAAGGATTATGTACTCGGAGCCCCCCATGTGTCTTAGAGATTCGAATCAGAAGTAGGTGATGACAACATAATTGTGGATGAAGTGGGCCACCATCGGCGGATAGATTGAGTTGGTCTTGAGCTTCATCCAGCCGAAGAGCAGGCCGGCCAGAGCGAGGTAGGGAGCGGATAGCAGGCTGAAGTGTGCCGCCGAGAACACAATCGAGGCCATGATCAGGGCCAGCCGGGTGCTGACCACCCGTTCAAACTGCGTCTGGATGATGCCGCGGAAGGCGATTTCCTCGGTGATGGCCGGCATCACGCAGATGACGACGATGGCTCCCAGTCTGGATGAAAAGTAGTCGTTGTAATCCTCCATCTCAATATCGAGCCAGCCAACGAGGGTATCGTGGTAGGCATAGTTCAAGAGCAGTAGTGGGGCGAGGATAGCGAAGCAGGCGAAGCTCCAGGGATTGAAGAATCCAAGAATGTTGGTGAACAGGGGTTTGAGGTGGCCCCAGTAGCGAATGGTGAAAACGACCGTGGTCACCGCAATGGCAATGTCGGCCAACATCATCATGGGCTCCATGTCGTCCATGCCCCAGATCGAAGCCGCGACCATGCTTGAGATGAAAATGACGATCAGGTAGATGAAGAAGACGTTCCAAGCCTCCTTGCCGCCGACTCGAAGCCGCATTTCATCGTCCTCGTAGGGCACGGCGGGCTTGGGGATGACTTGTTCGACCGGGCGGTAGGGTTTGGCGCAAGCCGGGCAGAAGTAGAGCCTGCGGTCCATTTTGGCGCCGCAATAGTCGCAGGTGTCGGGGAGCTCGCTGATCAACTCGTCCTTGTCTGATTGACTCGTGGTCAGCTCGCTGTTGGTCGGCTCGTCAGTCACTTGAAGGGGGAATCCTAGTGGGGATGTAGAGGAAAGCCAGCTTCTAGCAAGCCGCGCTCAGGATTTTTTGGTCATGGATTCGGATTGAAAGAGCCGCTATGCCGGAAGCGTTCGATGAATATGCTATACCGTTTATTCTGCTGTCTCGCCGTGTGGGCGGCCTTTTCCTCTTTTCTCTTTGCAGACAAGCCTTCAGTTCCTGCTACAAAGCCCAATGTCATCTTCATCATGGCCGACGACCTCGGCTGGGGTGACATGGGCTGCTACGGTGCCACCCACTTCAAGACGCCCGCCTGCGACCGCCTGGCCAAGGAGGGCATGCGCTTTACGGATGCGCACTCGCCGTCCGCCGTGTGCACGCCCACCCGATACTCGGTGCTCACCGGTCGCTACGCCTGGCGCACCTGGCTCAAGAACTGGGTGCTACAGGAGAATCATCCGCTCTTGGTGGAAACCGATCGCCTGACCATCGGCAAGGTCTTTCAGCAAGCCGGTTACCGCACCGGCTGTGTCGGCAAGTGGCACTTAGGCTGGGGCACCCAGACTGGCACCGACTTTAGTGGTGAAGTGAAACCCGGCGTGCTTGAAACCGGGTTCGATGAGTTCTTTGGCGTGCCCTTCAGTCACAACAGTGGTCCGGCGCTGCAGGTCTTCATGCGGGATCGCCGAATTATCGGGCTACCGGAAGGCGCCAACTACCGCGACAAGGAAGCGCAGAAGAAAACCCGGCGCAGCCTTGAGAATACTGCTATCGATTTGAGTAAGGAGGCGGTGGCCTTTATCGAGCGCAACAAAGATAAGCCATTCTTCCTCTATTACCCGACGACCAACGTCCACTTTCCACTGACTCCCAATGAGCGGTTCAAGGGCAAGACCAAGACCGGCATCTATGGAGAGTTTGCCATTGAGTTTGATTGGGCCATTGGCGAAGTGCTCGATGCGCTGGATCGCCTGAAGATTGCCGACAATACCATCGTCATTGTCACCAGTGATAATGGCGGTCGCCCGCCGGTATCCAAGAAGGAGAAACAGGGCTGGAACCCCAATCACAAGGTCAACGGTCCTTGGCGCTCAACCAAGCGCACCATCTATGAAGGCGGTCACCGAGTTTCGCTGCTGGTGCGCTGGCCCGGTGTGGTGGCTGCGGGATCGGTCAGTGATGAAACCGTCTGCCTCACCGACTTCTACACCACCTTTGCCAAGCAACATGGCATCAAACCACCTGCAGATATCGCCGAGGATAGTTTCGATATCATGCCGGTGCTGAAAGGGGAGGCCTACAAGAGTCCACTGCGTCCCTATACCATCCATCATTCAGTAGCTGGCCAGTTTGCCATCCGCAAAGGCGACTGGAAGCTCATCGAGGGCAGTGGCGACGGGGACTTCCCGCGGCAAGAGGATGGAAAGAGAATCAAGGCCGTTCGTTGGAGTCCGGAAGTGGACGAGAATGGTAAACCGATCCGTCTCGATTACTTCGAGCTGAAGTTCGACGACCAACACCAGCTCTTCAATCTGAAGGAGGATCCCAAGGAGTCGACCAATCTCGCGGAGAAAGAGCCGGAGAAGGTAAAGGAGCTGCTGGAGCTGCTCAACGCCAGTCGGGCGCTGAAGTAGTCCGTGTGAAGTTGATTTCAGCGTGAGATTCCGTCAGTGTCCTTCACTGATGGAGAATCCGCCATCCAGATCATTTCATACCACCCGCTGGAGCATCGTGATGGCGGCCCGCGTGCCCGGCGCCGAAGCCGAACGGGCGATGGACGAGTTGTGTCAGCGCTACTGGCCCGCCTTGCAGCGATTTGCGATTGGCTTGGGCTGTTCACCACACGATGCCGATGACATGGCTCAGGGCTTCTTTCTCAAGATCATCGAAAAGGATCTCTTCAATCGGGCCGATCCGCTGCGTGGCAAATTCCGTACTTTTCTGATCACCGCCTTCCGTCGCCACATGCAAGATGTATGGAGTGGGGCAAATGCTGCCAAGCGGGGAGGGGATGCCGAAGTGGTGTCCTATGAGACTGCTCCTGATGAGGGTGGCGACGGCCCGGATGATGCCCTCTTCGACCGTGAGTGGGCCCGGCAGGTCATGGAGCTGAGTCTGGATCGATTGCAGGCCAGATACACCAAGGATGACCAGGGTGGTGTGTTCGAGGTTCTGCGCCCTCATCTCACAGGAGACCTTCCAGAAGGAGGGATTGCCGAATTGGCGGATCGCTTGGAGATTTCGGATGGGGCCGCTAAAGTGGCGCTCCATCGCATTCGCAAGCGCTTTGCCGAGGAGTTGCGCGCGGAGGTTGCAGAAACTTTAGGAGAAGAAGACTCTATCGAAGATGAACTGCGCTATCTCATGAGCGCGATTGCCTAACTGCCATGGACCCGGAACAGATGAAGGACTTGTATGCACTCGGATTGAATCCGAATGCTACTGCTGGTTCGGACCCGAATGCCGGCGAGTTGTCACAATTGGATGGCTATGAAATCCAAAGACTTTTGGGTCAGGGAGGTATGGGTGCCGTTTATCTGGCGAGCAATGATCGGCTCGGACGGCAAGTGGCCATCAAAGTTCTGCATGCGCCATCAGACTCCATTGAGTCGGAACGTCTTCAGCGTGAAGGCAAGGTGCTGGCTCAACTTTCGCATCCCAACATCGTTGGTGTACATGATTTATTGGAAGATGAGTTCGGGCGTCCGAACCTGGTGCTTGAGTATATGGAGGGCGGAGATCTCGCGGAATGGCAGGCTGAGGGGCCGATGCCGGCTGAGAAGGCCATGCAGGTGTTTCTTTGTATCGTTGAAGCCGTTGGCCATGCCCATGCCAACGGCGTATTGCATCGCGATCTCAAGCCGGCCAATATTCTATTCGACTCTCAAGGTCATCCCAAGGTGGCCGATTTCGGCTTGGCTTCTCTCGCTGAGAACAGCTTCACCCAACAGCTGACCCTTAGTGGTACCACGGCGGGAACCGAAGCTTACATGTCACCTGAACAGAAGGCAGGTCAGCCGCTGGATGTGCGCAGTGACATCTACAGTCTTGGAGTGATTCTCTATGAGTTGCTTTCTGGTCGTCGACCCCAAGGAGTCTTTGCGGCCTTGCCCGACAAGAAGCTCGATCAGGTGGTGAGGCGATGCATGCAGGAGAATGCAGAAGATCGCTTTTCCAATTGCGACGCCCTGAAGGCGGCAATCACGGCTACAGACAAAGCCAAGCTCGCTCGGGATTGGAGGCTCAGGATTCTGGCCGTCCTCGTGATGTTATTCATGGTATGGATGCAGCGTGATCGGTTCAGATCGGAAGAGCCTGTGACACCTCCGGGTCCAAGCACTCCGCTGGGGCCATCTGTGGAGCAGCCATCGGGGGAACGCGAAGTCGATCTTCTTGAGCGTGCCGCCACTCAGTTTGAATCACTCAGACGCCGAGGTTCATGGCGGATGGAAGAAAACCGATTGATGACCTCTCGCGGCGAGGCATCTCAGGCTTGGATTGAACTGCCCTTCGATCCCGGTGATTCCTATGACATCGAATGGGTCGTCACCCGGCTGAGCGGTCAGGATTCTCTGCCTCTGTTCTTTCCGACTGCCGCTGGTGTCGTCAGCCTTGAATTGGATGCCTGGAGAATGGGTATCGCGGGTCTTCAGGAGGTCAATGGTCAGGACCTGCGGCAATCGGGACTCTCTTTTCCCTTTCGCTATCAGAACGGTCAAGCGACCACTGTGCTGCTCCAAGTACGACGTGATGTGGTGATCGTCACCGTGAATGGCGAGGAACGCCTGCGTCTCGAGCTAGCGGGTCGCCGTTTGAGGGTGGGGGACATCTGGGAACTGCCGGAAGGTGTCCACTTTGCGGTCGGTGCCTGGGAGGCCAATGCCCGCTTCGAGCGGCTGGTTTGGAAGGCTGCAGATTGATTTTAAGTCACTAAATTTAAGTGACTTAAGAAAAAAGTGAGATATGTCGGTAACCTAGAGGGGCCGATATCCAAGAAAGCTGTGAACCCCACAACTTGCTTGGAATCATGAACACAAAAATCCTCCTCACCTTCATCTCACTGACCGCTATCCCTCTCTGTCAGGCCCAGGACGATGTTACGGTGAATCTCGCCACCGCTCCCGGCACCGACACCCCGTTGTCCGTACCTTTCGTAGATCTGGATCTGGCCTTCAGCGAAGATATCAGAGGTCTAGAGCTTGCCGATTTCAACATCGGTGGCAGTGCCGGTGGAACTGCGGTTCATTTGGCCCAGGTCGACGGTGATCATTTTCGCCTTCGTGTTGCCGGTTTGAATCAAGTTGGCAACCTGACGGTTCAGCTACCTGCTTCTACGGTCAGTGGAATGGGTGGAGGTGCCAACCTGATCTCCAACCTCGTTGAGCTGAATGTCGTGCCTCATGTCTTGCAGGACATCTCTAATTTTTCTGATGAGTTCAACGACTCGGCCTCCATTGCCAACTGGAAGCGCAACGATGCCGAGGAAGGCTGGAACGCCGACAAGCTGGAACATTGGAGCGTAGACAACGGTCGGGCCGGGCACATGCGCTTGATGCCCTATTCCAGTTCGTGGTTCGGAGATTTCACCGGTGCCTACACCTACAAGGAGATCCAAGGCGACTTCGTGGTCACCATGAACCTCGATGTCCTCAACCGCGCCGGCACGGGTCGGCCCAATCAGGACTTCAGTCTGGCAGGTATCCTGATCCGTTCGGATCGGGGGGTGAATGCCGCACAGCCTCAGCCCGACCCTGGTCCGGGAGTCGTGCTCAACTGGCCAGCGGCGGGTGCCTACACCACCGATTGGACCCCAGGGACGGAGAACTTCATCTTCCTCTCATTCGGCTTTGGTAGCAGTGAAATGGCCTGGCCGGATGGCGGTAACGTCAACCGGTGGCAGTATGAGGTGAAGACCACCATCAATGGCCAGTCCACCCTTTACCCTCGAACTCATGGCGTTCCGGAGAATGAACCCAATGCCACCCTACAGATCGTTCGGCGCGGCTCTGTCTTTGTCCTGCTGCGTCGTCACGACGATGGCCCATGGATCGTTGAGAACCGTTTTGAACGGCCCGACTTTCCGGCCACAGTGCAGGTCGGTATCACCACCTACACCGACTGGAACACGGTATCAGCGGGTTGGAACTACACATCACCCGTCGAGCCCTTCCATCAGAACCGCATCGCCAATGTCGGTGTGGGAACGCCGGATCTCATTGCCGATGTCGACTATGTCCGCTTTCGTCGCCCGGCGCCGCAGGTGGATGCTGCCATGCTGCAGGCCCTGAATGTCACTGGCCCCAATGGTCCCGTGGTTGAACTGTCTTCAACACCGGCTGCGGCCTATCTAGGAGAGGCTGCAGTCAGCCAAGTGGAACCGTCACTGACCTATCCCCAATGGCTCGCCACCACCTTGGATGCAAGTCAGCTCGAGGATCCTTCTCTCACGGATCCATGGCATCAGCCTCAGGGCGAGTCACTGCCCAATGTCTTCCGTTTCCTTTTGGAGGATTTGGGGGATTCGGGAACCGGGGAAGCCTACCTTAGCGAGGTGATGAATGGAGAAACTCCGCAGCTGCGCTACATCGTGCCACGCAATCCACTCGCCCGCGGTTGGAATCTCAATGTCCAGACGAGTGATGATCTCGCAGCTTGGTCGACCGTGGCCAGTTCCACGAATGGAGCGGCTCCCAGTGGTGAAGGCTTCGAGGGAGAATTGGAAGGCGTGCCGAACCACATGATCGTGGGGCCTGGATTTAGTGATCCGGTCGTCGGCCGGCAGTATTATCGCCTGCAGGCAGTGGAGATTCCTTGATGTGCAATCTTTGGAAGTGTGTTTGAAATCACAGTGCCGGCCCGACGGTGCCTCCATCGATATACTTGGCATGGATGATGGCCTTCCGCGTATCGGGTTTTCCCATGCTAATGTTGTCCGCCCAGTCGACGATGCGGCGCATCCAACGAGAGTTGTCCCAACTGATGTGAGCAATCGTGGGGTCGCACCAGTTGAAATCGGGGCTGGTGTCAGCGCAAATGAGGGAGGCATCCTCCGGGACGAGTAACTTGCGGCGGGCGAGGAACTGTTGCACGGCAAGAAACAGTTCGACGTTCATGGCAACGATGGCGGTGGGAGGAGTGGTGGCAAAAAGGGAGTTCAAACAACGGTGGAAATCCTTTCGGGTATCCTCGAAACGAGGCATGTTGTAATGTCCGACCTCAATGCCCTTCGCTTCCAAGGCCTCGTAGAAAACTTCCAGACCTGAGACCTGTCCCACCCAGCGCGCGAGTAGGGTGATGCGCCGATGGCCAAGTTCAATCAGGCGAGTCGCTGCGGCTTCGTAGGCCTGCTTTTTAGCGGGTCCTCCTCCCGCAATTGGCAGTTTGGAAACGTATCCAAAGAGGCCAAAGCAAGGTTTGGCCTGCGAGGCAAACCACTCAAGAATGTCGTCTGATCCGGAGATGACCACCCAAGCATCGGCTTGGGTATTTTCCACCACCTTGGCCACGCGTTTGACATCCATTTTCAGAGCCGTCTGGCTTTTATCGGCAAAGACCACCTGGTGCCCGGCTTCCCGCAGCCGGTGCAAGAATTCGATGACGTAATGAATGCTGTTGTCTTCGTTCTCAAAGCGGAGAATGGCGATGAGCAGACGCTTGGTCTCAGTGCTGGAATCCGGCATGACGACGCGTTTGCGGCGCCCTTTGCCCTGATTATTGACCAAGCCCTCTTTCTCCAACAGTTCAACTGCGTGTGCCACGGTTTTGGAGCTGATGCCCAGATCGGTGGCCAGCTGCTCTTTGCCAGGTAGGTAGTCCTGCCATTTCCCAGCTAGAATATCCTCTCGGATATGGGCGGCAGCCTGCTCAATGACGCTGGTTCTTCTCAAAGGGGCCATGGAGATAGAGTGTGATAGGGGACTTGGAATTTCGTTCATTCCTGCCCTTAAGAGCGAGTGTTTCGAGGATCTCAACAAGGGTAAAGATTGCCTTGGCTGTCGAGTGCAAATGCTTTGAGGAGATTCTCGAAGATGGATATTGTTGTTCTAGATTTAGGGCTAAGAAGCGTAGATCCTGGCGACTATTGGCACCTGAATGAATGGTCATCCACCAAAACAATCGCTGTGTAATTCATGATGTACATAAAGAATTCAATCCATCCTATGCTGCTTGGGTTTGCTTTGAGCTTTTTGGGAGTGTGCGCGAACGCTGCGACCGTGATTTCAGACTTCAGCACCTTCAGTGAAACTGGGAACCTTCTCGGAGGCTCAAATGATCGTGAGCAGGATTTTACTCCCAGCGGATCTAATCTGACCATCACCTACACGAGTGGCGGTGGTGTGGGTCAGGAAGCCTTTCTCTCCGATGCTTTTCCAACTTTGACGACAGGCCATCGAATTTCAGTCGATCGCGGTGGCCTCACAAATTTTGACCTTTCTAGCGAGTCTGTAGGTTTGGCTGTTGCGAGCACGGAGATGTTAGGCTCTCGTGTGAATCTAATCACGTGGGGTTGGCGCCCGCAGAACAACGACTTGTCCCTGCGCATTTTTGACGGCTCAGGTGGAACTGATGTATTGACGGTCAATGTGGGCTCGAGTGACCCGGATACACTTTTCATCGATAGGACTGCTGTGGGCTGGTCATTTGGCTCGATCGCTGGTGGTGTGGAGACGATTCATTACACTGACTTAACTACTGTGGGTTCAACATCAATCACAGCAGACGGAAGTGCGTTTGGAATATGGTCGGATATGCGTGATTCGGATGCTGGCGGTTGGACAGTATCCAACCTTACGATCATCCCCGAACCTTCAGCGGTGATGCTGCTGGGTATGGGTGGCGTCATGGTGCTGCTCTGTCGTCGTCGCTGATCAGGCAAGTATGCGTTGGTCGAGGGAGCGGTATTTTGAATCGCCTCGAGGATATCGTCGCTGGCGATGATGTCGCGGTTGGCGAGATCGGCTAGAGTGCGAGCCACCCGCAGGACGCTGTCCTCATGCTGGATTCGGAATCGGTGGTGACGTAGATTTCTCTCACAAAAATACGGTTGGAAGAAAGGATTCGGGCGCTTGTTTCTTGCTAAGAAGTATCCGTTGGCTTCCTTGTATAACTAGGAAAAATCGCCCCCACGGGTGCACAGGTAAGTGGCCAACCAGGTCGATCTTCTGAGATTGCAGTCCCACTAAAATATCAGGGTGGCATATA
>CAZIPY010000182.1:0-5182 GCA_964541125.1 uncultured Luteolibacter sp. | reverse complement strand
TATCGACATCACCTTCGGACTGATGTGATCAGCGGCCGAGTTTCGCCTTAAGTTGTGTGTGAAGCTTCTTGGCTAGCTCCGGCTGGCTCTCGGCAAGGTTTTTGGTTTCGCCTTCCTTACTCTGATGGTCGTAGAGCTCATAGGAAATCCGTCCCTTCTTGTTGTGGACGATGAGACGATATTGATCGGTGCGGATGGTGGTGTTCGATCCGCGATAGGAAATGGCGGGTTCGCCGACGGCTGAGGGATCTTCAAGCATGGGCACTAGGCTCTTGCCGTTGCGCTTGTCAGGGGTCTCAAGCCCGGCGAGATCGCAGAGGGTGGGAAAGATGTCGCAGGTTTCAGCGATGGCCTGAGTTGCGGTGCCGGCCTTTGCGATGCCGGGGTAGGAGACGATGAGGGGTGAATGCAAAGACTCCTCAAAGAGCGCGTGTTTGCCCCAGATGGCGTGTTCGCCGAGATGCCAGCCGTGGTCGCCCCAGAGCACGATGATGGTGTTGTCACGCAGCTTGAGCTCATCGAGACGTGCGAGAATGCGGCCGACCTGGGCATCGGCATAAGTCACGCAGGCGGCGTAGTGACGTCGCACCTCCTCCTGGTGGGCTTTGTCGGTATAGATGTCTTTGCCGAAGTTGTTGTATTTGCGGAACTCGCCGGAGCCATGCCAGGTACTGAGACCAGTGGGCTTCTCGGGATGGGGGATAGCTGGGAGTTTTACGTCCTTGTAGGGTTCGAGATATTTAGCCGGACAGCCGAAGGGTAGGTGAGGGCGAATGATGCCGAAGGCGAGGAAGAAGGGTTTCTCATCTTTGGCCAGCAGATCCAATTGCTTAAGGGCTTCATCGGTAATGGGGCCATCGGGATAGATTTCATCACCACCTTCTTTGGCCTGATATACGGCCATATCTTTGGCGTTCTTGCGGATTTCCCCATGGGCGAGACCGTGCATGGAGCCACGGGGATGTTGCCACTCGGCACATGGCATGAGGTGGCGCGTCCACGCTCCCGGCATTTCGGGAATGTTGTCGTCGTCCCAGTCCTTGCCACCCCGTCCACCCGGGTGGTGGGAGACCTTGCCGACCGAGACCGTGGTGTAGCCTTGATCGCGGAAGTGGCGGGGCATGGAGACGATGGGTTCCTTGTTCTTTTTGGCTGCGGCAAAGAAGGCGTAGTTGTCGTTTCCACCGTAGGAGCCGGTGAGAAGGGTGTAGCGCGAGGCGCCGCAAGTGGGGGCCTGCACGTAGTGACGGCTGAACAGACGGCCGCTCTTGGCCAAGGAGTCGATGTGAGGCGACTCGATGTATTCAACGCCGTAGCATTTCAGCTCTGGGCGGAGATCGTCGACACAGATGAGCAGGACGTTGGGTTTGTCCGCGCCGAGGGCAGCGGCATAGACAAAGACAGTTAAAAGCAAAGAGCGCATCCCCGCCATACAGCCGGGATACGCTCTCTGTTTCAAGTTAAAGGGATTGGATTGGGGGATTGGGCCCGGGTGGGCGGGCGGATTGGGATTTGGCGTGCGGCCCACTCGGGCCAACACGCCAAACCCCGGTTCCCTCTCCTATCCGGAGATCTTTTGTGCGTCAGCCATCCAAATTCAGGGTTTCGGTCTTGGCGTGCTTCTTGGCGCCTTCGGCTTCGGTCAGGCGCATGCCCACCGGCTTGGAAACCCCGAACTCCTCCATGGTCACGCCATACATGACGTCGGCGCGGTTCATGGTGCGTTTGGAGTGGGTGACGATGATGAACTGGGAGCGATCAATGAAGCGGTCCAGCACTCGCACGAAGCGGCCGATGTTGGCTTCGTCCAGCGGGGCGTCGAGCTCATCGAGCACGGCGAAGGGGCTAGGCTTGATCATGTAGATGGAGAACAGCAGGGCGACCGCAGTCATCGAGCGCTCACCACCCGAAAGCAGCGAGATGGACTGCAGCTTCTTGCCGGGCGGCTTGGCGATGACTTCGATGCCGGACTCGAGCGGGTCGTCCTCGTCGAGCAGGGAGAGGTCGGCCTGGCCCTTCTCACCAAAGAGCTCCTTGAACATGGTTTTGAAGTTCACGCGCACCTGAGCGAAGGTCTCGGAGAAGAGACGCATGGTTTCGGTGTTGATGCGCTCGATGACTTCAAGCAGCTCGGTCTTGGAGTTGGTAAGGTCGTCGTGCTGATTGCGCAGGAACTGGTGACGTTCTTCGAGTTCCTCGAATTCCTCGATGGCGTCCATGTTGACCGGACCCATGCTGTCGATGCGGCGCTTGAGATCACTGACAATACCTTCGACGAAATCCCAGTCGGGTTCGCCTTCGACTTCACCTGGGAGAGCTTCTTCCTCGGCTTCGTCTTCAACGGTTTCGTCCACCACCATGGTCGGGACGTCGTCTTCTTGATCTTCGGAGTTCTCTGAGTCGGTGTCTGAGTCGCTTTCTTCGACCTCGGCCTGAATCACCACCTGCTTGCCGCGACGGGACTGGGCCTTCTTCTGGGATTCGATGGCTGCCAGTAGGGCATGGGCATCGGGTTCGAAGTTGGTCAGATCCACCTGATAGCGCTCCTGAATACTTTCGCAGAGGTTTTCGATGCGCAGCTCGAGTTTGGTCGAGGCAACCTCCTCCTTGCCCTTCTGCTCGATCAGCTTGGCGTGCTCGCGACGGACCTTGGCGAGATGAGCTTCGGCCTCCTCGATTTTCTCAAGGATCTCGTGACGGCCTTTGGAGCGCTCTTCGATCTCCTTTTCGAGATTGTTGAGTCCGCCCTGGTGCTCTTCGACCTCGGTCTTGAGGTTTCCGTTTTCTTCGGTGGCGGAGAGGATGCGCTGGGTGAACGAGGATATCTCACTCTCACGGCGCATGGAGAGTTCGCGTAGCTCGCTGAGGCGAGCCTCCATCGGCTTCTGCTGTTCTTCGGCTGACTGCTTGGCACGTTTGTCGACGGCAAGGTCGGTGCGCAACTCTTGGACAATTTCCATTTGGTCCTGCTCCTTGCGGGTGGCCGCTTCGGCTTCGCTGGTCAGGCGGGTGTTGTCAGTTTCAAGTGTTTCGATCTGCTTGCGGGCTTCTTCGAGTTCACCCTCCATGCGGGAGCGTCCGTCAGAGGCACTCTTTTCGCGCTTCTCGAGCTCGCCGCGTTCCCAGCGGACATTCTCCAGCTTGGTGTCGAGGTTCTCAACTTCACGGGTGGCGAGGCTGAGTTCACCCTGCAGGGTGGAGAGTTGAACGTTCTGACGCTGGAGCTTTTCGCGTGAGGCTTCGACTTCTCCTCGGAGTTCCTCGAGCTTGGCTTCCAGTTCGGTGACCTTGGTGGTTGCCGCCTGATCTTCGGCGCCGAGCTTCTCAACCTCGGCTTCCAGCTCGCGAGCTTCGTTCTGAAGTTCGAGTACGGAAGTGGATCCATCCTTCGAGGCGCCACCGCGGATCATGCCTTCGGCGCCGAGCAGACTGCCGTCGAGTGCAGCAAAGGTGACACCCGGAAGATCACCACGCAGTTTGAGGGCGGTCTTGAGATCCGGAACAATGAGCACCTTTTCAAGTAGGTGGTCGATGACACCTGAGACGCGCTTGTCAGATTTAATGCGATCGAGAGCCCAAGCGGTGGCTCCTTCGGGCAGGGTTTCGACCTGAGTGTCGTGTGAGTGACTCACAAAGTCCTCGGGGATCACAGCAGCGGTGCCGAGCTGTTTCTCAGTGAGGCGCTGAATGACAGATTCAGCCAAATTTTGGTCCTGCACCAGCACCGCCTGAAGGTGGGTGCCGAGAGCAGCTTCGATGGCGCGGGCACAGTCGTTGTCAGTCTCGATGAGTGAGGCAAGAGCGCCTTTGACGCCGGGTTTGAACTCATCCGGGCTGTCGAGGCCGTTGAGCACGTTGCGAGTGCCCTTTTCGAAGCCTTCACCGCTCTTGATGAGCTGGCTGACTGCTTGGAGGCGGGCGGAGCGCTTGGTGTAGAGCTGGGAGGCTTCAGCAGCAGCGCCACGGGCAGCATCCAGATCGCCTCGGGTCTTCTGGAAACCACGCTCGACCTCCTTGAATTTGTCTTCGAGGCCGTTGAGTTCATCGCCAGCTTCCTCGACAGCTTCCGCAATGCGGGCGCGCTCGGACTCGATCTCCTGATGCTCGAGAGTGAGGCGGTTCTCGTCCTCGGCCAGTTGCTTGGAACGTTCACGGTCGCCATCGAGTTGGGCGATGGAACTTTCGATCTTGGCTTGGAGGGCAGCGATGGCGGTCTGTGTGCGGCTGGCTTCGGCTCGACTCTCACGGAGTTGGGCGTCCAGGCCCTGACGTTCCTCGCGGGTTGCCTTGGCTGCCTCCTCGGCATTGGAGAGCTTTTGCTCCTTGTCGATGATGAGCTTGGTCAGTTGATCAAGACTTTCGGTGGCAGCGTTGAAGTCGAACTGCTGCTGCTCGAGTTTTTGTTTGGTGGCCTCGATGTCTTCGCGGTTCTGCTTGATGCGGCCCTCAAGCTCGCTGCGGCGCTCTTCGTTGAAGGAGATGCGGCCTTCGGCGGTGTTGATGGCACTCTTGTGCTCGTTGGCCTTGTGGCGAAGTTCGGCGAGCGCTCCTTCGAAGCTGCGGGCGGTGGCACGGGCCTTGTCGACCTCGGCCTCCTTGAGGGGAAGTTCCTTCTCCAGTTCGGTGTCGCGGACTTCGAGGCCGCGGATGGAGGTGGCAAACTCGTCCTTCTGGGCGTTGAGTTCCACGAACTTGCGGTGAGCGAGGTGGCTGTCGAGGACACGGACGTCTTCAGCCAAAGTCTGATAACGGCGGGCCTTGGCAACCTGCCGCTTGAGTGAGTTCATGCGGCGTTCCTGCTCGGCCAGCACGTCGGACACACGCAGCAGGTTGGCCTCGGTGTATTCGAGTTTACGAAGCGCTTCGCGTTTCTCACGCTTGAACTTGGTGATACCAGCTGCCTCTTCGAAGACGGCTCGACGTTCTTCGGGTTTGGAAGAGAGGATCTGGTCGATCTGTCCCTGCGCCATGATGGAGTAGGCGGTGCGGCCGATGCCGGTGTCCATCAGCATGTCGTTGATGTCCTTGAGGCGGCAAAGGGTGCCGTTGATGCGGTATTCGGATTTGCCGTCGCGGAACACCCGGCGGGTGATGGCCACTTCATTGTAGTCCACGCTGAGGGCTTCCTCGCAGTCGGCCATCGTCAGGGTGACTTCGGCCATGCCCAGGGGCTTGCGCTTTT
>CAZIPY010000181.1:0-8678 GCA_964541125.1 uncultured Luteolibacter sp. | reverse complement strand
CCACATCTTTTCCCAGGGTAGGCCAAGGCGTCCGCTCAGAAGTTCCAGCGTCAACCACTCCTCGAAAACAGGTTCGCAGAAATGCTCGATGAGGAATCGCTGGATTGCCTTCCAGACTTCGCGCTCCTCGAGTAGACCGGCGCGAATGGATGAGTAGTTCACACCTTCGAGGTCACTAGCGAGCGTGTTGTAGCTAATTCCGAGTGAGGTCGCGATGCCGCGAAGGCGTGATTTTACAAAGTCACCATACCCGGAGTTCGGGTGATCCGTGGACCACTCCTTGAACTCGACTCCCATCGGTAGTTCCTCGATGGTGCCTGGACTCGCATCCATGCTGAGATTGCCATCGTCATCGACTGACCCATCCCAGCCATCGGGGGTCTTCTTGGTGAAAAAGCCCATTTTTGCTGCACCAGTGCGAGCGGCTACCAGCTCGGCCTCAGCGTAGCCGTCGAGCATCTTGAGTGCTTGCATGCTGGCAACCAGCCAAGGGAAACCGCGGGTCTGATCGGCGCGCTCTGTAACGTAGAGGTGGACGATGTCCTCTGCCGGCACGCGGATTTTGGTTCTGATTTTGGTATGAAAGTCGGAGTCACCGGGGTGCCTGCCGAGAAGGTGGTAGGCAACGATCTTGCGATTCTCGTCGATCTCTACACCGAAGCGAACTTCGTTGCCGTTTTCGTGGGTGATGAATAGATCCTCATCGAGGAGGTCAGCCTCGATGATTTGGAGGCGCAATCCGTCACGGGTCCGCACCTTTCGGATGATGGCCTCGCCGTCGCGCGCGATGGAGCGGATGATGATTTTCTGTAAGTCCCGCCAGGTGTGGCGTCCGCAGATGGTGCATTTGCCCTTGCGACCCCACTGCTTCCAAGCGGTCTCAATCTTGTCGTTGGCGACCTCGTCCATCTTGCCGGAACCAGGTTCACGGATGCGCATTTGCAAGCTGATGCCTGCTTCGCCGATGACGTTGTTTTCCATGGACCGGAGAAAGCCGCGAACCCATTCGTTGTTGCGCTCAAGGTCTCGAGACCGGGCGCGGAGTGGGCGTAGCTGGCCACGCATCGAGGCATCCGCCGAGAGAGGAGAGGTGATCCATCCGGCGTTGAGACGGCTGCTCGTAGATGCAGCGAACGAGCGTGATCCGTTGAGGTCTTTCTTTGATGCCGCGAACTTCCGCGACTTCTGGTCATAGTTCAGCATGATGGGAAATGGATTTTGATGCTCGAGCGCTTCGAGCCGTTGGCTGCGGCCTTCTCATTGGTCACCTGTTGGCGCAGTTCGTCCCGGACGCGCTTCAATTTCTCGATGTCTTGGATCGTGTAGGACTGGTCTCCAAAGGAGACGCTGGAGCTCTTCTTGCTGAGCAGTGCGGTCAGTGAAGCCTCTGCCGCAGCTAGTTGCTTTTCGGCGTCAGTGCGCCCGTCATAACCTGCCGACTGCGCTGCGAGATTGGGCAAGATTTCGATGACTCCGCTTCCTACGGTGTAAACTTCGCCATCCTTGGTGACGCGAGAGACCCAGGTGTATCGTCCGGCTGCAACTCCCGCGGTGGCCGTTGCTGTGGCAGTCGAGATCCATGCGTCTCCGTCTGCTACGGCAGCAACATCAAGAACGACTTCACCACGAAACGCAGTGGAGAGCGCCCATCCTTCGCTTGCTGGATAATCCGCAAAAGCGGATTTCCACTTCCAGGTGTCACCGGCGCGGAGTGTGGTGGGAATCTCTTGCAGCACGCCGATGTGGCCTTGTCAATTATCAGTAGTCATTGACCCATCCACCTCCGCGTCTGGTGCGCCTTGCCTTTTTCTTCTTGGCCCGTTTTTCCTCAGCTTCGGCTTTATTCTCAGGAATTATCGCTTCCTTCAGCTTGTCCCATGAAATGTTGAGCGTCGCCAACGCGCCATGGTTGTACACTCGGCAGTCAAGCGCTTCGTTTCGCGCCTTGCTCGGGTTCTCAAATTTCGAAAAGGGCACCCCGTCACGGTAGCGCGTTACCTTGGCCTCAGCAGTCAACTGTTGGAACCACGTTTCGTCCCTGTCGCTGGGGAAGTGCATGTAGCCGGGACCGAGGTCGGCGGTTTGGAGGCGGGAATAGATGATGTCCTTTGCGGTGTCCGTGCCCACTGAGAACAAGGCGGCGCGGATTTTCCCCTGACGTGTCGGCCTCGAAACGATGGGGATGCCTGGACCGCCCCGGCCTTTAGCAGCGAAAATCTTCATGCGCTCACGCTTTTTCGTGAATCCGTAGACGGCCTTGGTCTTGTGGCCGGAGTCGATCAAAGCCGCAGTTACCCGCAACTCGGTTCCTCCAGGGTGCTTCCATGTCCGCTTGAGCTGGGCGTCGACATCTTCTTGGACCGCAGGTTGGTTGAAATCCCCCATGATCACCTCATATCCAAGGCTCCAGCTTTCCTCGCCTTCGCCCCAGCCTACGAACTCGATCTCGACCCGGTCTCCTTGAATGTCCGCGCCGGCGGTGATGAGCAAGCAGCCCTCCGGGCATTCTCCCCAATTCTCCCGGCGAGCGAGCAAGGGTTCCCACTCGACGGACTCGCCCTCCTCCTCCCAGGTCTCGGCAAGGAAAGTGTTGATCCAAGTCCGCAGAGTCTCTGGTCCTTTCGCCTTGGCCGCTAGATTCTCGGCCACCATCTGATGAAGCCGCGACTTGTAGCCCTTCTTGTGCCGGAACAGCGAGGCAATCCCGTTCAAGTGATAGCCTCGAACGGTGCGCTCTGGGAATTCCGCAACCCATCGGCCCGCCCTGACCATGGACCGACGCTCATCGTCGTTGAGCTTCGCCTTACACTCGGGACATTCGTACCAAGCATCCGATCCATCAGGGGCCTCATGCTTGACCTGTGACCAGGTGAGGACTTGTTCATGGTTGCATTTGGGGCATGGGCAATACCATCGGCGCTTATCGCTGCTTTCCCACTCGGCCTCAATCCTCGATCGACCTTTAACCGTCGGCGTTGAGGTCATGAAAACGACCGCATTCCAGAATGTCTCAGTGCGCCGGATGGCCAGAGAACACGGGTCGCCCTCGCTTCCGGCGCTCGGGGGGAATCGGTCGACCTCATCGAGGAGCACCACCCGGCGAGGACGGGAGGCAAGACCACTTGGGGCATTGGCGCCGGCAATGGCGAGGTTTCCACCAGGGAAGCTCTTGTGGAGGATCGTGTTCCCACTGTCCCGGCTCTTTACGTCTGCGACTTTGCCTTGCAGGGCAGGGGTGTCGCGCACCATGGGCGCCAACCTTTCCTTGGACCAGCTCTCGCCAAGGTCAATGGTCGGCTGGACCATCAGCATTGGGGCCGGCTCAATATCGATGAAATACCCGACGATGTTATTCTGACACTCGGTCTTGCTGAGCTGAGAGGCCACCATCAGAACGGTGCCCGTTGCTTCTGGATCGTTGACCGAGTCCATCCACTCGACCGCAAAAGGCGTCAGGTCCGTGGAGTATTTTCCGGGGTTGGCTGAGCTTTCCTCCGAAAGCACCCTCCGATCATTGGCCCACTCGGAAACGGTCATCCGAGCCGGCGGCTCGAATACGGCCAGCCATGCCTTAGCGATGTCTTGGGCCTCGATGATCATCGGCACCAATCCATGTTCTCCAAAGCCAGCAGCTCCCGGAGACAAGAGTCCTTCTCCTCATCGGTCATCGGCATGTTGAGAATGCGATTGCGAACTGCCACCATGACCTGTTCTCCGAGCTTCTTGACCAAGGCGATCTCGACCAACTCGCCACGGCTCCTGGCATTGGCCAACGCAAGCTTGTCAGCCTCCTCCGTTGTTTTCCTCAAGCGCTCCTTCTCGATGTCGCCGCCCATCGCGGCCTTGAGTAGATCGCGGATGCGGTAGGTGTTTGTCCCGGCAGCCTTGCCGCCCACGACTTTGCCCGCCGGCTGGATCCGCATCTCCTCGACGGCTTTCTGGATTGTGTGCCGGTCGCACCCAGTTGCCTTCGCCCATCCCGAAATCGTCACTGGATTCATTTGTCCCAGAACGCCCTGTCAATGGGGGCTGCCCTCGGACACACCGCGTCCTGTCAGTCATGGCTGCGGGCTCACAGGCGGGCTGCCAGCCGCCTCAATCCGCGTGGCAAAACCGAATCACTTTGTGGCTAGGTTTTTGTTGGGAGACAGCCGACACCATGCAGACCCCCCCAGGGAGGACCCATCGACCTCTAATCCCGTCCTCAAGCCTCCTCAGAGCAGGGCCATGGGGGCGTCAGATTCCACCTCTTGCAGGTCGATCCCATCGGATCATTGTCGGAACGGAGAGGGGTCTTATGCCCTCAAACCCTTATAGAATAAGGGAAAAGTAAATAGCCTCACTAGGGTTCGAACCTAGACTGACGGAATCAAAATCCGGAGTGCTACCATTACACTATGAGGCTGTTTGGAATCCTGAGATCCCACCCGTTGCAAGGGTGCTTGCCCCTGCGGGGCCGCGAATAAAACCGCCTTTTTCCGTTTTGGCAACAGGGAAAATGCCCTGTTTGTCAGTCCTCGGGGCTGTCGGTCTTTAATTCGAGCTGACTAGCTTGTTTCAGGGGTCCCTGCAGAGGCATGGTCATCAGGAATTTGGTCTCAATACCCGGAGTGGAGGTGGCTTCGATCGTTCCCTGATGGGCTTCGATGGCCCGTTTGACGATGGAGAGGCCGAGGCCGGTGCCCTTGATTTCACTTTGGGTGTGATGCTTGTCGACGCGGAAAAAGCGGCGGAATACGAAGGGCAGGTCGGCGCTGGGAATGCCGATGCCATCGTCGCTCACCCAGACCTGCAATTGGTTGTCCTGGATGTCGCTGCCGATCTCGACCTTGAGGCCGGGGCGCGGATTCTGTTTGAGGGCGTTTTCGATGAGATTGAACAGCGCCTGGGTCCAGTAAAAGCGATCGCCCTGAATGGTGATGTCGTCGTTGATCAGCTTGAGTTCGACCGTCGCTTCCTGGGCTTGGATCAGGGATTCAAGGCGTTCGAGAATGTCCTGCAGGCAATCCTTGAGACTGAAAGGTTCGATGTTGAGGGAGCTTTCTTCACCGGATTCGAGGCGGGAGATGACCAGCATGTCCTCGACGATGCGCGACATCCGTTCCGAATGCTTACGCATGATGCCGAGGAACTTTCGAGTCATCTCCTCATCTTCCAGCATGTCTTCATCGAGCAGGTTCTCGAGATAGCCTTGGATGATGGCCATGGGGGTGCGCAATTCGTGGGAGGCATTGGCGACGAAGTCCTGGCGGATTTGGTCGGTCTGCTGCTCGCTGGTGATGTCGCGGATGAGGGCGCGGAAGGTGATTTTTGAAGGGTCGCCGTTGGGTAGAGGAGCAACATCCACCACCCATGAGTTGAGTCCTCGGTTTTCCTGTTCGCGGCGGGGTGAGGCCTGTTGCGGCAGGGTGATGTGGGTTTTGACCGCGCTTTTGGAGGCGATCCCCTCGATCAAAGCCTGGGCCAAGCGTGGATCCGTAAAGGCTTCACGCACGGTGCGGTTGACGAGAGTCTGTGAGTGAAAGAGATCGTTGGCCGCCTGATTGGCGAACTTGATGTTGCCGTCTTGGTCAATCAGCAGGAATGCCTCGGTGATGGCGTTGAGCAGACGGTTGCGATCTTTGCGGGCCTCCTCGATCTGTTCGTTCAATGCGCGTTGGAAGTTGGCGTTCTTCTCACGCTGTTCTTCCTCATCCCGACTTCTGCGATTTGACGCAATCCATAGCATGATGGCCAGGGTGGCAATCAGCAGTAGAGCGAAGGTGTCGAACGGACTCATCAGGATTCCTTGGGCACAACATAACCGATGCCGCGGACGGTTTCGACCCAAGATCCGTGATCACCCAGCTTTTGGCGCAATCGTTTCATGTGGGTGTCGAGGGTACGGCTTTGAGCGGTGTCGCTGTAGCCCCAGATGTTGCTGAGCAAATCCCCCCGGTCCTGCGGAATGCCGGCCCGTTCGCAGAGATAGAGCATGAGTTTAAACTCGGTGGAGGTGAGCTCCACCGGCTCATTCTCTAGGCGAAATTGCTGGGTGTTCTTGTCGAAGTGGAACGGGCCGTGGGTGAAGGTCACCGATCCGGGATTGGCATGGGAACGTTTGAGAATGGCCTGCACCCGAAGCATCAGTTCCTTGGAGCTGAAGGGTTTGGTGAGGTAATCGTCGGCTCCGGCTTCCAGACCGCGGATCCGGTCTTCCACCTGCGAGCGTGCCGTGAGCATCAGTACCGGGATGTTGCGGGTGCGGGAATCTCGGCGCAGTTCCTTGAGTACGTCAAAGCCGTCACGGCCGGGAAGCATGAGGTCGAGAATGACCAGATCGGGCACGTGCTCGAGGGCCATCTCGTTGCCGGTGATGCCATCGAGCGCCTTGAGCGGCTCAAGTCCTTTGCGCTTGAGGTTGAAGGCGATCAGGTCGGCAATATCTTCCTCGTCCTCGACAATGAGAATGCGTTGCATTGTGTTGAAGCTGTTGAGGGCTGGAGGAATCGTGAATCGCGGTAAAGTGACGATTTTGTCACTTCGTGCCCTAGTAAGACCATTGAGCCTAAAAGAATCTCTCGAGTCAATGAGGAGTCGGTGGATTGAAAATTCAATCGAGACGCCGCAGAGCCCACGCGATTGCGTGTTCTTTGGGTGTTTCATTTGTGAGGGCTCGGGCATACATTCCCTAAATTCCCGCCTATCTAACCATTAACCGGGTTTGCTCTTCATGCTTCTCCCATCTATGAAAGGTTTATTCGTTCTGGCTCTCTCGGCAGCTTTTGCTGCTAGTAGTCACGCGGTCATTACTTTATCCAGTAGTAGTTCCCTATGGACGGCAGTATCAGGTGATTTGGATTACCATACCGACCAACAGACGGGCCAAGGCTCTGATGATATTGTTGGGGGTGATGTCGTGAATGATACCTACAATACAGCATTCTTGACGCGGTTTCAGGACAATGCGACTGGGGATGACTTCATTGCTTTTCGGGGTAGGATGAACTCTCCAGAGCAGGATACGTCGACGTTCGACGGCTACTATTGGGTAGCGGTGGAAGCCAATGGTGACGATGTGGTGGATGCCTACATTCGAGCAACGACCACCAATGGTAGCAGTGGATTGCCTGAAATTAGCATTCATAGCCCTGGCACCTTTGATCCTTCCCGAAATATTTCTCCGAACACCACGGACATTACGGCAAAAGCCAATGACGCATATGTGTGGAATGTTGCCGGCTACATGGATTATCGGGCGGTTGATCCATCGATTGATGGTCCGGGCATTGTCTCCAATATTGATCCCCTGGATTCCAATCCCGATTGGTATGTCAGCTTCCAGTTGCCCTTCCAGAGTTTGCAGGCTTTTTTGGCTGATTCAGCTAACAACGGCGGACAGACCATCAACGTGGACCTCAATACACCGCTACGATATCTCTCAGCAACTTCGACCCAAGGAAATACATTCAATCAAGATATTGGCGGATTGGATGGTGGCACCAATAGTACTGTGCTTTGGAGTGTGGATGGTTTCACGGATCCCTTGACTCCCACGGGCAATCCAATTCCAGAACCTGGCCCCAGCATGCTGGTGGGCCTCAGCGGGCTGCTCTTGCTGTTGATTCGTCGCAGAGTTTGAAGGCAGTGGCATCAAGCCTGTTTGGCGTGCCAATCTTTATAGACGACCGGCGAAATTTCGGAGGGCTTGATCTCGGAGCGGCCGCCCCAGAAGACGTTGGTGTAGGAGACCGGGATGTCGACGGACTCGAGGTGCTTGTCGATGGCTGCTTTGTGTTCGAGGACCTTGTCCTTCTCGGTGCCGTGGACGACGCCCATGATGTTGACGTCGCCGAACTGCGGGCCGCCTTCGCGCCAATAGCAGTGGGTCATGCAATAGTGGCGACCAACCTGGGAACCGGCTTCGATTTCGCGGCCCTTAGGCACCGCCCAGTGGAAGAGTCCGTTGAAGCGGGTCACGCGTTTTCCAGTAGCTGAAGGTTTGACGTGCTCAAGGAAGGTGGAGAATCGGCCGATGACCTTCTTCTCGTTGAGTGTCTCGGCAACTTCACAGAAGCGCTCCAGAGAGACGCCGGCGATTTCGGCGCGCTTGTCCCAAGGATTTGGGCAGATTTCCTCGAGCGTGAGTTCTTCCTTGAGAGCAAGCAGGACGTCCCATTCTTCCTGGGTGAGTTCGACCTTGGCGGTAGTCATCATGACGGCGGGCTCATCGGTCTTGTCGCCGGGGGCAAGTGCCTTGCGGCGGGTGTGGCCGACACCAAGGGCAAACACGCCGTTGGCGGGCATGAGTAGATATTCGGTGGCGCCGGTGAGGCGCATCAGGACTTTGCAATGCTCGTCCATGGATTCCCCGACGGGTACTTTGAGGGTAGTCCAGAGACGGTAGTCGGAACCGGAGACGACGGAGTCGGTGGAACGGATCACCACGTGGCCAGAAAAGGGGTCTTCCTTGGCCATGAAGTCGAAGGCGGCGTTGAGTTTGTCTTCGGGGACCTTCCAAGCGACCAATGCTCCGTGAGCCAGCTTGGTGGAGAGTAGGGTCTGGCGCACGCGGCGGACGATGCCTGCTTCCTGCATGGCCTTGATGCGCTCGATCACGGTGTCGAGATCCACGCCGGATTGTTCGGCGATCACGTGGAAGGGTTGGCGCTGGAAGCCGGCGACCAGATCTTCGGATA
>CAZIPY010000180.1:0-5227 GCA_964541125.1 uncultured Luteolibacter sp. | reverse complement strand
AAGCGCCCCTCACTCCTCACAACGTGCCTCTCGTGGTGATCGGTGCGGCCCTTCTGTGGGTGGGTTGGTTCGGCTTCAACGCCGGCTCCGAGCTCGCGGCTGACGGCACTGCCGGCATGGCCATGCTGGTCACTCAAGTGGCCTGCGCCACTGCCGTGGTCGTTTGGATGATTATTGAAAAGATCTGCACCAAGGCCGTGACCGCTGTAGGTGCCGCCACGGGTGCCGTGGCCGGTCTCGTCGCCATCACTCCTGCCTCGGGCACGGCTGGTGTTCCCGGCGCACTCATCATCGGCGCGGTTTCCGCCATCCTCTGCTACATCTTCGCGATCAAGGTGAAGCATAAGTTTGGATATGATGATTCCCTCGATGTCTTCGGTGTCCACGGCATTGGTGGCATCGTCGGTGCCATCCTCACCGGTGTTTGCTGCTTCGAAAGTCTCGGCGGTGCCGGGGCCTACAACGACACCATTGGCATGGGTGCTCAAGTGTGGGGTCAGACCGTTTCCGTCCTGATCACCATCGTCTGGAGTGGCGCGGCCGCCGTCATCGCCTTCGGTGTGGCCAAAGTCATCACCGGCCTGCGGGTCGACGAGCGCACCGAAGAAATGGGTCTCGACCAGACCGATCACGGCGAAACCGCCTACAACGACCTGCGCGGTTGATGGGTCGCGGGTTTCCCGCTACCCTAGCGGGATGGAAGATAATCCCGAAAGCAACGCCTCCCGTGCCGATGGCATCGGGGGGCTTTCTATTATTGCCTGCTTCGTGATCTGCGTGCTGGGCCTGGTTTTCGCAGTCGCCAGTTGCTTCGAAGACATCGATTTGACCGATGCGGGACTCTGCCTCATCGGTCCGGCCATCGCCATGGGTCTGCTGGCCGCCTCTTTTGTGAGGCGGTGATTCATTTATTTGACTGGTAGCCGGAATACCACAGGCTACTTGGGCTTGTCAGATTTTTGGACGTTTTGACTGTGTTCTCCGAACCTAACGATGATGGAGTGGAATGATTGTCGATTGGCTTCTTCCAGCTTCAAGTCGGCGATGCCATGCTCGTTCGTGGTGAATTCCAACGCTTGTGGGCTGGAGTTGTAGGAAACCCAGACGGTGGCGCCTTCCAGCCCATTGCCCGAGGTGTCCATGACAACCACCTGCTCAAAGCCATTATTGTTGAGCATCTCCATGGGAGACGGACCGGCTCTTTCGCATGAAGCGAGAGTGAAGAGTAGTCCAAGTCTGGCAATGATGGCTGGGATCCGCATCACTTCGGATCGTAAGTCAAACGACCCATCCTCATCGCTGTCTCATAGCCAATCTTGCGGCTGAGCCAGCCCTTCCATTCCTTGCTGTCCTTGGCGGGTTCATCGCCCACGGGGTTCTTGCCCGTAAGGATGGTCACCATGTAGCAGCCGATGGCGGCATCGAGCTCACGACTCATGTGCCAGCGGTCGCGCAGCGGTTTGATGGTGGAGTCGGCGTCCATGAGTTTGCACAAGAGCAGGCGGACAGGCACGGCGTAGACGCGCTTCTCGACTTCGCCCTGGCGGATCATGTCGTAGGCCACCCCCAAGTCGGTGCCGTCGTCGTAGCTGCGGCCGTGGAAGTAGCGCTTGTCGATGCCGTAAATCATGGAGGTCGATGCGGTGTTTTGCTGCTCCTGCATGGGGAAGCCGTAGGAGCGGCCGTATTTGTCCGGGTTGACCTTGTAGCGTTTGTTGGGCTCGAAGTTGCTGTTGGCGCGACCGTAGTTGAAATCGATGTTGTCGCTGTTGCAGCTGACCTGCTTGGGCGTGGACCCGATGCGTTTGATGGCGTCGTTGAGTCCGCCACGAATGCCCGCCTCGGAACTCGTTCCGGTCTGGCAGTAGGTGATGATCTTTTTATCGAGGCTCTCGGGGTAGAAGGGGCTGGATTCGCTGTATTCCGAGGAGGGTGGGTTGTCCTTCATGTGCTTGATGGCGGCCAGTGAGGTTTTGGCGAGATTCTGCTCGGCCATGTTCTTGCCCCAAGCGGCGCTGTTGCTGATGGCGCTGACCATGCTCGCAGCGGCGATGTATTCGCCCTGACCGGCTTCCAGTTTACCTTTGCGTTGTGTCCAGACCATGCCGGCGGGAGCGACGGGAAGCTTCAGGCCTGCGGCCACACGTTGCACCACTTCGGGGATGCGGGCGTTGATGGTGTCGTTGGAATGCCAGGGCATCACCAGAGCCACTTTGGCTTGGCCTTTGCCAATTTGCTCCATCACCAGATGCACGCCTTCCGCATAGATGCCGGGCATCTGGCCGATGAGGTAGGGATCGCCGATGATGTAGATGTAATCCCACTTGGTGCCGCCCTTGTTCTGCAAATTGGCGAGGCGGGCCTGACGGCCTTCGGGCCAGAACACATATTGAGCCAAGCTGTGGCAGTGGAAGGTGGTGGGGGTTTCTCGACCGGCCGATCCCAGACCCACAGGGGTGTCCTTGGTGGCGTAGATGTCCTGGTAGGTGACCTTCACGCCACCCGACTTGCCCTTGTTGAGCACGCGCTCGAATTCAGGCGCCAGCTTCTTGAGGTCGAGGTGGGTATCGTGGCCCTTGGGTATCTCGCGTTTCTCAAAACCCTCGGAAGACCCGAGGATGAGGATGTTGAGGGCGTGCAGGGGCGCGGTCAGTGCGAGGAAAGACAGGAGTGCAAGGCGGATCATGTCGGGCAATATGAGACAGAATGAAAATCAGGCAAGTTCGGAGGTGGAGGGGGGTGGGACCAGTTCTAGGTCAGCCTGCACCTCTTTGGTCAGGGGTGTGGAGTTCAAATGCAGTGACTCGTGGCTTGAGCTGGCTTGTTGGGCTCCTAACATGATTCGATGAGATTTGGTCTGCTGCTTACGGCCGGAATTTTTATGGCTCTGCCATCCTGTGTTCCGAATTGCATGGATCACGTCGACGGCTGGGTGGAGCAGATGGGCGGGGTCCCGGAGGAGAGTGAATGGAACGACGAAGGCATTTGGTATCGCGTGAACGATGATCCTCCGACCTATTTGCCTGTCGGTTATTCGAGGAACCTCCCGCGTACCGAGAAGGAGGGCGTCTGGCTGGTGGATGAGCGAGAGTCGCCCGGTAAGAAGCTCTTTGTGCCGTCGGATGGCGTCGATGGTTATTCGGCGGGTGTTCTCATGGGAGAGGCCAAGAGGGCGACCCAGTGGAAGACGGTAGAAACGAAATGGGGAGTGCCTCCGCTACTCTTGAGTCCATGATTCGTTCAGAAATCTTTTGGGCGCAGACTTGAAGCTCACTCCTCCATCCACCGATCGAGTGCCATCGCGAGGTCTTTGGAGCGCTTCACTTGGAACTTTTCACCGGCTTCGACGGTCACGCGTTTGCCGCCGGTATTCTGGAAGTGCAACAGCACCGGCGTTTCTCCCGGATGTTTGCTGAGGGTGTTCTGAATTTCCATCAGATCGATCTCGCTGTGCTTGGTGGTCCATAGCACAAGCTCCACCGGGCCCTTGCCGTTGCTTTTGCTTGCCCGCTTGGGCTTCAGCTCGGCGACCTTGTAGCCGGTGAGTCTTCTGCCGCCATTGCGGTCGTCGACCTGCACGTTGCACTCCAGCTTGATGATCTTGCCGGGAACGAGCAGCTCGTTGTCGCGGGCGGGGGTGAAAGTTTCGCCCCAGAGCATGATCTCGGCACTGCCGGTGAAATCTTCCAGCTCCAGAATCCCGAAGGGCTTGCCGGTCTTGGTGACTTTGGCGGTGATATTGCGGACCATGCCGGCGAAGGGGTGGCGTTGGCGAGGGCTGGAGATGTCGATGTCTTCAATCAGGGCAAAGCGCCGGTAACGTTCGGAGTCGATCACGCCGCGATATTTGTCGAGCGGATGACCCGTCACATAAAAACCGAGTAGCTCCTTCTCGTGGACCAGACGGTCGTCTTTGCTCCACTCCTCGATGGCTGGATCGCCGGCCACAGCGACCGGAGCGGGTGCGGTGATGTCTTCGGCTTCGAAGAGGCTGGATTGACCGGCGGCCTTATCGCGTTGAGCTGAGGAAGCCGAGGCGACGACCACTTCGAGGCGGGCGAACATGGAGGCGCGGGCCTCACCGGTCCAATCGAGGGCCCCGGCCTTCACCAGATTCTCGAGGATACGCTTGTTGATGACCTTGGAGTCCAGACGGGTGGAGAAATCCTCGATGGTCTTGAAGGGGCCGTTGGCCTCGCGTTCCTCGATGCTCGCCGCCATGGCCTTTTCGCCACAGTTCTTGATCGCCGCGAGGCCATAGCGGATGCCCTTGGTGCCGTTGATGGTAATCTCCGGGGCGAAGCGCTGCTGGGAGGCATTGATGTCGGGTGGCAGAATCTCGATGCCCATGCGGTGACATTCCGAAACGAAGATGCCGATCTTGTCCGTGTTGTGGATTTCGTTGGAGAGCAGGGCTGCCATGAACTCCACCGGATGGTTGGCTTTGAGGTAGGCGGTCCAATACGAAATGTGCCCGTAGCAGGCGGAGTGCGACTTGTTGAAACCGTAGCCCGCAAACATCTCGATTTTCTCGAAGATCTTGTTGGCGAGGTCGGGGCCAATGTCGTTGTGCTCCTTGGCACCAGCGACGAACTTCTCGCGCTCCTGCGCCATCTTGGCGGGGTCCTTCTTACCCATTGCGCGGCGCAGCAAGTCAGCACCACCGAGGGTGTAACCAGCGAGGAGCTTGGCCGCATTCTGCACCTGCTCCTGATAAATCATGACCCCGTAGGTATTGCCGCAGACTTCTTCGAGAAGGGGATGCTCGAAGACGGCTTTCTTGCGGCCCTTCTTGACCTCGATCATTTGGTCGATGAACTGCATGGCGCCCGGGCGGTAGAGGGCGAGAAGGTCAATGATGTCGTCAATCTTCTCGATCTGATACTTGCGGCAGGTTTCGACCATGCCACCGGATTCCAACTGGAACACGCCCATGGTCTCGCCGCGGTTGAGCAGGTCGAAGGTGTTCTGATCACTGAGGGAGATCTCCTCGATCTTGAAGTCCGGCGTGTGCTTGTGGATGTGCTTCACCGCTTCCTGGATGACGGTGAGGTTCTTGAGGCCGAGGAAGTCCATCTTCAGCAGGCCGACTTCGGTGATGGCTCCCATATCGTACTGAGTGACGACTTCACCCTCGTTGCCGCGGGTGAGGGGAACGTGCTCATCGAGATCGCGGTCGCCGATCACCACACCGGCGGCGTGGATGCCGACGTTGCGGTTGAGGCCT